>CALVNG010000010.1 GCA_944349545.1 uncultured Eubacteriales bacterium
CGGGGGTTTCCAAAGGGGGCCTATGCCTCCCCTTTGGCACACGACCTTGCTTGCAAGGTGTAGTGTGTTATACCTGCTGGCGCGGCTGACGGGGGAAGCGGGGCGGGCGATGCGGTTTATGTCCTGCTTGGACCGGCAGAAAAACGGGCGGAGGGATTGCCGCCTGGGATGCGCAAGAATGACGGCCGGTTTTGCAGAGCGTGGGCAGGGATATGCGACGATATCAACACGACAAATATGCTTATTCTCCTAAGGGTGGGCACGTTCCCCTGTTGCTCCTTGTCCGGCAATTTTAGTCCATGTCTATCGGATTCGCAATGCACTTTCTTTCCATTTACCATCCAGACCACTTCCTCGTAAGAGATGCTTTGCCAAAATCTTTTCGGCTTCTGTCATACGAGGACCAAAAACAATCTGCATTTGGGAAATGGCTTCCTCGGATAGATCGACAAAAAACCGTTCATAGGGTGGCCTGGCATCCTTATCTTGGAGAAGGCTATAAAGATCCACGGTTGTTTTCGGCGTTATTTGACTTGAAGTGCCTATCACTAGCGGAGCCATAAACAACCAATAGCGCCATTCTTTTTGAAACTGCCAATCGACATTTTTATATCTCCCCAACTCTTTAAAACGGATTGTAGTTTTGCTTTGTTGTTTTCCTGTGCTGCTGTTACCAAGCACAGATTTGAAATCGTCTAAGGAATCTCCAAATTTTGTTCTTGGATGTAATAATGTTTTATCAGTTGTATATGTGATTTGAACCAGTTCCGGGTAATTGCCGCAGATCAATGCCTTATTGTCATCAAACACTTTTTTCAGATCAATATACGATGTTGTATTTTCCTTAAAGTGCAGCTCACCGGCTTTATAATGATGCTCTTTAAATGGAAAAATCGGAAGCTGTATTCTGACCCCATGCATATTTGGGGTATAGAGCTGCCACATTGGTATGGATTCTGCCGCCTCATCCGTCCAGCAACTCACATATACATACTTGCCCAACAACCCCATATCAGAGGTCTCGGCCTCTTCGATATCGTCCACATTCAGCAGGGTATTAAAACAAAGACTTTTGTTTGTAAGGATCAAAGCAAGGGTTTCAAGACTTGTATAGTGGTATAGCGTTTGCGGCATATTTGTCACGGAAATCCACCTCTTTTTCCTCTGCATAACGAATACCAACTGCTTAGACTATCTGTTTTTTCAACCGATCACACAGCGGCAGCAACTGTTCCAGTTTTTCTACGATGCGCTTTTGCTCGGCAAGGGGGTGGAAGAGGAAAAAGAAGGGCTTTTACAATTTCTGCACTTAATTCTGTCTGGTTTGTAGAACCAGAACCAAGTTTCTCCATGCGTGGCTGATAGTATTTCAAGCAATAAAATACAAACTTAACAGAGATATAATTGCTGGCCCTTATTACGGTGACGTGAGAGTCTGGAACAACGAGATATCCATTTGGATTATCACTATAATGGTATATTCCAACTCTACCAAGCGTACCATTACCAGTAGAGTTTAAAACAATATCATTATCCAACATAAATTCTTCTTCTGGATATTTCCCAATTTTCGTTTCATCCAAATATTGTGCAAGGGATAAATCAATATTACCTGCCTTGGTATTGCATTTTTGTGCGAAAACAAGGATATTGCTTTTGGCTGTATATGTTGGTGACTTTCCACGTTTAATTGTTTTTACAACAATATCGTCAACCCTCGCCCACTTCCAGCTTTCTGGAATCTCAAACGGCACCTCATCCTCCGCGATTTCCGGCAGGGGCTTTTCCTTTTTGATTTTTCCTGCCTGGATGAGCCGCTGTTTTTCCGTCTGAATTTGTGCAAACAGTCCCTCGCCTGTGCCTTCTTCGGGGCGCTGCTCCACCAGCTTGCCCTGGATGGCGTGCTGCAAGAGGGCTTTTTTCATGTCCTCCGGGAAGCGGCTGTTGAACTGCTCCAGCTTGCTCCACGCCTGTTCGTAGCGGTCGATATAGGGCAGCAGTTCTTCGATTTTGGCGACGATGCGCTTTTGCTCGGCAAGGGGTGGGAGGGGAATCACCATTATATGCAATACCTGTGATGAAAGGCCTGGCATAGCAGTTCCCTGCGCTTTCATCATGTTTGTAGTTTTATAAAAGTAGAACAGATAATAAAAGAACAGTAGTTCTACACTTCCATACGGACGCAATCTATGAATATGGTTTTGAAAACAGACGTCATAATCATAGTCCCATATAGCTGTCCTTCCAAAGTATGCACCGCCCTCGCACATGAGCAAATCGCCTTTGGTTACCGTACAACGTTCTAATTCGTTATCGGAAAAAAACATCTCCTTATTGGTCGCGGAGATTCCTTCGTCCGTGTAGATAGCAACAAACTCCCAATCGTCCCGCCCCTTGATGTAATTCGTGTAATAGTCCACCTGCGCTTCGTAGCTGGTGACCTGGTCTTCGTGGTCGGTGGAGACGCGGGCATAACCGGCGACACGGCGTTTCCGCTTGCTGCCAATAGGAACGGCAGTATATTTGGTGATGGTCGCCGGGATCGCCGTTACTTTTCTCTGCGCCATTTGTCTCCACGCTCCTTCCGTAATTGCTTCATGTGTTCGCTCATCTGCCGGCGCCGCTCTGGCGTATAGGCGCCCTTAATGGATTCCTTAAATTTTGCCCTCTGCTCCTCAGTCCAAGGCCGCCCCACACGTTCCGGCGGCTGCCAGTTGCGGCTTACGGTTCTGCCATCCTTAAAACAGAAGCGGAGTTC
The DNA here is from genome assembly GCA_944349545.1 of uncultured Eubacteriales bacterium. Lineage (GTDB taxonomy): Bacteria > Bacillota > Clostridia > Christensenellales > Aristaeellaceae > Limiplasma. Next base: position 2,759 of record CALVNG010000010.1, read on the forward strand.
TGAAGAGGAAAGCACCTCAACTCGGTCGATCTTCTCACGAAAAGCGGCGGCGTCAAACGCATCCAGCCCAAGCACCTCTGATGCCATCTGTTCCAACAAACCCTCCCGTAGGCTGGGAGCATCGCAACCGTTATGCTCTGCGCACCGCCAGTGGCTGACCTTGCTGCCATCTTTGCAGTTCCGTGTTGCCTTGCGGAAATTACAGCCGCAGGATACGCACTTTATCTTCCCCGTGAAGCAGGATGCACCGATGGGATTCGTACCGTTCTTACGCCGTTTCGCGGACACTTCAGCACGCCGCTCCGGCGTCCAACAGTCCCGATGCCCCGTGTTCGGGCAGGCCTTTGTTACCACACGGCCATCCGCCATATGAAACTCCAGCGTATAGCGTTCTGGCACATCGATATAGTCTATCTTTTCCAAAAAGACAGTCTCATCAAACTCTACAAGCCCCAGAACTTCCGTGCAGACCTTGACCATATTTTTGTGGTTGATGGTGCCGCCCACAGGACAGCCGGTGCCTTTCTTCTTTTTCTTTTTGCTTCCGCAGTTCCAGAACTCCATGTAGCCCCGGTCTGTCCGCTTGTTGTGCATATAGCTCTGACCGCAGTACGGACATCTGATTTTTCCTGTAAAGCAGGAAGTGTTCAGGCTCTTGTTTGCCAACGGTCCCAGCTCCCTGCGCCTTGCCATTTCCTCCTGCACAAAGTCAAAAGTGGCCTTGTCGATTATGGCAGGATGGGTGTCCTCCACATAGTATGGCGCCCATCCTGTGGCCTCCATTCCAAATAGATTCCTTATTCTATCAGAACCATTCCAAATGCGACGACCCGGAGGGAAGCTTCATTTGAAGAAAAGTTATAGTATACGCAAATGCCATTTTTTATTATAAACCGCCACCGTCAAAATGACAACCACGGATATTTGGCTGCTTTAGCAAGAATGTTTTTGAAGGTTTCTAAGCATTGTTGTTGCGTATCAATTTTTTTCTGTGTTCTCGCTGTCGGTGATAGGAAATTAGATTTCCACAAAAGAATTATTAGGTTTGGAACAAAAAGTATATACTTATGCCGTTATTTTTTAGAGGCCATCACACAATCTCACTTTGGAAAGGAGGTTTTCTTTCATTCCCATCACATACCAATTCCCGTATGATAGCCCCATCCGCTACTTACCCCTTGCATACCTGCTGCCCTGCGATGTACTCTCCCGATATCCCACGCTTCGCAGGCTGCCCCGCAGTTTGGGCGCCCTGAACGCCTCTCCCGAATGGCGCAGAATTCTCTTGAGCCAGCAGTTTCCAAGCGAAATCATGGATGCTGTAGCCTCGATGGTCTTCCCTCTCTTGGGCTTCGGTGGATGGAAAGAACACTATACAGCCAATTCCCCGGCATGGCGTTTGTCATACGCCCTACCCCTGTGGGCCAAAGGAGTGGAGCGCGTGTGGGGCTGGGGTGTGCAAAAGCTGTTCCGCCTGCCACCGAACTTCGAAATCCCCTTCTTTGAGGCAGACGACGTACAGGCGATGATGAAGCAGGTGGTGGAACAAACCATCGGGGAGCAGGGTTGGGGGCCAATCCTGGAAGCGGTACGGGAAATGCCCTGCGACGAAGATTTCGAGAAATGGGATACCCATGTCCGCAAGGACTTCCTGCGCAAGTGGTATCACACCCGGTCAAAACGGGTGCGGACCGTTTCGCTGGAAGCATGCATGGAGGACAAGGACAGCAAGATCCATTCCCTCCCCGCCCCGGAGGGAGACGTTGCGGAACAGGCGGCGGAGAAAGACTTCTGCAACCGTTTCAAGGCCGCTCTGCCTGAAAGGGACAGAACGATTCTGGAACTGCGGGGAGAGGGATATGGCTATCAGGAGATAGCGGATAAGCTGGGCTACAAAACCCATAGCGCTGTGATCAAGCGCATGGAGGCAATCAAAAAACGGTTCGTTCGATACGAAAACGAGGAAGGGCAGTAAAGCCACGCAAGCCGGAAAATGGCGGGCGTGGCTTTTCTGTACCCAAATTCAGAAAGGAGGCTGTATGCTTCAGTTGAAAGACTTATCGCCCATAGAGCGGGAAGGAAACGGTTCGCTGTATCGCATGGATGCAAAACAGCGCCGGGAGGCGGTGCGGCTGATCAGAGCGCATTGTAGTTTCTACGATAACGGCAACTGTCTCTACCTGGATAATGGCGAGGAAGTGGTCTGTCCTCAGATCACTTCGTTTTCTGTCATCTGTGCGTTCTTTCGCCAAGTGGTGCTGAAAGATGAGGCGGCGAGGGGGCTGGAGGCGAAGCTGTTTCGGCGGGAGACGGCAAAACGCTGCCGTGTGTGCGGCAGGACCTTTTCTTCGACTTCCAACAATGCGAAATACTGCCCCGACTGCCGGGCGGCGATGCAGCGAAGGCAGAAGGCTGCCTATGCCCGGAGGCGGAGGGCAAACGTAGAAAAGTCGGCTTACGAAAAGGCATAAAAATCAAGGCTTTCGGACTTGCAAACTTCTTACCCCATACGTTGATACGTCCCACCCCGAAAAACGGCTTCGACTTTTCTACAAGGAGGCATTATGACAAAGTACATTTACTTGCACCAGAAACCCAGAGCCATCCGCTTTACACAGCTTCCCAACTTCCTGTTTGAATTGCCCGGCTACCATTTGCTTGGCAACGAGGCAAAAATCCTCTATGCCATGGTTTTGCGCCGTGCCGGCCTTTCCCGCAAAAACGGTTGGGCAGACGAATACGACCGAGTTTATCTCTACTATCCCATCAATGAGGTAACGACCTTACTTCACTGCGGACGGCAAAAAGCGGTGGATACCCTGCGGGAACTCCAATACGCCGGGCTGCTGGAGATCCGCAAGCAGGGATGTGGAAAGCCCAATCGGATTTACCCAAAATGGCATGAAGCAGTTCCAGATGCCGACTTCAAGAAATCCGGCCATGGTACGCCGGAGGGCTGAAAACCATACCCGTGAAGTACGGAAATCTCCCTTGAGAAGTACGGAAACCGGACAGTAGTTAGAAAAACAAAAATCAAAAAGAACAATTTATTATCCATCTATCCAATCCCAATATGAACTGGTCATCAGGGAATTTGGATGGATGGAGGAAAGGAGTTTGATGACGCATAAAGCACAGCACGCAATTCTTCGCTTTGTCAAGCACAAGGCCGGGCCGGCAGGAGCCTTGGAAGCCCATCACGAGCGCACAAAGGAGAGGTACGCCAGCAACCCGGACATTGACATCAGCAAAAGCAAGGACAATTTCCACATCATCCAGCCCGCACAGAAGTACCGAAAGGAAATCGACATTCGCATCAAGACGGCGGGGTGCCGCCTCCGAAAGGACAGCACCATGTTTGTGGATACCCTCATCACCGCCAGTCCAGAGTTTTTTACAGGCAGAAGCAAGCAGGAGGTACAAGACTATTTCACCGAAGCGGTGGCCTTCATGGAGAAGAAAGTGGGAGGGGGTAACATCTTTTCTGCCGTGGTACATATGGATGAGAAAACCCCGCACCTTCACCTGTGCTTTACTCCGATCACGAAGGACGGCCGGCTGTCGGCCAAGGAGGTTCTGGGTAACCGGGCGCAGTTGTCCCAATGGCAGGATGAGTTTCACGCGCACATGAAAAAGGCTTTCCCGGTCCTCAAACGGGGCGAGAGCGCGCTGGTGACAAAGCGCAGACACATTCCCACATGGCTGTTCAAGCAGTCTGTGGACCTCACCCGCCGGCAGCGGGCTATTGAAAAGGCGATAAGCGAAATTGGTGGACTAAATGCAGGGAAAAAGCGGGACGAGGCACTGGAAATGGTAGGACCGTATTTCGCCCGGCTGGAAAGGCATCTGGGACAGATGAAGAAGTATCAAGCCACCATTGACTACTTGACGCAGGAGAACATGGGCCTGAAACAAAAAGTCAACGACGAAAAGAGCATCCAAAAGCGGGTGGAAGTATTGGAGCTGAAAAAGGAAAACGAGCGGCTCCGACGATTTGTGGAAAGTATTCCTCAGGAGATCAGACAGGCGTTTCAAGAGCGGCAGAGGGAGCAGTCTGCCAAAGCTCCCCAGCGATAGCCATTTTCTCAAGAAAGGAGGTACATTTGGGCGGAAGAAAAAAGCTCACGAACAACACAGGCATTCCCCAGCACCAGATCGAGGCGATAGCACGCTGCATCCTGCCGGATGTTCTTGCTTTCTATGAAAGCGAGGAAGGCCAGAGGGAATTTGCTGAATGGAAGAAGCAAAGGGAACTGGAAAAGCAGGAGGTCAAGGCAGAGTAAGGACGAAAGAAAGGGCGGGCGCACCGTGAAAACGGCTGCGTCCGCCTTTTTTGCGTTTATGGAGTTATTGCTTCTTCCGAAGGCCCCTCGGCTTGGAGACAGGCTTGCGCCTTACCCCGTTGCGAAAGTAGGTACTTTCATACGGATCGAAAAAAACCAATAATCCGAACCCATCTCCTACCGGAAACAAGTTCGGATTATATTGGTTTGGTGAGCCCGGCGGGATTCGAACCCACGACCTTTTGATTCGTAGTCAAACACTCTATCCAGCTGAGCTACGAGCCCACACGCCTCGTTGACAGAGCAGGATGCTCTCTCAAACCAGCCTAGTTATTATAGCAGAGGAAAAATGAAAATGCAATACATGCCGGCAAATTTTTTTCCATGCAAAAACCAACGGTCAAAGAAATCGATGATCAAACGCACAGCGCACCTTATTCCCGAACGCACAAAAAAACAAGCCGAAAAATGTTCGCCTTTTTTCTTTACAAAGCGTCAAACCTGGTGTATCATAAGCAGGTCCCTTTGGTTTTTATGTCGATTACAGGAGGATGGAACGCAATGAAGAAGCTCGTAAGCATGCTGCTGGCGCTGTGCCTGGTTCTGGGTGTGACCGCCGCGAGCGCCGCGGTTCCCGCGGAAGAGATCAAGGTGGGCTACATCTGCATCGGTGACGAAAACGAAGGCTATTCCGCCAACCACATCAACGGCCTCAAGGCCGCTCAGGAAGCTCTGGGCATCAGCGACGCTCAGGTGATGATCAAGTACAACATCCCCGAAACCGAAGCCGCCTACGAGGCCGCGGTGGACCTGGCTGAAAACGGCTGCGATATCATCTTCGCCACCAGCTTTGGCCAGGAGAGCTATGTGTTCCAGGCCGCTGCCGAATATCCGGACATTCAGTTCTGCCACGCCACCGGCACTGCCGCCAGCGCCAGCGAGCTGACCAATGTCCACAACTACTTCACCGCCATCTATGAAGCCCGCTATGTCAGCGGCGTGGTGGCCGGCATGAAGCTCAACCAGATGATCGAGGACGGCACCATCACCGCCGAAACCGCCAAGATCGGCTATGTGGGCGCGTTCCCCTTCGCTGAGGTGATCTCCGGCTACACCAGCTTCTTCCTGGGCGCCCGCAGCGTGTGCCCCTCCGCGACCATGGAGGTCCGCTACACCAACAGCTGGTCCGACATGGCGCTGGAAAAGGAGACCGCCGAGGCCCTGATCGCCGACGGCTGCGTGCTCATCTCCCAGCATTCCGACACCGTGGGCCCCGCCACCGCCTGTGAGGCTGCCGGCGTGCCCATCGTGGGCTACAACATCTCCATGATCCCCACCGCTCCCACCCAGGCGCTGACCTCCGCGGCCTGCAACTGGGGCGCCTATGTGACCTACGCCATCCAGTGCGTGATCGACGGCACCGAGATTCCCAAGGACTGGTGCCATGGCTACTCTGACGGCGCGGTGCACATCACCGAGCTCAACGAGGCTGCCGTGGCCCCCGGCACCGCCGAGAAGGTGGCCGAGGTGGAAGCCGCGCTCAAGGACGGCACGCTGCATGTGTTCGACTGCTCCACCTTCACCGTAAACGGCGAGGAACTGACCACCTACGCCAACGCCTATGGCCTGGAAGGCAACGAGATGGTGTCCGACGGCTACTTCCATGAGTCCGAGGTGCGCAGCGCCCCCTACTTCGATATCATCATCGACGGCATCAACGCGGTCGTCGAGCAGTAACGATACGTTCACGGCTCTGCCCTGCCGCCCGTCAGGGCGGCAGGGCGTTCTTTCATTTCTACAGCCCGGAGGGAGAAGCCTTGCAATCCAATGCAATGATCGAGATGCGCGGCATCACCAAGCATTTCGGCTCGGTGGTCGCCAATGAGAACGTGGATCTGACCGTGCGCCGCGGCGAAATTCTAAGCGTGCTGGGCGAGAACGGCAGCGGCAAGACGTCGCTGATGAATATGCTGGCCGGCATTTACTTTCCAGACGCAGGCCATATCTATGTGGAGGGCCGCGAAGTGGTCATCCGCTCGCCCAAGGACGCCTTCGCTTTGGGCATCGGCATGATTCACCAGCATTTCAAGCTGGTGGATGTGCTCACCGCCGCCGAAAACATCATTCTGGGTCTTCCGGGAAAGCTGCGGCTGGACATGCGGGAGGTGGAGCGCGACATCCTCCGCCTGACGGAGAAATACGGCTTTGAAATGGACCCGCATGAGAAAATCTATGAAATGAGCGTGTCGCAGAAGCAGACGGTGGAAATCGTCAAGATGCTCTATCGCGGCGCGAACATTTTGATTCTGGACGAGCCTACGGCTGTGCTGACGCCCCAGGAGACGGACCGGCTGTTCCAGGTGCTGCGCAACATGCGCCAGCAGGGGCACTCCATCATCATCATCACCCATAAGCTCAACGAGGTCCTCAGCCTGAGCGACCGCGTGGCCGTGCTGCGCAAGGGTCACAGCGTCGGCTCGATTCAGACCTCCGAAGCCACGGAAAAAAGCCTGACCGAAATGATGGTGGGCAGGCGCGTGGACTTGAACATCGAACGCCCCCAGCCCGTGAATCCCCGCCTCAAGCTGAAGGTGCGCGACGTGACGGTGGTGAACGACGAGGGGCGCGAGGTGCTCTCCCACGCCGCTTTCGAGGCCTATACCGGCGAGATTCTGGGCGTGGCGGGCATCGCTGGCAGCGGCCAGAAGGAATTGCTGGAGGCCATTGCGGGCCTGCAGCCGCTTAGGAGCGGCTCCATCGAATACACCAACCGCAAGGGGCATGTCAAGGAACTGACCCGCATGACCGCCGAGGAGATCCGCGAAATCGGCATCCGGCTGGCCTTTGTGCCGGAGGACCGCCTGGGCATGGGCCTGGTTGCCTCCATGGGCATGACGGGCAACATGATGCTGCGCAGCTACAAGCGCGGCCGCGGCTTCTTCTCCGAGCGCAAGCAGCCGCGCTCGCTGGCCGAGCGCATCATGCGCGAGCTGGACGTGGTCACGCCCGGCGTGGAATGGCCCGTGGGCCGCATGAGCGGCGGCAACGTGCAGAAGGTGCTGGTGGGGCGTGAGATCGCATCCTCCCCGCAGGTGCTGATGGTGGCGTATCCCGTGCGCGGGCTGGATATCAATTCGTCTCATACCATCTACCGCCTGCTCAATGAACAGAAGAAGAACGGCTCCGCCGTCATCTGCGTGGGCGAGGACCTGGATGTGCTGCTGGCCCTGTGCGACCGGATTCTGGTGCTGGCCGACGGCCATGTGAGCGGTACGGTGGACGCGCGCGACGCCACCAAGGAGCAGATCGGTCTGATGATGACCCATCACGATGCAAAGGAGGCACAGCCATGACCGGCGCAAAGGAACCCCTGATGCATATTGTCAAGCGCGACGGCGTATCGCTGGGCCGGGCCATGCTGGTGCGGCTGGTCGCGCTGGTATTTGCCCTGCTGGTATGCGCGGCCATTATCTTTGGCCTGACCGGCATGAACCCGCTGAATGTCTACGCGGGCATCTGGGATGGCGCGGTGGGCACCAACCGCCGCATGTGGGTCACGTTCCGTGACGCCGCCATTCTGTTGTGCGTGGGCTTTGCCGTGCTGCCCGCCTTCCGCATGCGATTCTGGAACGTGGGCGCGGAGGGCCAGGTGCTGGTGGGGGCGATGGCCTCTGCCGCCATCATGATCTATGGGAAAAACCTGCCCTCCTGGGCCCTGTATGCGCTCTGCCCTGTGGCGGGCGTGGCCGCGGGCCTCATCTGGGGCGTAATCCCCGCGTTTTTCAAGGCGCGCTGGAACACGAATGAAACCCTGTTTACCCTGATGCTCAACTATATCGCCATGCAGCTGGTATCCTTCGCCATCGTGTTTTGGGAAAACCCGCGCGGCTCCAACCATGTGGGTCTGATCAACAGCCAGGGCAAGGAAGGCTGGCTGCCTTCCATCGGCACCAACAGCTACCTGCTGCCCATCCTGATTGTGCTGGCGCTCATGGTGGGCCTGTATGTCTATATGCAGTTTTCCAAACAGGGCTACGAGATCGCCGTGGTGGGCGAGAGCGAAAACACCGCGCACTATGCGGGCATCAACGTGAGCCGGGTCATCATCCGCACCATGGCCATCTCCGGCGGCATCGGCGGACTGGCGGGCTATCTGCTGGCCACGGGCGTGGGCCATACCATCTCCACGGGCCTTGCGGGCGGCCGCGGCTTTACGGCCATCGTGGTGGCCTGGCTTGGCAAGCTCAATCCCTTTGCCATGCTGCTGGTGGCGTTCTTCCTGGTGTTTATGGAAAAGGGCGCCATCCAGATCGCCACGCAGTTCAGCCTCAATGAAAACGCCAGCGACATCCTCACCGGCGTGATCCTGTTCTTCATTTTGGGCTGCGAGTTCTTCATCAACTACCGCATCGAGCTGCGCCAACACGCGCGCGAGGAGGTCAAGGCATGAACCTGATCATCGTGTTTCTGCAAAAGGCCATCGCGCAGGGCATTGCCATCCTCTACGGCGCGAACGGCGAAATCGTGACCGAAAAGAGCGGCAACCTGAACCTGGGCGTGCCCGGCATGATGTATATGGGCGGCGTGGCCGGGCTGATGGGCGCGTTTCTCTATGAAAACAGCGTGGAAAACCCCGTGCCCTTCGTCGGCATGCTGATCGCGCTGATATGCGCGCTGGTGTGCTCGGGTCTGGGGGCGCTGATCTACAGCGTGCTTACCATCTCCCTTCGGGCCAACCAGAACGTGACCGGCCTGGCGCTGACCACGTTCGGCATGGGCTTTGGCAACTTCTTCGGCGGCTCGCTGTCCAAGCTGGCCGGCGGCGTGGGCCAGATCTCCACGCAGGCCACGGCCAGCGCGTTCCGGGCCAAAATTCCGGTGCTCAGCACGCTGCCGGTGGTGGGCGAGGTGCTGTTCAGCTACGGCTTCCTGACGTATCTGTTCATCGTGCTCACGGTGGTGCTCAGCTGGTTTCTCTACCGCACCCGCAAGGGGCTCAACCTGCGGGCCGTGGGCGAAAACGCCGCCACCGCCGACGCGGCTGGCGTAAACGTGACCGCCTACAAGTACCTGGCCACGCTGGTGGGCGGGATGCTCGCCGGCCTGGGCGGATTGTATTTCGTGATGGAATATACCGGCGGCACCTGGGTCAACAACGGCTTCGGCGACCGCGGGTGGCTGGCCATCGCGCTGGTGATTTTCGCCCGCTGGCGGCCGCTCAACGCCATCTGGGGCAGCATCCTCTTCGGCGGGCTGTACATTCTCTATCTCTACATCCCCGGCCTGGACCGCAGCATGCAGGAGATTTTCAAGGCCCTGCCCTATGTGGTGACCATCGTGGTGCTGGTGATCACCAGCCTTCGCAAAAAGCGTGAGGATCAGCCGCCCATGAGCCTGGGCCTGGCCTATTTCCGCGAGGATCGCGGCTAAGCAAAGGAGCTTTCTGCATGACCATCATCGACACCCATGCCCACATTTACCCCGATGCCATCGCGCTCAAGGCGGCGCAGTCCACCGGGACCTTCTACGATATTCCCATGTGCCTGGACGGGACCCTCGGCCAGCTGATGGCCCATGGCGAGGCGGCGGGCATCTCCCGCTTTCTGGTGCACAGCGTAGCGGTCACCCCCAGCCGCGTGCATTCCATCAACGATTATCTGATGCGCGTGTCCGCCGGGCATCCGGACCGGCTGATCGGCTTTGGCACGATGCACCCGGAGTATGAGGATGTGCCCGGCGAGCTGGACCGCATCAAGGCCGGCGGCCTGCGCGGCATAAAGCTGCACCCGGACATCCAGACCTTTCTGCTCGACGACAAGCGCTCGGTGGCCATGTTCCGCTTGATGGCGGAGCGGGGCCTGCCCGCACTGGTACACACGGGGGATTTCCGCTACGCCTACAGCCAGCCCGAGCGCATGGCGCGCGTACTGGACCAGGTGCCGGACCTGAAGGTAATCTGTGCCCATCTTGGCGGCTGGTCAGTATGGGACGAGGCATGGCGGGTGCTGGCCGGACGGCCCAACGTGTGGGTGGATACCTCCTCCAGCCTGTACGCCCTTGAGCCGGAGGAGGCCGCGCGCATCATCCGCCATTACGGAACGGACCGCGCCTTCTTTGGTACCGACTATCCCATGTGGAACCCGGAGGAGGAGGTGGCGCGTTTCCTGCGCCTGCCGCTGACAGACGGGGAGCGCGAGCAGATCTTCCACCTGAACTTCGAGGCGTTCCTGCGGGACCTGGGGTGAGGCTCATCCGTCCTGCTCGCGCAGGAACTCGCGCATCATATAGCCGGTTGTTTTTAGATAAAGGATATACCACCAGGTTTCATTGGTTTCGTCCAGCACCTCCACCACCTCGCCGATGGGCACGCGCGCGCGGATGACGGCGTCGCGGGAGGGCCGGCCGCGCAGGTTGACGGTCGACCCGCGCTCGGCCCATACCTCGGCCAGACGCGGGTCCGCGTCGGGCGGCGGCGCGGGTCGGGGCGGCTCGTCGCTGTCGTAGTTCACGGCGTTGAGCTCGCCGGCGCAGTACCAGCGGGACAGATCGGTATCGATGCGCACGCTGGGCGGCGTGGCGTTGATGATCTTCAGCGGCCGCACGCTCACCACCAGGCCGATGTGGTAGTAATCAAAGGGCAGGTTGGGATCGTAATACCGCCCGCCGGGCTTGTATTCCGCCTTCATGTGGCTGGTATCCTCACGCGCCTTGAAAATGGCCATGCCCACGCGTAGCTGGCTGGCGCTGGTCACCCGCCGCACATCATGGCAGTACACCCGGACGATGCGGTTGGAGCCGTGATAAATGCGCTCGCCGAACTGCTTGTAGGCGTAGACAAACGCGCCGGAGCAGTCGATGCCCGCAGGACCGTTGGTGCCGGGGGAAGCGTAGGGCCAGCCCAGAATGGTATAGAATACATCCACCAGCTTGTTGACTGGGATCATATCGTTCCTTCCTTTCGTGCGCAGCTGCGCACGGTACAGGATATGCTCCGCCCCGCCGCGGGGTGTGAAATCGGGGGCCGGGCGTTTGCCCGGCCCCCTGTTCGCGCATTCGAAAGCGTATGAATCGCGGGCGGCCTTACGGCTCCACGGCGCTGTCCACATAGCGGCTGCTGGTGCGCACTACAAAGTGTCGCCGGCAGCCGCGCGCGCCGTCTGCGCCCTCGATGCGCAGGTCCTCCGGCAGGACGAAGCGTATCCGGGGCAGAGCGACGTCCCGCGGGCAGCCGCTGTGGGCGGGCACGGTCATGGCGTGAAAGCCGCGCGCGTGTTCCCCGCCCATGCCGTCCACCTCATGAAGCGTGATGCCCACCGCGATGCGCTTGCCCGGGCACACGTTGCGCAGCAGCAGGTTCACATCCAGAACACGGCCCGCGCCATCCTCGTTATGCTGGCTTTCGGCTACGGTGACCGCTTTGTTTTCCTCGCAGGGTTCAAAATAGACGTGCGTTTCGCTGGCGTCCTGCCCGGCCTCGGCGCCCAGGCGCACGGCTGCGCCTTCGCCGATGATTGCGCAAGGCAGGCCTGGTTCGATGTTCGCCATCGTCGTTCCTCCTCCAAGGCATTGTTGCGGGCCTGATGCCCACATCATCAGTATACGGCGGCCCGGCGCGAAGGTGTGCGCCGGGCCGTGTTAAGAAAGCGGGCGAAACTGCAAGCGGGGAGGGATGGCGTTTGGCCGCGCCATCCCGTATACTGGTATCAGCCTGAAAAAAGGAGGATAAGCGCATGAATCTGGGAAGCAATCTCTACAGCGCGCGAAAAAAGAGCGGCCTGTCCCAGGAGGAGGTGGCCGAAAAGCTGGGCGTGAGCCGCCAGACGATCTCCAAATGGGAGACGGACGAAACGCTGCCCGACATCCGCCAGGCCAAGCGGCTGGCGGGGCTCTACCGCCTGACGCTGGACGACTTGATCGCCTTTGACGCGGAGGTGGAGGAAATCGAACGTACGATCGACAGCGTCAGCGAGGAAACGCAGAAAAAGGTGGACTGGACCAAGGTGTGGGGAAAGCGCTACCCGGTGCTGACCACCTACCGGCAGCAGGTGAAGATCAGCGATTACGCCGTGCCCCTCCGCGAGCTTCTGGACCGGCTGAAGCGGGAATACGGTTACAGCGACGTGGACGCCTGCCTGGTGCTCAAGGACATACTGGCCCATGTGTGGAACGCCGGGGGCCGGCACGGACGGAAATAAAGCGATGGGGGAGGCGGCCATGCCGCTTCCCCCAAAGGTTTTTTCAGTCCAGGGCCTCCCAGGGCAGGTCCAGATCGGGCCGGCCGAAGTGGCCGTAGGCGGCGGTCTGCCGGTAGATGGGCCGGCGCAGGTCCAGCATGCGGATGATGCCGTCCGGGCTGAGGTCAAAGCGCTCCATCACCTCATGGCTGAGCAGCTCGTCGGTGCGCACGCCCGTGCCGAAGGTGTTCACCTGCACGCTGACGGGTTTGGCCACGCCGATGGCATAGGCCAGCGCCACCTCGGCGCGCCGGGCCAGCCCCTCGGCCACCAGATGCCTGGCGACATACCGGGCTGCGTAGCAGGCGGACCGGTCCACCTTGGAGGGGTCCTTGCCGCTGAACGCGCCGCCGCCGTGGCGCGCGTAGCCGCCGTAGGTGTCCACGATGATCTTGCGGCCGGTCAGCCCGGTATCCGCGGCCGGTCCGCCGAGCACGAAGCGGCCGGTGGGATTGATATAGACCTTGGTCTGCGGGGTCCACAGGCGGGCGGGCACCGACTCACGGATGACCGCGTCCAGGAGCGACTTTTCCAGCTGCGTCCGGCCCACGCTTTCGTCGTGCTGGGCGGAGAGCACCACCGTGTCCACGGCCACGGGCGCGCCGTCCTCATAGACGACCGTCACCTGGCATTTGCCGTCCGGACGAAGCCAGGGCAGCACGCCCTCCTTGCGCACCTGCGCCAGCCTGCGCGATAGCCCGTGCGCCAGCGAGATGGGCAGGGGCATCAGCTCCGGCGTTTCATCGCAGGCAAAGCCGAACATCATGCCCTGGTCGCCCGCGCCGGTGCTGGTTTCGCCGGCGTCGCGGGTTTCCAGCGCGCGGTCCACGCCCATGGCGATGTCCGGGCTCTGGGCATGCACGGCGGTGAGCACCGCGCAGCTGTCCGCGCTGAAACCCAGATTTGCGTCCACATAGCCGATGTCGCGCAAAACCTGCCGCGCAATTTCGTCGATTGCCACGTAGGCGGTGGTGGTGATCTCGCCCATGACCTGCACAAGACCCGTGGTGGCGCAGGTTTCGCACGCCACGCGCGCCATGGGATCGCTGGCAAGCAACGCGTCAAGCACCGCGTCGCTGATCTGATCGCACACCTTGTCGGGGTGCCCTTCGGTGACGGATTCGCTGGTAAAAAGGGTTCGCATGCCGGAATTCTCCTTCCTGATACGAGCGGACCGGAGGAAGCGGGGCAAAGGACGCGGCGGGCAGGGCGTAAAAAACGCGCCTGCGGGCATTGCAGGCGCGAAAGAGGCTTTTTTCTACCTTATCTGCCAGCGTATGCACGCTGCGGGATTTGCCACCATGCATCTCTGCCGGTTGGCGGGTGTCATCGGGCCCGTCCCTCGACCGCTCTCTATAAGGTATTTGGTTGTCAATGCTATTGTATGGGTTTTTCCGCCCCGCGTCAATCCCCGCGACAAAATATTTTCTGAGGATTACCACAGGGCCTCTTCGGCCGCAAGAAACGGAACCTCCGCCACGTCGCTCGCGCCCAGCATCGCCGCCGCGTCGCCGCCCGCCTGGGTGACGCAGTCCGCCACTGCGGCCAGGATGGCGGTGCTGGTCACGGTCGCGCCGGCGATGGCGTCCACCGCGAGGGTCTGTCCCTCCACGATCAGATCGGGAAGGCTCTCGATGGCGGGCTCGCAGATGCCCTCGGTTTCGGAATGCTCAAGGATGGTAACGGAGGCGATCTGCGTTTCGTCAAACGTCACCTCCACGGTCAGGCCGCCGCCGCTGCCCTGGGCCGTCGCCATATAGACGCCCGGCAGATAAAAGGTTTCGGCCAGCGCGGGCATGGCTGCCGTCAGCGCGCAAACGCACAGCAGCATGGAAAAAAACCGTCTGGACATAAGGAAATTCCTCCTTTCTGGAAAATGGGAATGCCCGGTATGCCAAGGCAAACCAGCAAGCACTTTATCACGTCTCCCCCACCTTTGTCAAATTTCGTCTGAAAATCCCCGTCCCCTCGCGCGGCTTATTGACACCACCTGGCGTTTCCTCTATAATTGGGAAAGCCTGTGTGTGCGCCGCTCTGGCGGCCTTGCGATACGAGCGCCACCACCCGCATTTTGCAAGAAGGAGAGACCACTGATGAAGACCTACCATTCCTCCGAGCTGCGCTCGATGTTCCTGAAGTTTTTCAAGGACCATGGCCATGCCGTGATTTCCAGCGCGTCGGTGATTCCCGAAAACGACCCGACGGTGCTGTTCACCACCGCAGGCATGCATCCGCTGGTGCCCTACCTGATGGGCGCGAAGCACCCCGCGGGCAACCGCCTGACGGACGTGCAGAAGTGCGTTCGCACCGGCGATATCGAGGACGTGGGCGATTTCAGCCACCTCACCTTCTTTGAGATGCTGGGCAACTGGTCGCTGGGCGACTATTTCAAGGAGCAGATGATTCCCTGGAGCTGGGAGTTCCTCACCAGCCCGGAATACCTGGGCCTGCCCAAGGACCGTCTGGCCTTCTCGGTGTTCGCGGGCGACGCGGACTGCCCCCGCGACGAGGAGAGCGCGCAGCTGTGGAGAGACTGCGGCGTGGCGGACGACCACATCTTCTTCCTGCCCAAGGAGAACAACTGGTGGGGCCCGGCGGGCATCACCGGCCCCTGCGGCCCGGATACCGAGATGTTCATCATCACCGACAAGGAGCCCTGCGGCCCGGACTGCTCGCCCGCCTGCTCCTGCGGCCGGTATCTGGAAATCTGGAACGACGTGTTCATGCAGTACAACAAAAAGGCCGACGGCACCTTCGAGCCGCTGGCCCAGAAGAACGTGGACACCGGCATGGGCCTGGAGCGCACCATCTGCGTGCTCAACGGCAAAAAGAGCGTGTATGAAACCGACCTCTTCGCCGATATCCTCCAGAAGATCAGCGAGCTCAGCGGCAAGGAATACGGCAGCGACGATGAAACCACCCGCGCCTTCCGCATCATCGCCGACCATATGCGCACCTCGACCTTCATCATGGGCGACGACCGCGGCGTGAGCCCCTCCAACGTGGACCAGGGCTATGTGCTCAGGCGTCTCATCCGCCGCGCGGTGCGCTACGGCATGGGCATAGGCATGCCCGAGGGCTTCACCGGCGAGGTGGCCAAGGTTATCATCGAGCAGTACAAGGACGTCTACCCCGAGCTCAAGCGCAACGAGGCCTTTGTGCTCGAGCAGCTCTCTCTGGAGGAGAGCCGCTTCGCCCGCACCCTCAAGCAGGGCAACCGCGAGTTTGAGAAGCTGGTGGAGAAGGTGCAGGACGGCCAGATCGACGGCGTGAGCGCCTTCCACCTCTACGATACCTACGGCTTCCCCGTGGAGATGACGCAGGAGCTGGCCCGCGAGCGCGGCCTGACGGTGGACATGGACGGCTTCCACGAGTGCTTCCGCAAGCACCAGGCCACCAGCCAGGCGGGCGCGGAGCAGCGCTTCAAGGGCGGCCTGGCCGACCACAGCGAGCAGAGCGCGCGCCTGCACACCGCCACGCACCTGATGCACGCGGCGCTTCGCAAGGTGCTGGGCCCGGAGGTGGCCCAGAAGGGCTCCAACATCACCGCCGAGCGTCTGCGCTTCGACTTCTCCTTCGGCCGCAAGATGACCAAGGAGGAGCTGGCCGAGGTGGAGCGGCTGGTCAACGAGGCCATCGAGAGCCACACCCCCATCACCTGCGAGGAGATGACCGTGGCCCAGGCCAAGGAGCAGGGCGCCATCGGCCTGTTCGAATCCAAGTACGGCGAGCAGGTGAAGGTCTACACCATGGGCCCCTACAGCAAGGAGATCTGCGGCGGCCCTCACGCTCAGAACACGGGCGATCTGGTCAGCTTCAAGATCAAGAAGGAAGAAAGCTCCTCCGCGGGCGTGCGGCGCATCAAGGCCGTCATCGGGGCCAAGGCGGAGTGAGGGTTGGAAAGCAGATAAGTGGGGGACCGGCCATGCGGCCGGTCCCCTTTAGCGCTCATTTTACCTCGTCCCATGTGATGATGTGGGGAACATGGAGCCTATCTGGGCGTTTATCGTTGAGCAAATCATAGGGTTGCCCGGTTTCGTTGATGACGATAATGTCAACGCTTGATGTATTCAGCTTCCTTTTTTGATCCATTTAGATCCAATTCAGATTGAATTCACTTCGATTCTTTGAGCTATTTTCGGGATCAAGGATTTCTCCTGTCAAAGCATTTACAATAATTTTCTGATAACAGGTTTTATCCGTGTAGTTTTCGCCATCATCGCTGAGTTCTACGTCCTTCTCTTTTGCTGAAGAATAATAATCACATTCAGCCACCCAACAAGGAACCATATAGAATCGTTCGTCATCAGACGCATCATTCCATAAAACATAAGCTAATTTAAGCGTATAGACATTTCGAATGCGCCCCTCATCAATGAAACTTTCAAGAGCGCTGATCGCGTCTTCAACGCCGCAAATCGCTGAATTTTCTGATAGCAGTTGTTCAACCTTCACCAATGAAAAACGAAAATGGAAAGATTCTTCATTTGCAATAATACCAATTAATGAGTTTTGCAAACGGTTTTTTTCTCCTCTGATTGATTTGTCAAAAGCGGTTGACACATGACACAATAGTGGCATGTCGTAAAATACCTGCAAGGCTGTAAACTGATAACTTCCGTACTCGCGCAATGCCTCTCCGTACTCTTTGGTATTACGATGATAAACCTTCAATCTGTCTCGCATCATTATTTGATCGATGACAAGGTGTTGCGCAATTTCCTGGCCATAGCAATATTCAATTTCGCTTGTGAAAATATCCCAAGCCTCTCCCAAAGTAACAGGATTGTTTTCTGCGTAAGCAGTGTTGACATCAATCGAATTCAGATCAAGCATCCATGTCTTGCATCGACCGTTTTTTTGCCCTGGCAGCATTGTGAATGGATTATTGACACCCATCCCCAGGAAGGTTTCGCTATTGTTTGGGTTAAAGGAAGGGTCCCCCGCTATTGCGGCATACCGGGCTAGTTGCTCCTCTGTCAGAGAACTATCGCCGTCACGAGCCGTCAGAATTGCCGCTTCCATTTTTTCCGGAATAGCAATTTCAATATCGATTTCTATACTTCGGTTATGGGCATTGTAGGTTTGTTTCCAATGATGGGTTTTTGAAAATGTGTTAAGTGGTATTGACTCTGCAAAAACGGATAAAGGGAAAATAGCGATTAGGACAAGGCTCAACCAACCGAGGAATTTTTTCATTGTGTGTGCTCCTTTCTCAACATAGAATTCAGAGGGGTTGCCCATCTGGCTTATAGAAACAGGACTACATCTACCCTTTCGCATAAAGTTGCTGCAACTTCGGTTAGCCCTGATCGGAGAAGCTGCCGTGAAGCGTTATGCAAGCAATGCTATCATACAAGTAATGGCTTTCGCATAGGTTCGAGCCCCCTTTTTAGACGCAACCAATACAGTTGACCATAGAAGAAATACCTGTAAGAATACCTGCAAGGCCAGGCGGAAAGTCGTTGGTGATGCTAATTTACCTCGTCCCATGTGATGATGTGGGGAACATGGAGCCTGTCCGGGCGTTTATCGTTGTACAAATCATAGGGTTGACCAGTTTGAGCGTTGATGACGATGATTCTGCTCGAAAGGTATCCTCCTCGATCCACAACCGCTTGATCAGTTTTCAGGTCAAATGGCAGAGAAAGGTCAGCCCGTGTCCTGCCCTTTGCAGCCCAGACAGGCAGAAGCACAAACTCCTCCCCCTTTTTCTCAGGGTCAATAAAACACATGTAACCGAAGGAGACTTCATTCAGCGAATAAACATATCCGTCTGTCACCCATTGTTCCAGGACCTCCATGATGCGATCAAATGACAGCAGCGGAATGTCATCTATATCGACTCCCACCTCTTTGGAAGTGGAGATATTCGTCCAGAATTCTCCCGGGCGTTTGATTCGCATGGCTACCATTGAGTGTGGAGCGACCGCGCCGTCCTCTACTTCGCCCAGTTCACTTTCCAATTCGTGGCGAAAAGGATGGTTGCCGATGAAATGCGGTATGCCATGATAGGTCGTATAAAAGTAAACACCCTGGAAGCCGTTCCCATCTGAATCACCATAAGAGCCCTGGTAATACGGAGTAAGTTCTTTTTCTTTCATAAAGGGCATCCATTTTTGAAATTCCGCCATGGCAATGGCCGGAGCTTCTTCCCAGGGAAGTTCCGGCGTAAACGTCATATGGTTTTCCAGCACGGGAAAAGCCAACTCATCCATTGGAAAATTTCTAGTGATCCCTTTCGCGGTCCAGTCATCCCTGACCACCTCCAGCGATTCATCCAATCCCTCGGCAGGCGGTTCCCACGTGATGCGTACCACAGGCACCGCATCCACCTCCGGCACCACAATGGGCACGTCTACGGCCACCGTATCGCCTTTTTCAAGCTGGTTAGGCGCGCCATGTTCGACAACATATTCTCCCGTCCAACGCTGTGGCAGCGTTTCCCGCAGTTCTTTGATCGAAACGTAGTCGGCTGCGGCCAGCGAACCCGGACACAAGGCCGTCATCGCCGTCATCAGCAGGGCTGCAATAAGGATGTACATGCGCTTTTTCATATGGCAAAACCTCCTTGGCAATCGGGGTGGACAGCACCATTGCTTGTTCTGTCTATTATGACAAAGCCGGGAGGCAATTGGTTCATGGCATATAAAATTTTTCTTTTTCCATACAGAAACGCCCGGCAGTCCTCTCCGGCCGCCGGGCGTTTTGGTTTTCCAAAGGGAAGGCTTACTTCTTGGTCAGGTACTTGCGCATATCAATGGCGCAGGCGATCAGGATGACCAGACCCTTGATGATGTAGGTGGTGTTGCCGCTGATGCCAAGGAAGGTCATGCCGCTCATGATGAGCTGCATCAGCACCACGCCCAGCACCACGCCGCTGATCTTACCGATGCCGCCTACGAACGATACGCCGCCGATGACGCAGGCCGCGATGGCGTCCAGCTCGTAGTTGAGGCCGATGGTGCCGGTGGAGGCGCCCATGCGCGCGGCCTCGATGAAGCCGGTGTAGCCGTAGGTGACGCCGGCCAGCGCGAACACGCCGATGATGACCATGGTCACGTTGACGCCGGAAACGCGGGCCGCCTCCTCGTTGGAGCCGACGGCGAACATGTTCTTGCCGAAGGTGGTCTTGTTCCAGATGAACCACATGATGGCCGTGACGATGATGGCGAAGGCCACATAGCTCATCACCGGGGTATTGCCCAGACGGAACATGGGCTTGATGACCAGTTCAGAGGTATAGCTTTCATCCAGGTTGGAAATCTGCGCCGCGTTGCTCAGCGTCAGGTAGAGGCCGTAGGTGATCAGCTGCGTGGACAGCGTGACGATGAAGGGATGCAGCTTGAACTTGGCCACGCAGAAGCCGTTGACCAGGCCCACGATGCCGCCGACCAGCATCACCACCACCAGCACGATCACGACCGGCCAGGGGCCCATGCCCGCCAGGAAGCGGTTAGCCAGGTCCGCCTTTTGCAGCAGGATGGCTGAAACGAACGCGCCCAGGCCCACCACGCGGCCGGCCGAGAGGTCGGTGCCGGTGAGGATGATGGCGCCCGCGATGCCAAGCGCAATCGGCAGACGCGTCGCCGTGAGCTGGATGATGTTGACGATGGACGCCGTAGCCAGGAAGGCCGGGCGCTGAATCTGGATGTAAATGACCATCAGCAGGATGATGATGATCATCGCGTGGTCCAAAAGCCAGTTGCCTATGACGCGCCAGCGGTCGCGCGCGTCCATTTCGCGCAGTTGGTTTACCTTTTTGTTTACGCCGGGCTTGATTTCAGACATGCTATTCGGCCTCCCTTAGACGTATTTCGCAGCCAGCGTCATGATCTCTTCCTGCGTGGTGGCGTCGGCCTGTACCTCGCCGGCAAGCCGCCCGCCGGACATCACCAGGATGCGGTCGCACACGCCCAGCAGTTCCGGCATTTCAGAGGAAACCATGATGACGGATTTGCCCGCACGGGCCATATCCATGATGAGCTGGTAAATCTCATACTTGGCGCCCACGTCGATGCCGCGCGTAGGCTCATCCAGCAGGAAGATTTCGGGCTCGGTAAGCATCCAGCGGCCGAAGATGACCTTCTGCTGGTTGCCGCCGCTGAGGGAACGGATCTGCGTCTGCTGGGTCGGCGTCTTGATGTGCATGGCGTTGATGGACCAGTTGGTGCGCTCCTGCATGGTCCGGTTGCTGAGGTAGAGGTGATTTTTCAGATACTTTTTCAGGCTGGAAATCACCGTGTTGTCGCGCACGGACATGATGGCGAAGATGCCGGTGGCGCGGCGCTCCTCCGTAACCATGGCAAAGCCGTTCTTGATGGACTCCTTGGGGCTGCGGTTGTGGATGGGATTGCCGTTCATCCACAGCTTGCCGCGCTTGCGGGTGGCACTTCCGAAGATGTTTTCCAAAAGCTCGGTGCGCCCGGAGCCGTCCAGGCCGGCCACGCCCAGGATTTCGCCCTTCTTGAGCTCGAAAGACACGTCCTTGAGCCCGGAGTACATGGCCGTGAGATCCTCCACCTTGAGGACCACGTCGCTCCCCACCTCATAGTCCTTCGGGGGGAAGCGGTTGGTCAGCTCGCGGCCCACCATGAGGCGGATGATCTCGTTCATGGTGAGCTCCTTTGCGGGACGCGTGGCAATCCACTGACCGTCGCGCATGATGGTGACCTCGTCGGAGATTCGCAGAATCTCCTCCATTTTGTGGGAGATATAGACGATGCCGCAGCCGCGGTCGCGCAGCATGTTGATGATTCGGAAAAGATGCTCTACTTCCTGCTCGGTCAGCGAGGAGGTCGGCTCGTCAAAGACGATGACCTTGGCGTTGAAGGATACCGCCTTGGCGATTTCCACCATCTGCCGCTGCGATACGGGCATGGTGCTCATGATGGTCTTGGGATTGACGCTGATGCCCAGCTCCTCAAAGACCTTCATGGTATCGGCGTACATCTGCTTTTCCGAAATGGCGGGGGTTCCCTTGATCTTGGGATAGCGACCCAGCCAGATATTGTCCATTACGTTGCGGCGCAGGGCCTGGTTGAGCTCCTGATGCACCATGGCGACGCCGTTGTCCAGCGCCTCGCGCGAGGAGCGGAAGTTGACCTCCTTGCCGTCGAGAAAGATTTTGCCTTCGTCCTTGTTGTAGATTCCGAAGAGGCACTTCATCAGGGTGGATTTTCCGGCGCCGTTTTCGCCCATCAACGCATGGACCGTACCCGCCTTCACCGTAAGGGATACGTTGTCCAGCGCCTTTACGCCCGGAAAGCTCTTGCTGATGTGCTCCATCTGCAACAGTTCGCGCTTGGGGGCGCCGTCAGTGGTGCGAGTCGCCTGTTGTTCCATCTCCGCCCTCTCCTTCCTTGCTGAGTTTCCCCGCGCCGGCGGCGCCAAGGGGCGCACACCGGCGGAAACGGGGATTGGTGATACCGAAGCGGAGGGGCGAACGCCCCTCCGCCAATGGTCCGACCGATCTGATTTTACTTGCCGGTGTACACAGCATAGGGGATGACGACCTTCCAGCCGTCCTCAACGGTGAAGTTCTCGTTGAGGCCCTCATACATGTCCTTTCCGGCGATCATGTTGGCGGCGATGGTGGCGATGGCTTCGGCCATGCCATCGGCATCCTGCTTGATGGTGCCGGCCATGGTGCCCGCGTCGATGGCGGCCACGGCGTCAGCGGTGGCGTCCACGCCGAAGACGGGGATGGTGGTGGTGCCTTCGCCGTTGTTGTAGCCGGCCTGCTGCAGCGCCTGCATGGCGCCCAGGGCCATCTCGTCGTTGTTGGCGATGACCAGCTCAACCATGTTGCCCGCATCCAGGTTGTACTGGGCCAGGATGGTGGTCATGTAGTCCTGCGCGACCTGACGGCTCCAGGTGCCGGCCTGGTCCACGAGGTACTTCTGGGCGTTGCTCTCGTCGTAGAACTTGAGGGCGGGCTTGCCGGCGGCGACCAGCTTGGCATCGGCGTTCTCCTGGCCGTACTTGGTGCGCGCGATGGCCTCCTGGTTGTCCTCCTGGCCCTTGAACATGACATAGCTGATGACGCCGTCGCCGTTGAGGTCATAGGCGTCGTAGTTGGCCAGCAGGTAATCGCCGATCATGTCGCCCTGCATGATGCCGGCCTGCTCGTAGTTGGTGCCCACGAAGCAGCAAGTGTCATAGCTCTTGACCACGTCGGCAGACACGGAGCGGTTGAAGAACAGCAGGGGGATCCCGGCGGCCTTGGCCTGATCCACCACGTTCTGAGCAATGCCGTCCGCGCCGGTCTCAACGATGTTGACGGCCAGCAGGTCGGTGCCGGTGGCGATGGCGGTGGTGATCTGGTCGGTCTGAGTGGTCTGGGTGGCGTTGCCGTCCTGATCCACATAGCTGATGCCGGCGGCATCCAGCTTGGCGTTGAGCGCGGTGCGCACGCTGGCAAGGTAGGTGTCGCTCATGGTGTACCAGAAGACCTGAGCGTTACCTTCGGCCAGCGCGACGCTGCCCATGCCCAGAACCATGGTCAGAGCCAGAACCAGAGCAAGAATCTTTTTCATGGGAATCAAACTCCTTTGCTGTATTGAATTTATTTTCTCGCGGCACGCCGCGATCAAATCCGTTAACGTTGTGCATTTATTATATCGGATGAATGTGACAAAAGCAAGACGCTATGGAAAAACTTCAAAAAAAGAACGCAATATGCCATCATCCGAACATTCCTTCCAAAATAAACCGGAAGCCGCACAAGAGAAGCATTTATTGTATAAACGGAAAAAGGGGGTTTGAAACGCGATAGATAAAAAAACCTCCGGGCAGCCTGAGCAGATGAAATGCTCAAGCCGACCGGAAGCCGTGTTGACGGTACAGAGAATTACGGATGCATCACTTTGGGCTTTACGCGCCGCAAAAGGGGAATGAGCACGGCGCCCAGCGCCACGCCGCTGAGTCCCTGCACGAGATTGGGCGCGACCGCGCCCGCGGCGGCGGCCAGGCCGTAGCCCAGCAGCAGCCATTCCGTCACGAAGTATCCGGCCACCATGACCAGCTCAGCCACAGCCAGCAGCGCCACGGTCAGCCAGTAGGGGCGCTTTGCGCGCAGGGCGCCAACGGCCACGGCGGCCACCAGCCCCTTGATGACGAAGGTGGGCAGGATATAGAGCGTATAGCCGCCCAGCAGGTCCGCAAGCGCGCTGCCGATGGCGGCGGCGGGCACGCTGGCCCATCCCAGCAGGGACGCGCCCAGCAGGATGAAGCCGTCGCCCAGATGGATGTATCCCTGGGTGATGGAAACGGGCAGCTTAAAGAAGTAGGTAGCCACAAAGACCAACGCGGCCATCATGCCGCCAAAGGCCAGCTTCAGCGTTTGATCGCCGGAATTTTTGCGCATAAAATACAGCCCTCTTTATAAAGAGATGAGAAGCAACCTTCCTGTCATTTTGGATGGCGCGCCCGCCGAAGGCCCCCGCGCTTTGGGAAGGCCGGCTTCAGCCCTGGGACCGGAGATCGCTGAGATGGCGGTCCTCCTCGGCGGCGATGCGCTCCAGCGCCTCCTTCGCCTCGGGCGAGGTGGCCAGAGACGCAAACTCCCGGTACTTGCTGGCGGACAGCTCCTCGGCGAGCATCGCAAAGCGCAGCATGGCCTCCACATCCTGCAGAAGCCCCGCCCGCGCCGCGCCCATGAGCCCGCCTTCAAAAAGGATGTTATCCGCCGCCGCAGCCAGCGCAACGCGCCGTTCCTGCGCAATGCCGTCTTTGCCCCCCAGCGCCCGGAACTGCGCCAGATGCTCCTGCTCGTCGGCGCGCATCAGCGTCAGATGGTCATAGAGCGCCTCGTCCTGACGGCCCAGCTGCTCCATCAGGGAGAGCGCGCGGGTATACAGCTGTATGGCGGAGGATTCCATTTCACATGCCATGAAAAGGGCCTCCTGCGCGGTGGCGACCTGCACTTCGTTCACTCCTTCCGGACGGCGTGGCGGGATGGGATCAGGCCTGCTGAAGGTATTCGTTGAGCTTTTTGACCAGCGCGTCGGGGTCGGAACCATGGGCGGCGCAGGCGTCGGCGATGGATTCGGCGGTGGCGTGCGGGCAGCCCAGGCAGTGCATGCCAAACTCCATGAAGATATGCGCGGTGCCGCGGTTGAGGCTGAGCACTTCGCCGATGGACATTTGCTTGGTAACGGTCATCGGGGATTTCCTCCTTGTTTTCAATGCTTTGCGGTCCCCTGCGGGGACGTGGATATCTTACCATCGGCGAAGGGGCTTGTCAATGTGGGGAAAGGATTGGACACCTCCGCAAATCTGTACTGGGAAAAGCCCGCCGCCTGTGATATACTGCGCAGGGGGGAGCGTTTTACAGAAAGAAGGTATTTTTATGCCCAACGAACCCTTTGTATATGAAACCGCGCTGGATATGTGCTCGGTGGATTTTACCGGACACTGGCAGCCGGGCGCCATTTTCCGCGCCATGCAGGAGGCGGCGGACGGCCACTGCCACGTGCTGGACCTGACCTTTGAACATCTGCGCGAGCTGGGGGTGGCATGGGTGCTCAGCCGCGCGCATCTGCACATGGAGGATTATCCCATCCTGGGGCAGCGCGTAACGGTGCGTACCTGGCCCGGAAAGACCAAGCACATGTTCTTTCCGCGCTATTTCACCTTTGAGGTGGAAGGAAAGACGCTCGGATGCGCGTCCACGCTCTTTGTGCTGATGGACCTGGAAGAGCGGAAAATCGCCCCGGCCTCGCGGCTGGGAAAACCCATGCCCGAATTTGACATCCCGGCGCCGCTGCCCTTTCCCGGCAATCTGCGCGCGCTGGACGGCGCGGTGATGCGCCATGATTACCTGCCCGTCTATACCGATCTGGACATGAACCAGCATGTGAACAACACCCGCTATGTGGACTGGTTCATGAACCAGTTCCCCGTGGAAAAGCACCGCCGGCAAATGCTGGGTGACCTGCTGGTGCATTACAACGCCGAGGTTATCCCGGAGGAGAAGCTGACCATGGAGGTGTGCGCGGCGCAGAACGCAAGCGTGCTGCGCGGCCTCAACGGGGATACCGTGTGCTTTGCCGTGGAGGGCACATGGCGCGACCGGCCCTGAATCCCTATTGCGAAGCGGTGAAAACCGTCGTATAATGAAGCCATCACCACGCGCGGAAAGGAGATGCGCGCATGAAACAACCCCATCGCCCGACGGCGGAAGCCTTCGAGCGCCTTTGCGCGCCCTATTCCGGCATGGTATACCGCCACTGCCTGCATATGCTGGGCAACCCGCATGAGGCCGAGGACGCGGCCCAGGAAAGCATGCTGCGCGCCTTTCGCGCCTTTGACGCCTTCCGGGGCGACGCGGTGGCCTCGTGGCTGTTTCGCATCGCGCACAATACGTGCCTGGACATCTTGAAGAGCGCGCGCGTCCGCCGCGAAAGCCTGACGCTGGACGACCCGGAGCGCGCGGACCCCGCCGATCCGGAGCCCACGCCCGATGAAGTGTACCTTCACGACGCGGATGTCGGGCGCATGCGCAGTGCCGTGGCCTCGCTGCCTGAGGAGCAGCAGCTGCTCATCGGCCTGTTTTACGGGCAGCAGATGGGCTACGCTGAAATCGCGCGGGCCACGGGCCTTCGGGAGGGCACGGTCAAAAGCCGGCTGAGCCGCGCCCGGGCTGCGCTTGAGAAGAAGCTGGCAGCGTCGGAATAAAACAGGGAACCTTTTCACATCACGCTCGTTTATTCCAAACGAAAGGAGGCACGCGCATGCACCGGGACATGGAATCAAACAGCGCCTTGGAGCAGGCGCTCTGCCGCCTGTATCAGTCGGAAGAGCCGCCCGCCGGATTTGAAACCGGCTGGCGCGCCGCCGTCAGACGGGAGGAGAGCAGGATGAAAATCGTGGAAAGAAGCGCAGGAAGGCCCCTTTGGCGGGCCATTGTGCCGGCGTGCGCGGCGCTGGTGCTGGTGGTGGGCAGCCTGTGGGCGGGCACGCTGGATCTGGAGGGCGCCGCCCCCTCGGAAAAGAGCGCGGCAACCGGCGCGGGATACGCCGACAGCGCCTCCACCACCTCGTACAGCGCGTCCAACGCCATGATGGCGCGGTCCGCCGATACCGCGACCTATGACCTGTATGCGGCCGAGGAGAGCGGCGCGTCCACCGGCGGAACAAGTGCCGCGGATGCCGGAACGGAGGCGTCTGCCGGTCAGAAGCTGGTGCGCACCGCCAGCCTGACGCTGCGTACCACGGCCTTTGAGGCCGATCTGGAAAGCGTTCAGGCGCTGCTGGACAGCCTGGGCGGCTACGTGGAAAACCTCTACCAATACGGCGACGTGGCAAGCGGCGATACGCGCACCGCGAGCCTTAGCGTGCGCGTGCCGTCGGAAAACCTGGATGCGTTCCTCTCCGGCGTGGAGGGCGTGGGACGGGTGACAGACCGCTCTGAAAGCGTTACGGACATGACCGTGCAGTACACGGACAATCAGGCCCGACTGGATACCCTGTACGCCAAGATGGAGCGTCTCAACCAGCTGATGGCGCAGGCGCAGGAGGTTTCGGACCTGATCGAGCTGGAAAGCGCCATCGCCGATACGCAGTACGAGATCGAACGCTACGAAACCTCGCAGCGCAGCATCGACCGCCGCGTGGACATGAGCGCCGTGAGCGTGACCTTGCTGGAGGATACCCCCGCCCAAAGCGCGACGGCGGAGGACGTCGGCCTGGGCGAGCGCCTCGGCGCCGCGCTGAACGCTTCGCTGAGGTGGCTGGGCGGCTTCCTTCGCAATATGCTGGTGTTTGTCACGATGATTCTGCCTGTGGCCGTACCCGTAGCCGCAATCGCGGCGGCGGCGTGGCTGATCGTGCGCCGTCGGCGCTCCCGCTCCCCAAAGGATGATTCCAAGGAGGAATGACCCATGAAACGGCTGTCCATCCTGCTGGCTGCAATGCTGCTGATCGCGTCCGCCGGGCAGGCGGAGACGCTTGAGCCCGTCGTCACGCCCGCGGCGGAGCTGACGGAGGCGCTGGAAACCACCATCCGCGCTACGGGCACGGAGAGCGTGCCGCTGCCGGCGGATATCGTGGTGCTTACGCTGTGCGTGCAGGGCTCCGGCGACAACGTGACCACCGCGCAGGACAAGGCGGAGCAGGTGATGCAGAGCCTCCGCGACGCGCTGGCGCAGATGGGCATTCCCGAGCATGACGCACAGACCGCCTACTATGGCGTGGAAACGGTGTACAACTATCAGTACTCCAAGCTGGGAGAAAAGGAGACAGCCTCCGGCTATACCGTATCCATCGACCTGTCGGTCAGGCTGGACGATCCGGCGCGCGTGGGCGAGGTGATTGACGCGGCCATCCGCACCGGCGCGCAGAACAGCTACGGCCTGGCCTACGAAAGCTCGGAAACAAAGAGCGCCTATTTCCAGGCGCTGGACGCCGCCACCGCCGACGCCATGGCGCAGGCAAAGGTGCTGGCGGAGGCGTCCGGGCTGCAGCTGGACCAGCTGGCGAGCGTGACCGAGGTGCAAAGCGACGAATCGACCGTCATGGCCACGAGCGTCAGCGCCGAAACGCCCGTGCATCCGCACCTGTCCGTCACCGCGACGGTGGAGGTGTGCTACACGGCAACCCATCCCTGAACGCACTAAACCACGCGCCCGGCGGCAGATGGCCGCCGGGCGCGTGCGCTTTCTGGTGGTCAAACGGGGGCGCGTGTGGTATACTAGGCGGGAAAGCAGGAAAGGCGGTGGGGGCATGCGCTTTACCAAGATGGAGGGCGCCGGAAACGATTATCTCTACATCAACGGCTTTGAGGAGCAGGTGTCCGACCCGGCGGCCCTGAGCGTCCGGATGAGCCGACAGCACTTCGGCTGCGGATCGGATGGGCTGATTCTGATTCTGCCCAGCGAGATCGCGGATTTCCGGATGCGCATGTTCAATAATGACGGCAGCGAAAGCGGCATGTGCGGCAACGGCATCCGCTGCGTGGCCAAGTACTGTCACGACCGTGGCCTGACGGACAAAACCGAGTTCACCGTGGAATCCGGCGGGGAGATCAAGCTGCTCCGCCTGACGCTCGCCCCGGACGGAACCACCCGGAGCGTGCGCGTGGACATGGGCGCTCCGCAGCTGGATGGCGCGAAAATTCCTTCCACCGCCGTGGGATGCCCGGTCATCGGCCATCCGGTGAAGGCGGGGGAACGGACCTACGCCCTCACGCTGGTCAACATGGGCAACCCTCACGCCGTATGCTTTGTGGAGGACCCGGATGCCGCCCCGGTCACGACGGACGGGCCGGTGCTGGAGCATCATGCGGATTTCCCGGAGCGCATCAACGTGGAGTTTGTGAAGGTGGAGGACCGCGAACACCTGCGCATGCGCGTGTGGGAGCGCGGCACGGGCGAGACGCTGGCCTGCGGCACGGGCGCGTGCGCGGCGGCGGTGGCGGCGTGCCTCAACGGCCTGTGCGGCCGGAGCGTGGCGGTGACGCTGCCCGGCGGCACGCTCCAAATCGAATGGAGCGAGGACGACGAACATGTGTACCTGACCGGACCCGCTACCTTCGTATATGACGGCGTATGGCTTCAAAAGTAAGAGAGGATGGAGAAAAGCATGCTCAAGGTCAATCCCAACTATGAAAAGCTGCCCGGCAGCTACCTGTTTGCCGAGATCGCCCGCCGGGTGAAGGAATATACGCAGGCCAACCCTGGCGCCGACGTGATCCGCCTGGGCATCGGCGATGTGACGCGGCCGCTCGCCCCCGCCGTGGTGGAGGCGTTTGAGAAGGCGGCGCGGGAGATGGGCTGCGCGGAAACCTTCCACGGCTATGGCCCGGACTACGGCTATGACTTTCTGGTCAACGCCATCATTGAAAACGACTACCGCGCGCTGGGCGTGGAGGTGGCCTACGACGAGGTGTTCGTCTCCGACGGGGCCAAGTGCGACGTGAGCAACGTGCAGGAGCTCTTCAGCGACGACGCGGTCGTCGCCGTGACCGACCCCGTCTACCCCGTGTATGTCGATTCCAACGCCATGGCGGGCCGCGCCGGGACCTATGTGGGCGACCGCTGGGACCGGCTGGTGTATTTGCCCTGCAACGCGGAAAACGGCTTCGTGCCGCCGCTGCCGGACCGTCCCGTGGACGTGATCTATCTGTGCTACCCCAACAACCCCACCGGCACCACGCTCACCCGGGAACAGCTGAAAGTTTTTGTGGACTACGCGAAACACAACGGCTGCATCATCGTCTACGACGCGGCGTACAAGGCCTTTGTCACCACCGACGCCCCGCGCAGCATCTATGAGATCGAGGGCGCGAAGGACGTGGCCATCGAATGCTGCAGCTATTCCAAGACCGCCGGATTCACCGGCACGCGCTGCGGCTGGATGGTCATTCCCCACGGCGTACACGGCCTGGGAGCAAACGGTCAGCCCGTGGAGCTCAACCAGATGTGGAAGCGCCGCATGGGCAGCAAGTTCAACGGCGTGAGCTATCCCGTGCAGCGCGCCGCCGCCGCCGTCTATACCCCGGATGGCATGGCCCAGTGCATGGAGACCATCCGCTACTACCTGCGCAACGCCGCCATCATCCGCGAGGGACTCGTCCGGGCCGGCTATGAGGTCTACGGCGGCGTGGACGCACCCTATGTGTGGATGCGCACGCCCGCGGGCATGGACAGCTGGACCTTCTTTGACCGTCTGCTGCAGGGGGCCAACGTGGTCGGCACCCCCGGCGCGGGCTTCGGCCCCTGCGGCGAGGGCTATTTCCGCCTGACGGCATTCAACACGCTGGAAAAGACGCAGGAGGCGCTTGCACGCATTCAGCGCGGCTTCTGATTGAGCACGTGCGCGGCCGGACGGGCCGCGCACGTTTTTTGCGGGGGGCTGCCCCTACGCAGAGGAGGATGAAATGAACGGGCTTTGGCTGATGCTTCCCTTCCTGGCGGTGCGGTTCCTTCTGCCGCTTGCGCTGGGGCGGAAGGCGCTGCGGCGCGCTGCGCGCTTTGCGCCCATGCAGGGCGGCGAGAAGATCGCCTATGCGGTGTATCAGGCCGCGACAGTGGCGATCTTCGTTTGCCTGGGGTTTCTGACGGTGCGGTGGGACGGCACATGGATCTCCCTTGCGGGGGGCGTGTGCTATGTCGGGGGGCTGGGCCTGTGTGCCGCCGCCATGGCCGCGTTCTGTGCGCCCGACGGCAGGGGGCTGAACGTCAACGGCGTGTACCGCCTCTCCCGCCATCCCATGTATATGGGGTATTTCGTGTGCTTTGTGGGCATGGCGCTGCTGGCGCGGTCGCCCGTGCTGCTGGGTGTGGTGATGATCTTCCAAATTGCCGCCCACTGGATGGTGCTCGCGGAGGAGCGCTGGTGTCTGGAGACGTTTGGAGACGACTATGCGCGCTATATGAAAGGCGTGCGGCGGTATCTGTAAGAAGCGTGAACCGTGGCCGGAAGGCCCGCAGGCGAGGGGGGCAGACGTGATGGCCTATTTTGCGTATCAGGGGAAATCGATCTATTATGAGGAATGCGGCCAGGGGTCGCCGCTCATTTTCCTGCACGGCAACACCGCTTCCTCAAAGCTGTTTTTGCCCATCCTTGCGCTCTACAGCGGGCGGTATCGGTGCATCTGTCCGGATTTTCTGGGCAACGGGCGGTCCGACAGGGTGGAGGCGTTTCCAACCGACCTGTGGCAGGACGAAGGCCGACAGGCCATCGCGCTTATCCGGCATCTCAACTGCGGCAAAGCCTGTCTGGTGGGGACCAGCGGCGGCGCGTGGGCGGCGCTGAACGCGGCGCTGGAATGTCCGGAGCTGGTATGCGCCGTGGTTGCGGACAGCTTTGACGGGCGCACGCTGCACGACGGTTTTGCGGAGGAACTGATGGCGGAGCGGGAAGCCGCCAAGGCGGACGCGAACGCGAGGGCCTTTTACGAATGGTGTCAGGGCGGGGACTGGGAGAAGGTCGTCGCGCTCGATACCGAGGCGCTGACCCGGTGCGCGCAGGAGGGGCGGCCGCTCTTTCACAGGCCGCTGGAGGAGATCCAGGCGCCCGTTTTGCTGATGGGAAGCAGGGAGGACCGCATGTGCCGGAAAAACCTTGAGGAGGAGTACCGGGCCATGGCCGCCCGGATGCCCGGCGCATCCGTCCACATGATGGAGCGTGGCGGGCATCCGGCCATCCTCACCAACGCGGCGGAGGCGGCGGAGGCGGCGCTTGAATTTCTGGACGCCTGCCGGCGGCGGAAAGCCGGAGAGACGTGATGATTGCAGACCCTTTGAACCTCCCGGAAGGTTTTTTTGACAGCCTGCGCGGGCTTCTTTGGAAGGAAGCCCGCTTTTTTGTGCGAGGGGGCTTGACGGAGGGACATGATTGTGCTATAGTGTACTTGTTCAATAAGTACACTATAGCACAAAGGAGGCGCGGCGTGGACATCATCATCAGCAGCAATACCAACATGCCCATCTACGAGCAGATCACCTCGCAGATCAAGGGAATGATTATGTCGGGAGCGCTCCATACCGGGGACCCCATCCCTTCCATGCGGGCGCTGGCAAAATCACTTCACGTGAGCGTCATTACGGTGCAAAAGGCGTATGAGGATTTGCAGCGCGACGGTTTCATCGAAACCACGGTGGGGCGCGGAAGCTTCGTATCGGCCCGCAACCGGGACTTTTATCAGGAGGAGCGGCAGCGCCAGGCGGAGGCCCATCTGGAGGCGGCGGCCGGCATCGGCCGGCAGAGCGGCATTTCGCTCGAAAAGCTGGTGGAGCTGCTCACACTGTTTTATCAGGAGGGACCATGATGACGGAAATGGCGTTGACGGTGCGGGGGCTTTGCAAGGCGTATCCCCGCTTCCATCTGGAGAACGTAACCCTGCATGTGCCGCGCGGCACGGTTGTGGGGCTGATCGGCGAAAACGGCGCGGGCAAGAGCACGCTGATCGGCGCGGCGCTGGGCCTGGTGAAAAAGGACGCGGGTACGGTGAGCGTGCTGGGAAAGGAGACGCCGGACGCGGAAACGCTCGGGCAGGTGGGCGTGGTGTTTGACGGGAACAACTTTCCCGACGTGCTATCGCCCGCGAAGCTGGGGCGCGTCCTCAAGCGCATCTATCCCTCCTGGGACGAACCCAGGTATGCCGCGCTGCTGGAGCGGCTGGGGGTGCCGCAGGACCAGAAGCTGAGCGAGATGTCCAAGGGCACGCGCACGAAGCTGTCCATCGTCACGGCGCTTTCGCACGGGTCAAGGCTTCTGGTGCTGGACGAGCCCACCAGCGGGCTGGACCCGGTGGTGAGAGACGATATTCTGGACCTGCTGTGGGAGTTTGTGCAGGACGAGCAAAACGCCGTGCTGATCTCCTCCCACATCACCAGCGACCTGGAGAAAGTGGCGGACTATATCGTGTTCCTGCATCAGGGGCGGGTGGTGTTTGAAAAGCCCAAGGACGAGCTGCGCTACGGCTGGGGCATGCTGCGCTGCGGCGCCGAGCGCCTTCGCACCCTGGACCCGGCGGACATCGTGGCCTGGCGGCGGCAGGACTACGAATGCGAGGTGCTGCTTTCTGACCGGGACGCGGCGCGCAAAAAATACCCCGACGCGCTGATCGACCCCGCCACCATCGACGAAATCATGCTCATGCACATCAGGGGGGAAAAGCCATGAAGGGCCTGTTGCTCAAGGACTATTACCTCATCCGGGACGGGATGGTGATTCTGCTTTTGACCTTTGTCGCGGTGGGCGCGGGGCTTGCGTTTCTGACCTCGCCGTGGGTGCTGATCGTGGTGGCGGGCGCCACAATCAGCTTTCAGGGCGCGATGACCGTCCAGAGCGACCGAAGCAGCCAGTGGGACCGTTTTTCGGCGACGCTGCCCCTTCCCCGGAGCACGG
Source organism: uncultured Eubacteriales bacterium (assembly GCA_944349545.1). Taxonomy (GTDB): domain Bacteria; phylum Bacillota; class Clostridia; order Christensenellales; family Aristaeellaceae; genus Limiplasma. Next base: position 36,132 of record CALVNG010000010.1, read on the forward strand.
TGGTTTCCGAAAAATACGTGCTGTATCTGCTTCTGTGCGCGCTGGGCATGGCGCTGGGGTTTGCGGTGGGCGCGGTCGCGGCGGCGCTGGGCCGCACGCCCGGCCCGGAGGAAGTCTGCCTGTATGCCAGCACGGCCGTGATCGTGTGCCTGCTGACGGGCAGCGTGAACCTGCCCTGCACCTTTGTGCTCACGGCGGAAAAAAGCCTGGCCGGCATCATCCTGTGCGATATCCTCGTATCGGCCCTGTTTGCGGGCGGCATTTTCGCGCTGCGGCAGGTGATGGATGTGAAGCTGCACATGCCCGCGGTGCTGGGGATCGGCGCGGCCGTCAGCGCGCTGTGCTACGGAATCTCCTGGGGGATCGCGGCCCGGCGGCTGTCCGTCAGGGATGTGTAGCTACTTGTGATACCGCTCCCCGGCATTGATCTTGGCCGCGCGGAAGAGCTGCTCCAGCAGCATCACCCGGGCCAGCTGGTGGGGAAAGGTCATGCGGCTCATGCTCATGCGCTCGTCGGCGCGCCGGAGCACCGACGGGTGCAGGCCCAGCGAGCCTCCAATCACAAAGACGATATGGCTTTTGCCCTGAGTGAACAGGCCGTCCAGCCGGGCGGCCAGCTCAGGGCTTTCGTATTGCCTGGCGTCCACGCACAGGGCAATCACATGGTCCCGGTCCGAGAGGCGCGCCAGGATGCGCTCGCCCTCGCGGCGCAGCACCATCTCGTTTTGCGCCTCGCCGGGCTGGGCAGGCTCCGGCTCGTCGGGCACCTCGACCACGGTCACGGGCATCAGCCGGCGCAGGCGCTTGAGATACTCGGCGGCGGCATCGGCAAAGAAGCGCTCGCGCAGCTTGCCCACACAGATGACGGTTACGGGCATGGCGTATCCTCCACGATGGTAAAGAGCGTCGCGTCCACCCGCACGTCGCGGAACAGCCGCTCAAAATAGGCGGCCTCGCCCTGCGGCAGGTGAAGCGTACACAGGCCGTCCTGCATGCTCACGGCGGAGACCGCGTGCTCGTGGCCCCGCGCATCCACGATGCGCACGCCGGAGCGCAGCGCGCCCGCATCCTCCGCGGCGCACAAAAGCGCCACGCCGCGCGGCCCCAGGTCCATCACTTCATCCATCAGCCTCAGCTGCATTGCGCGCCCTCCTATGCCATGGTGTAGAGATAGCTTGCCCGGTAACGCGCCGCCACATGAAGCGTCACGTCGCACCCCACCCGCGCGCCCGCATCCGTCAGGGCGGCGTGCGTGGTGCGGTAGGCCAGGTCAGGCGTGTTATTCTCGCTGCTCAGATGGCCCAGCAGCAGGTGACGGGTACCGCTTTCCGCCAGATGGACGGCGGCCTCCGCGCCGCTCTGATTGCTCAGATGGCCCTTTTTGCCAAGGATGCGCGTCTTGAGCCGCTGGGGGTAGTGCGGGTTGTGCCGGAGCAGGTCGGGGTCGTGGTTGCTTTCCAGCAGCACCAGGTCCGCGCCGGTCACGGCGTCGCGCACCTCCTGGGAAAAGTAGCCCAGGTCCGTGGCCACGGCCACGCTATGGTCCCGCGCAAAGATGCGGTAGCCCACGGGGTCGGCCGCGTCATGCGGGATGGAGAAGGGAGCGATTTCCAGATCGTTGAGGAAAAAGCTCTCGCCCGCGCGGATGACGATGCGGCGCTCCGGCGCCAGCTCGCCCACGGCGCTGTCCATGCCCTCCCAGGTGCCTTCGGTGGCATAGACGGGCAAACCCAGCCGGCGGGAGAGCACGCCCACGCCCTTGACGTGGTCGCTGTGCTCATGGGTGATGAGCAGCGCCTTGAGGCCCGCCGGGTCCAGACCCGCGGCGCACAGCGCGTCCAGCACCTGACGGCCGCTCATGCCGCAGTCCACCAGCAGCGCGCCCCGGTCGGTGGCGAAGTAGACGGCGTTCCCGCTGGAACCGCTGAAGAGGGTGCAGAAGGTAATCAAAGCGAAAGGCTCCTTGCTTGGATGTCGGGCGGGGCAGTCCCCGCGCGGGTCCTATTGTACCATTTTTCGCGCGGGAGGAAAAGGGGGCGTGACGATCCCTGACCGGCATGCGGCGGCGGCGGGCGGCATATCCTTGTTCCACTCCCCCGCAAAAAAAACGACAAGGAGGAACGGACGTGACGCTGGCGGAGCTTCGCACCAAAGAGGTGATCGACGTGCATGACGGCAAGCGTCTGGGCCGGGTGATGGATATTGAGTTCTGCACGGCGGACAGCCGCGTGACCGCCCTTGTGGTGCCGGCGGAAACGTCCTTTCTTCAAAGCCTGCGCGGCGAAAAATGCGGCCTGGTCATCCCCTGGGAGGACATCCAGCGCATCGGGGACGACGTGATTCTGGTGTCCACCAAATGCAGCTGCGCCTGCCGCCAGGACGGGACCCACTGGGAATAGGCGTCCGGATGTGCGTATGCGCCCGGCTTCCCGCGCAAGCGGGAGGCCGGGCGCATTGCTTTTCATGCTCAAAAGCATTATAATGGCAGTGCCCAATCAACCAACAGGGAAAGGCAGAGAACAATGGATATTCTGAACTATTTGCAAGGCATGGCCGTGCAGCACGGCCCCAGCGGGCACGAAGCGGAGGTGTCCGGCTGGCTGAAGGCGCGCTTTGAACCGCTGTGCGACAGCGTGACCGTCGATCCGCTCTACAATGTGATCGCGCTCAAAAAAGCGACCGCGCCCACCAAAGACGGCTCGCCCGCGCCCCGCGTGATGCTGGCGGCCCATCAGGACGAAATCGCCCTCATGGTGGCGGACATTTTGCCCGACGGCTCGCTGCGCATGGGGCAGGTGGGCGGCGTGGACCCGCGCATCCTGCCCGCCTCTACTGTCACCGTGCATGCCACGGGCGGCAGGGACGGTACGGTGAAGCTGCTGGGCGTGGTGGGCTCCACCCCGCCGCATCTGCTCAACGCCGCCGACCGCGAGCACAACTACAAGCGGGAAGATCTGTTCGTGGACCTGGGCATGCCTGTGGAAAAGGTGCGGGCGCAGGTCCGCGTGGGCGACCTGATCACCCTGAACGGCCCGGCGACCCCGCTGCTCAACGACCGCTGCGCCGCCAAAACCATGGATGACCGCGCCTGCGTGGCCTGCCTTCTGGAGGCGGCCGAGCGGCTGCAAAAGATGAGCCACATCTGCGATATCTACTTTGTGGCCACCTCTCAGGAGGAGGTGGGCTCCAAGGGCGCGGCGGTGGCTGCCCACGCCATTGACCCGGACCTGGCCGTGGCGCTGGACGTGACGCACGCCACCATTCCCCAGAGCCGGCCGGACACCACCGTGCCGCTGGACGCGCCTGCCGCGACCTACGGGCCCTTTGTGCAGCACAAGCTGCTGGAGCGCCTGAAAAAGGCCGCCAGGGACCACGGCATCAAGCTCAACACCGAGCATGCGGAGCGCTTCACCTATACCGACCTGGACAATATCCAGATCGCGCGCGAGGGCGTGCCGTGCGTGCTGATCGACCTGCCGCTGAAATACATGCACACCACGGTGGAGCTTCTGGATATGAACGTCATCCGCGAATGCGGCAGACTGCTGGCCCATTTCCTGGGCGACCTGGACGAAGGGTGGAATGAAGCGCTATGGAGCTGAAACAGCTTTGTGAACTGCAGGGCATCAGCGGCCGCGAGGAACTGGTGCGCGCCGCCATCTACGACGAGTGCGTCCGCATTCTGGGCAGGGAAAACGTGACCATCGACCGCGTGGGCAACGTGATCGCCCACAAGCAGGGGCGCGATGCGGACGCGCCGCACGTGATGGTATCCGCCCACATGGACGAGGTGGGCCTGATGGTGATTTCCGCCACGGACGAGGGGCTTTTGCATGTGCGGCCCATCGGCGGCATCGACCCGCGGGTGCTGGTGTCCAAGCGCGTCAAGGTGGGCTATGCCGTGCCGGAAAAGGACGGCAAGCCCGCTCAGGAGCCGCTCAATGGCGTCATCGGCGCCATGGCCATCCACCAGCAGACCGCCGAGGACCGCAAGCGCGTGCTGCCCATCGACCAGCTGTACGTGGACATCGGCGCCAAGGACAAGGACGAGGCGCTGGAAAAGGCGCCGGCGGGCACGCCCATCACCTTTGACACCGCCTTCACGCCCTTTGGCGACGGGCGGATTCTGGCGCGCGCCCTGGATGACCGCATCGGCTGCTACAATATGCTGCGCCTGCTCACCTGTGACGTGCGCGGCGATACGGATTTTGTGTTCACCTGCCAGGAGGAGGTCGGCTGCCGCGGCGCGGCGGGCGCGGCCTTCCGCCTGATGCCGGACGTCGGAATCGCGCTGGAGGGCACCACCGCCAACGATATGGGCGATACGCCCGCCGTGCATCACGTATGCAACGTGGGTCAGGGGACGACGGTCAGCTTTATGGACAATGCCTCCATCGCCAACCCCGAACTGTTTAAGGACATGCTTGCCCTGGCGGAGCGGGAGGGCATCCCCCATCAGGTCAAGATGAGCGTCAGCGGCGGAAACGAGGGCGGGACCATGCAGCGCACCGGCGCGGGTGTGCGCACCTGCGTGCTCAGCGTGCCCTGCCGCTACATTCACAGCCCGTCCACCGTATGCGCCGCGTCGGATATCGAGGCGCAGTTCCGCCTGGCCAAGGCGTTTTTGGAGAAATGAAAGAGAGAGGTGCATTTCCGATGTTTGAACTCATCAGGCAGCTGGTGAATCTCTATGGCGCGACCGGGCGCGAGGCCGGCGTGGCCGACGCCGTGGAGGCGCTTGTCAGGGACCATGTCGATTCCATCCGCCGCGACGCGCTGGGCAACCTCATCTGTGAAAAGCGCGGCACGGACCCCGACGGCAAGCGCATCATGCTCTCGGCGCACATGGACCACATCGGCTTCATCGTGGTGGCTGTGGAAAAGGAAGGCTACCTGCGGGTGATGCCCGTGGGCGGCGTGGGTCTCGCCGTGAGCCGTACCCGCCATGTCAGCTTCCAAAACGGCGTGCAGGGCGTGATCGTGCAGGAGCCTGTGCGCGAGGGAGAGACCCCCGCCATGAAGCACATGTTCATCGACATCGGCGCGGCGGACGAGGCCGAAGCCCTCTCCATGATCAGCCTGGGCGATGTGGCCGTATATGCCAATGACTGCTTCCGCCTGGGCGAGCACCGCGTGGCTGCGCCCGCCATGGACGACCGCGTGGCCTGCGCCCTGCTGGTGAGCGTGATGCAGGCCCTGCCCAAGACCCGAAACACCGTGATCGCCGTGTTCTCCACGCAGGAGGAGGTCGGCTGCCGCGGCGCCAAGACCGCCGCCTACAGCGTGGACCCGGACATCGGCATCGCGCTGGACGTGACGGCGCATGGCGACACCCCCGAAACCAAGCTGCCCGCCATCAGGCTGGGCGAGGGCGCGGCGGTCAAGATCATGGACCGCGGCAGCATCTCCAACCCCGACCTGGTGCGCGACCTGCTGGCGGCGGGCGAGCGCGCAGGCGTCAAAACCCAGCGCGAGGTGCTGCCCTTCGGCGGCACGGACGCCATGGCCATGCAGGTTTCGCGCAGCGGCGTGATCGCGGGCACGGTGAGCATTCCCTGCCGCTATGTACACAGCGCCTGCGAGGTGATCGACCTGCGCGACGTGGAAGCCGCCCGCGCGCTGCTGCTGGAATACCTCAAATAAATCCCGGCCTTGAGGCCCGCGCATCGGCGCGGGCCTTTTTATATCTGATCCAGCGCCTCCAGCAGCGCAAGGCATTTTTCCCTCTGGCCGCTGCCGCGGGGAATGAGAAAATACAGCGGCCGCTCCAGCGCAAAGTCCGTCATCTCAAGCGCCGCAAGGCCGGCTTCATCCATCACCACACCTTCGTAGAGGAAGGTGACGGCGTCGGTGGCGGCCAGGGCCGCCTTGAGAAGCCCGAAGCTGCCCAGCTCCACCGTGCGCGCAAAGGCGGACAGATCCATGCCGCGGGCAAACAGCGCGCTTTCCAGCACCGCGCGCGTGCCCGAGCCCTTCTCGCGCACAAGAAGCGGAAAGCCGCACAGCTCGCTCAGCGCGCACCTTCTTCCCGCCAGCGGGTGCCCGGCGCGCGCCACCGGGACATAGGCGGCCGTTCGCCAGATGCGCGCCTCAAACAGCGCGCGGTCAAACATCCCTTCCACCAGCGCGCAGTCCAGATCGCCCGACAGCATCCGTTCCGTCAGCGACTGCGTGTTGCCCACGCACACGCGCAGCCCCGCTCCCCCGGCAAGCGCCCGTCCAAGCGGCCGGGGCAGGTAATAGTCCGCGATGGACAGCGTCGCCCCAAGGCTCAGCGGCGGCTCCTCCGCCGCCAGGCGCTCCATGAACCGCCGCTCGTTGACAAGCTGCATGCGCGCGTGCCGCTCCAGCTTCTCCCCCGCCTCCGTCAGCCGCACCGCGCGGCCGCAGGTGTCCACCAGCTGATGTCCGTAGTGCTCCTCCAGCCGGTGAATCTGCTGCGTCACCGCAGGCTGGGTCAGGTGCAGGTTTTCCGCCGCTCGCGTATAGCTGCCCTGCGCCGCCACCTCCAGAAACGTCAGGACCTTGCTGTCTAGCATCCCGCATCCCCTCCGCGGGTATGATAACATAAATTTATGATATATGCAAAATCAGAATTTTACTTTATGATGATTTGCCCTTACAATGGACCGGCAAAGAAACGGAGGGATTTGGATATGCAAAGGATGGAAAAGTATGCAAGCGTGGTGCCGGGCCTTCTGATCGCGGTGGCGGTGGCGGCCGCGGCACGGTTTCTGGAGAGCCTTCTGCCCATCCACCTCATCGGCGCATCGGTGATCGCGCTCTTTATCGGCATGGGGCTCAACGCCCTGCACAAGCCGTCTGCGCTGGTGGCCGGGGGTCTCAGGTTCACCTCCAAGCGGGTGCTCAAGCTGGCCATCATTCTGCTGGGCGCGTCGCTGAGCATGGGGGACATCCTCACCGTGGGCAGGCTGTCGCTGATGGTGATGTGCTTTACGCTGCTCACCTGCTTTGGCGGCGGCTATCTGGTAGGACGCAGCCTGGGGCTTAACTGGAAGCTGAGCAACCTGATTTCCGCGGGCACGGGCATCTGCGGCGGGTCGGCCATCGCGGCCATCGCCCCCGTGATCGACGCGCAGGACCGCGACATCGCCTATGCCATGTCCGCCACGTTCCTGTTCGATATGGTCATGATTCTGATGTTTCCCTTCCTGGGGCACTGGCTGGGTATGAGCGACATGGCCTACGGCCTGTGGGCGGGCACCGCAGTCAACGATACCTCCAGCGTGGTGGCGGCGGGCTATGCCTTCAGCGAGGCGGCGGGCGACTTTGCCACCATGGTCAAGCTCACGCGCACGCTGTCCATCATCCCCACGGTGCTGATTTTCTCCGTCATTAACGTGCGTGAAAAGTGCCGCCTGAACGTGGTCGTGGAGGGCGAGCGGGTCAATGTGCTCACGCTCTTCCCGTGGTTTATTCTGGGCTTCCTGGGCCTGGCGCTTCTCAACAGCGTGGGGCTGATTCCCGCCGCTATCTCCGCTTTCCTCAAGGATCTGAGCAAGTTCCTCATGGTGGCCGCGCTGGCCGCCATCGGCCTCAACACCGATTTCCGCGAGATGCAAAAAGCGGGCCTGCGCCCCATGCTGCACGGATTCATCATCTCCGCGCTGGTGGTGGTGGTGGCCCTGCTGGTAGAAATGGCGATGGGGCTGGTGTAAGTCAGCCCTTGACGGCGCCCGCCATGACGCCGCTGACGATATACCTCTGGCACAGGAAGTAAAACAGCAGAATGGGAGCGATGGCGAGCACCAGCATGCCCATCATCGCGCCCATGTCCACGCTGCCGTAGCCGCCCCGCAGATACTGCACGGCGATGGGAATGGTCTTGAAGCGCTTCAGGTCCAGCACCAGGTAGGGTAGCAGGTAATCGTTCCAGATCCACATGGCCTGCAGAATGCCGGTGGAGATGAGCGTGGGCTGCAAAATGGGCAGCACGATGCTGAAAAAGGTGCGCAGGGGGGAGCAGCCGTCAATGGTGGCGCTCTCCTCGATGGCGATGGGGCAGGCCTTCATGTAGCCGGTGAAGAGAAACACCGCCAGGCCCGCGCCAAAGCCCAGGTAGATCACCGGGATGGTCCAGGGGGTATTGAGACCCAGAACGTTGGCTACCTTGGAGAGGGTGAACATCACCATCTGAAACGGCACCACCATGCTGAACACGCACAGCAGATAGATGCCGTGGGTGACCCGGTTTCGGACGCGGCTGATGTACCAGGCGCACATGGAGGTGCACAGCAGGATCAGCGCCACGGACAGCACCGTGATCACAAGGCTCCACAGCATGGAGGCCCAGAAATCCGTCAGGCGGATGCCGTTTCGGTAGTTGTCCAGCCCGACGAACATGCTGCCGCTGGGCAGGGCAAAGGGCGCGCGGCTGATGTAGGCCTTGCGCTTGAAGCTGTTCATCAGCACCATGGCCAGGGGAAACACATAGGCCAGCGATATCATGGAAAAAACGGCGGTGAGGGCTGCGTCGGCGGCGTGCCGCCGTTTTTGAGTTGCCGCCATGCTACTGCTGCACCTCCCTTGTGCGGGTCAGCCTGAGCTGAACGAGCGCGATTGTTACCACGATCAGGCAGAACACCACCGCCTTGGCCTGGCCCGCACCCTCCCAGCCGGCGCGGCCATAGAAGGTGTCGTAGATGTTCAGCGCGAGAAGCTGCGACCGGTTGGAGGGCATGCCTCCCGTCAGCGCAAGGTTCTGGTCGAAGAGCTTGAATCCATTGGTCAACGTGAGAAACGTACAGATGGTGATGGAGGGCATGAGCATGGGCAGCTTGACGTAGCGCAGCGCCTGCCAGGCGGACGCGCCGTCGATGGCGGCGGCCTCGCTCACGTCACCGGGGATGGACTGCAGGCCGGAGATGTAAATGATCATCATGTAGCCCGCCTGCTGCCACAGCATGACCGCCATCAGGCCCCAGAAGCCGTACCATTCGCTGGTGACCAGCGTGACGCCGTAGCGGGCGAGCACGCCGTAGTTGAGAATGACCTGCCACAGCCAGCCCAGCACGATGCCGCCGATCAGGTTGGGCATGAAAAAGACCGTGCGGAACAGGTTGGTGCCGCGAAAGCCGCGCACCAGAAGCAGCGCCACCGTCAGCCCGAACAGGTTGATCAGCACCGTGGATACGCCGGCAAACAGCGCCGTGTACCACAGCGCATGCGTAAAGCCCCCCGAATCCTCAAAGGCCCGCACATAGTTGCCAAGCCCCACAAAGGTGGCGTTGGACAGGGTGGTGAAGTCGCAAAACGACAGGTACAGCCCCATGGCAAAGGGAACCAGAAAGCCGATGGCAAAGGCGGTCACCGTCGGCAGGACAAACACCGGCCAGTATTTTGCAAGATCCCGCTCCATCGGCCAATCTCCTCCCGCAGTTCGCTGGCATTACAAAAGATGCCTTACTTTTTGGCCGCCGCATATTCGCTGGCCCAGCCGTCCACGAACGCCGTTTCCACCGCGGACCATTCCTTCGTGCCCTGCGCGTACTCCAGAAGCGCCGCGCCCACGCCGTTCTTCCAGGCCTCCGACGGCATGGTGGGGAAGGTCCAGCTCACGGGCGTGTGCCCCACGGCCAGATCCTCGCTGGCGGCGTCCAGCAGGGCGTTGTGCGCGGTATAGCCGGCATCAAAGGTGGTAAAGGGCGTCACAAACCCCATCTGATTGGCCAGGGCGTCACGGCCCTCGTCGCTGGTGATGACCCACTCCAGAAAGGCTTTGGTGGCCTCGATGTTTTCAGGCTTTGCGTTTTTGTTGATGCACCAGAAATTTTCCGACCCTGTGCAAAGGCCCTGCTGCTCCTCTCCGTCCACGCCGATGTAGATGGGCAGCATGCCAAGGTCGTCGTCGGTCAGGCCCTCGGCAATGCAGTCGGCGTAGGCCCAGGTGCCGTTCTGGTAGAACACGGCTTCTCCCAGCGCAAATTCGCTGGCGGCATCTTCCCCCGTTTTCGCCCCGATGACGGCGGGCTCGCAGGTGGCGTTGTTGATGTAGAGATCCCAGATCTGTTTGTAATTCTCCAGATACGTGCCCTTGATGGCCTCGGTGGAGGTAATGCCGTCCGCCTTGTATTCATAGTATACGGGCAGGTTGGCCAGATGGGTTTTGAACCGCCAGTCGGAGCTGGCGTCCATGCCGGCGGAGGTGAAGGCGCCCAACACGCCCAGCTCCTCGCGTCGCGCCTGGATATCCTCGGCTACGGCCTTGAGCGTTTCAAAATTGTTGATCTGGTCGGCGGATTGAATCACCGCGCCGTCCAGCGCCATATACCTGTCCAGGAGGGTGCGGTTGTAGATGAGGCCATAGGTCTCGATCACGTACGCCACACCCAGTACCTGCCCGTCCTCGAGGAGGGCGAAGTCGTCGCTTTTGAGGTTGCGGTAGAGAGCGGTGTCACGCAGGTCCAGACAGTAGTCCCGCCAGGTTTTCAGGCCCACGGGGCCGTTGACCTGAAACAGCGTGGGGGCATCCGCCTTCTCCATCTCGGACCGCAGGGTGTCCTCATAGGTGCCGGAGGCGGCGGTCACCACCGTCACGGGCACGCCGGTCTGCTCCGTGTAGGTCTTGGCCAGCGCCTGCCACTGCTGGGACTGTTCGGGCTTGAAGTTGAGGTAGTAGACCGAGCCGGCTCCGGCGACAGAGGGCGAGGCCGTTTGTGCCGGCGCATCCGATGCGGACGGCTGGGGAATGGCCGTATCCTCGGCCATGCTGAAAATGGTGACCGCCCCTACCACCAGCAGGGCAATGGACAATACGGCAAGCAGTTTCTTCATAAAAGCCCTCACTCCTTTTCTTCCTGCGCCGGAAGCTGCGCGGACACGTGGAACGACCGGCGTGTCCTTCGTCCATCAGCATGCACCGTTTCCATCAAAAACATGCGGGGCTGGGAATGGCGTCATATGTTTTTCACAAAAAAAGCACGAAGCACTTGACAACCTTGACGATGAATGGTATGATATGGGCATAGTACGAGGTTAAAAGTGTGCGCAAACGATTGCGCGTTTTTCCTCGCACATGGGTTCAAAAGCGGCCCGTGCCGCATACAGATTGAAAAGGGGTGTTCCATTCATGAAGAAACTGTTGGCTCTGGTTCTGACCCTGGCGCTGTGCCTGACCCTGGTTGCGGGCGCGGCTTCCGCCGAGGCGACCGGCAAGGTCTACTACCTCAACTTCAAGCCCGAAGCCGATGAGGCCTGGCAGGCGCTGGCCAAGACCTACACCGAGCAGACCGGCGTGCCCGTCACGGTCGTGACTGCGGCTTCCGGCACCTACTCCGAAGTCCTGACCGCCGAGATGGACAAGGGCGACGCGGCTCCCACGCTGTTCCAGTGCGGCAACCAGGCCGGTCTGGAAACCTGGGCCGATTACCTCCTGCCCCTGCAGGATACCGACTTCTATAAAGAGCTGAGCACCGAGGAGTTCAACCTCTACGGCGAGAACGGCGACGCCCTGGCCGTGGGCTACTGCTACGAGGCGTTCGGCATCATCACCAACAAGGCGCTGCTGGAAGAGGCCGGCTACTCCGTGGACGACATCACCAACTTCGAGACCCTCAAGGCCGTGGCCGAGGACATCCACGCCCGTTCCGCCGAGCTGGGCTTCGACGCCTTCACCTCCTCCGGCATGGACGGCTCCTCCAGCTGGCGCTTCTCCGGCCACCTGGCCAACATGCCCCTGTACTACGAGTTCCGCGACGACGGCATCACCTCTCAGCCCGCCACCATCAAGGGCACCTACCTGGATAACTTCAAGCAGATCTGGGACCTCTACATCAACAACTGCGCCACCGATCCCAGCCAGCTGGCTTCCGCCACGGGCGATCAGGCGCTGGCCGAGTTCGGCGAGGGCAAGGCCGTGTTCTATCAGAACGGCACCTGGGAATATGCCAACCTGACGGGCGAGAAGTTCGGCATGGATCCCGCCGACCTGGTCATGATCCCGATCTACATCGGCGTTGAGGGCGAGGAAGACGCCGGTCTGGCCTGCGGCACCGAGAACTGCTGGGCCGTGAACAGCCAGTCCTCCGAGGCCGACCAGAAGGCCACCCTGGACTTCCTCTACTGGGTTGTGACCTCCGACGAGGGCACCACCATGATGGCCGAGCAGTTCGGACCCATCCCCTTCAAGGCCGCCAAGGCTTCCGACAACGTGTTCTTCAACGATGCCAACAACTACATCAACGAAGGCAAGTACGTGGTCAGCTGGGCGTTCAACTACACCCCCAACGTGGATACCTGGCGCGCGGCGGTCGTGGCTGCCATGACCCAGTACTCCGCCGGCGGCTCCTGGGACGACGTGGTCACCGCGTTCGTGCAGGGCTGGGCTACCCAGTACGCCAACCAGTAATCGCAATCTGATTCCCGGCAGCGCCGCTGCCAGCTCCGGGGGAGCGGGATGGGCCCCGCTTCCCCGGTTTCATTTCACCAGCGGAGGAGCGGCTATGAGACAAAAAAAGCAACGAAGCAACGCGGCGGTCAACTCCCGGCTTATCCGCCGCCCGATCCAGCGGTGCTTCGCCATTTTCCTTCTGCCCACGTTCGCGGCATTCTGCATCGGATTCCTCTATCCATTCATTCACGG
>CALVNG010000011.1 GCA_944349545.1 uncultured Eubacteriales bacterium
CGCTTCGCGCGCTCAAAGCACAGCCACACGCCCAGCCGCACCAGCGCCACGGCCCACATCAGCGTGTAGGCCACGCCGCCGTTGAACCAGAAAAACGCCTCGCTCAGCTCCGGCACGAACTGGATGATCACAAACGCCACCGCGCAAAACGCCATCCAGAACGCCTGCCGGTCCGCGCCCAGCCCCCGCACCAGCGCCTGCCTCAGGAAAAACCATACCGCAAACAGCAGAAACGTCATCAGCAGCGCCGTCGTCACCCAGTAGAGGTCCTCGCCGAACAGCGCGGGTTGCAGGGCGCTGATAAAGGACGTGGTGTAGGTGCCCTCCCAGGTGTTTCGGATGCTTACGGTGTTTTGCACGGCGGCGCGCACCGTCTCCCACACGCTGCCGGTTTCGCGCCAGGCGTCGTGGGTGCGGATGGAAAAGCCGAAATCGTCATAGCAGGCGTGGTTGTACGCCGACAGGGCGTACAGCGGCATCAGGCTGAGCAGCAGAGCCGCCACGCACAGCCACGTCAGCGCCCGGCCAGACAGGCGGCGCCGCGCGAGCGCATGTCTCATGGCGTCCCCTCCTCTCCCGCGATCCGGATGGCCTCCTTGCCGTAGTAGGCCGCCAGGGAGGGCCGCACGTCGTATTCCGAGCCCGGCACGATCAAATCATCCATGAACACGTCCGGCACGGCGGTGAGCGGGGAGAGCGTGACCACCGGCTGCGCGGGGTCGTTCAGGGCCTCCTCGCGCAGGGTCATCTCCGCGTCGTACTGCGCAGCCTCGCCGCTAAGAAGCGAGAGGGCGGCGCTGGGGCCGCTCAGGTTCTGCACGCCGTAGAGCGCCTCGCCCGCGGGCCTGCACGCCAGGCAGCCCATCCCCAGCAGGCACAGGCTGACCGCCAGCAGCGCGCCGTAGCCCCGCGCCGTGAGCGGCCGGGCGAGCGTCTCCCGGCCGGCCGCCGCGAGCCGCCGCGCCGCAAAGCCCGCCAGGTAGTACACCGCCAGAAACCACAGCGCCACAAAGCTGATGTAGTAGGTATCCACGATGCGCCCCGCGCCGATGGAGGCGATGGCGTAGAGCGGCGGGGTCATCTGCGTGCAGTACAGCGCGCCCATCAGCCCCAGCACCAGCCAGGGGTGTGAAAAGCGCCACGGGCTTTGCCGGGCGGCCCGGTAGAGCGCAGGCAGCACCGCCAGCGTGACCGCGATCAGCTCAGGGCGCAGATACGTCCCCATCTGCGCCGCGCCGTAAAAGAGCGACTGCAGCACCGCCTTGACCGCCGAGGTCTGATACCCGATCACCCCGGCGCGCACCGTATTGCCGGGCGCGGACATGCTGTACACAAAGCAGATGAGCAAAAGGGCCGTCAGCCCCGCAAAGCGCCAGCGCCGCGGATGCCGCGCGCGCATCATCCACACGAGGCACACCGCCAGCATGCACAGGCTGAACAGTCCGCCGCCGTAGCTGCCGCCGCCCAAAAGCGCCATCAGCACGCACAGCGCCGCCGTCAGCCCCGCGGCGCGGCCCTTCGCCCCGGCCAGCCGCACCATCAGCGCGGCGGCCAGCGCCATGAGCGAATAGATGAAGGTGTTGCCGATGCCTCCGTTGAACCAAAAAAACGCCTCGCCCGCATCCGGCATGAACTGAATCATCAGCGTCACCGCCAGGCACCCCAGCGTCCACCGGCCCGTGCGGTCCATGCCCAGCCGGCCCAGCACCACCGAAAAAAAGTACAGGAAACACGCGATCAGCGCCGTGAGCAGCACAAACGTGCTGATGAAGTAGAGCCGCTCGGAAAAGATGCCGGGCTGCACATTGCTTAGCAGCGTGCCCGTATAGGTGCCCTGCCAGCTCTCGCGCGTCACCAGCGCGCTGTCCCAGGCCGCGCGCAGCACCGCGCCCACGCTGCCCGTGTCGCGCCAGGCCTGATGCGCCCGCGCGGAAAAGCCGTAATCGTCATAATAGGGATGGTTGTACAGGGAGATTGCGTACAGCGGCAGCGCGCCCAACACCAGCGCCGCCACGCTTAGCCACAACAGCGCGCGCCGGATTTTTTCCACCCGGTTCTCTGCCCGCATGCCGCTTCCTCCCTTCACATCGGGTGCATAGGTTACCAAGTTTAGATTATAGCATGTTTCGCCGAAAAAAGCCACACACGCCGCGACTTGGGCAAAGATTCCCCGCGACTTGGGCAAAGATTCCCCGCACCCCGGCTGGGCCGCGTCATAGGATGGTACAGGCGCGCCCCCGCGGCGCAGCCGAACCGCTCAATCCTGAAAGGAGCGCCTGACCATGATGCTCAACCAGCCCGCCACCCCCGGCGCGGGACCGGACGGTCTGCCCACGCCCGCTCTGCCGGACGCCAACCAGCCCGCCTCCCCCGGTCCGGGGCCGGACGGCCTGCCCACGCCTTCCCTGCCCAGCCAGCCGCAGATCACCTGCCCCGGCAGCTTCTGCTGCCCCGCGGGGTATACCGCCGCCATCGTCGGCCGCGGCCAGTCCTTTACCGACCTACTGCTTCTCCATAACGTATCCTATCAGGCCCTGAGCGCGGCCAATCCCGGCCTGTCCGTCACAAGGCCGCAGGCCGGCACGCGCTATTGCGTGCCCCCCGCCGGCAGCCGCCGCCTGTGCCCCACCGGCAGCTACAGCCATGTGATGGGCGCGGGCGAGAACCTCTACACCCTCGCCCAGTCGCTGGGCGTGGCTCCCGGCGCGCTGCTGGTGATCAACACCTCGCTCGCCCCCGGCGATTTCGTGCCGGGCCGCGTGGTGTGCGTGACCTGAAAAACGGGGAAGCAAAGCGGCCCGCGCAGGATAGCGCGGGCCGCTCTTTGTTTCTTCAGTTGTCCAGGCGGCGGGCCACCTCGTCGGCCACGACCATGCCGCTCACGCCCGCCTGCATCAGGCCGCGCGTGATGCCCGCGCCGTCGCCCGCGGCGAACAGGCCCTTGATGGCCGTTTCCATGTGGCTGTCCACCAGCACCTTGCTGGAGTAGAACTTGACCTCCACGCCGTAGAGCAGCGTGTTCTGGCTGTAGAGACCGGGCGCCAGATGGTCGAAGGCCTTGAGCGCCTCGACGATGCTGGTCAGGTGCCGCGCGGGCAGCACAAAGCTCAGGTCGCCCGGCACGGCGGTGGAGAGCGTGGGGATGGTGGTGGACTTGGCCAGGCGCTTGACGTCCGTGCGGCGGCCCTTGAGCAGGTCGCCCAGGCGCTGCACCATGATGGGGCCGCCGGTGAGCATGTTGCCCAGCTGGGCGATGTAGCGCCCGTACTCGATGGGCTGGTTGAACGGCTCGGTGAACTGCGTGGACACCAGCATGGCGAAGTTGGTGTTGCCGGTGCGCTTTTCCGGGTCCTCGTAGCTGTGGCCGTTGACCACGGCGATGCCGCCCTCGTAGTACTCCTGGCTCACCTCGCCGCCGGGGTTCATGCAGAAGGTGCGCACCTTGTTTTCGTAGGTGTCGCTGTAGTAGACGAGCTTTGCCTCGTAGAGGTCGCGGGTCAGGTGGTCCATGATGGCGTTGGGCACCTCGACGCGCACGCCGATGTCCACCTCGTTGTTCTGCGTGCGAAGCCCCAGCTTGTTCACCGTCTCGGACAGCCACTGCGCGCCGCCGCGGCCGGGGGCCGTCACCACATAGGGCGCGTAGACGATTTCCGGCTCGTGCCCGCGCCGGTGAATCTTCACGCCCGTCACCTTCCCCCCCTCGCAGAGGATGTCCTCCGCGCTGGTCAGCTCCAGAAAGGTGGTATTGGTCTTGGTGACCAGATAGTCGTGCATCGCGCCAAGCACAGGCCCCGCGTTCTCCGTGCCCAGGTGGCGCACCGGGCAGGGCACCAGGCGGATGTTGTGGCGGCTGGCCTCGTAGGCGATCTCGTCCACGCGGCTGTTGTTGAGGCCGTGGACGGTCTTGCTGGCGCCGAAGCCGAGGTAGATGTCGTCGGCCTGATGGATATAGTCCATCGCGCGCTTGTGGCCGATGTAGTCGCTCACATGGCCGCCCACCTCGTCGCTGAGCGACAGCTTGCCGTCGGAAAACGCGCCCGCGCCCGCCCAGCCGTGCACGATGGCGCAGGGGTCGCAGTGCTTGCACTGCCCGTCGATGCGCGCCGGGCACGCGCGGTGGGAAATCGCCCGGCCCGTATCCACGATCAGCACGCGGCTCTGCGGCCGCTTCCTGGCCATTTCCAGCGCGGCGAAGATGCCCGCGGGACCCGCGCCGATGATGATGAAATCAAAATTCTTGTTTTCCATGCGCTGTCTCCTCCGTCATTTCAGGCGCTCGGCAAAGCCCACCTTGCGCTGCACCTTGCGCAGGGTGCGCAGGGCCATGCGGTTGGCGATCTCGGCGTTTTCCGTAAGCACGCCCTGCAAATAGGCCTTGTCGGCCATCAGGCGCCTGTGCTCGCTCTGCAGGGGGGCGAGGGTTTCGATCACGCATTCGCTCACGCGGTCCTTGAGCTTGCCGTAGCCCTGGCCCTGCAGTTCCGCCGCCGCTTCCTCCACGCTCTGTCCGGTCAGCGCCGCGATGATGCTGAGCAGGTTGCTCACGCCCGGCTTGTTCGCCGGGTCAAAGCGGATGTCCGCCTCCGAGTCGGTCACGGCGCGCCTGACCTTGCGGCGGATGGCGTCGGGCGGGTCGAGCAGGGAGATGAAGGTGTCCTCGGGGTCGGACTTGCTCATCTTGCGGGTGGGGTCCTGCAGGCTCATGATGCGGCTGCCCACCTTGCCGAAGTAGCCTTCGGGCACGGTGAACACGTCGCCGTACACGCCGTTGAACCGCTGGGCGATGTCGCGCGTCAATTCCAGGTGCTGCTTCTGGTCCGCGCCGATGGGGACCAGGTCCGTCTGGTAGAGCAGAATGTCCGCCGCCATCAGCGTAGGATACGTAAACAGGCCCGCGTTGATGTTATCGGCGTGCTTCTGCGCCTTGTCCTTGAACTGGGTCATGCGCTGCAATTCGCCCATGTAGGTGAAGCAGTTGAGGATCCAGGCCAGCTCCGCATGGGCGCTGACGTGGCTCTGGCAGTAGATGACGTTCTTTTTGGGGTCCAGGCCGCAGGCGATGTAGATGGCGGCCAGCTCCAGGCAGCGGCGGCGCAGGGCCGCGGGGTCCTGGCGCACGGTGATGGCGTGCATGTCCACCACGCAGTAGATGCACCGGTATTCGTCCTCCAGAAGCTTGAAGTTGCGCAGGGCGCCGATGTAGTTGCCCAGCGTCAGCGTGCCGGAGGGCTGAATGCCGGAAAAGATGATCTTTTTGGTTTCGGCGGGCGTATCCATGGGGCCTTCCTCCTTGTTGAGGTGTTACAGAGTCAGCGTGAGCACGATGCCCACCATAATGAGCAGATTGCCGATCAGGCGGCGCGGGGTAATCTTTTCCTTGAGGAACCACCAGCTGAGCAGCATCACATAGATGTAGCTGGAGGCTTCCAGAATGCTGGACACGCTCAGCTCCAGCGTGCGAAGCGCCACGACGTTGAGCAGCATGCAACCGAAGAACAGCGCGTAGGCCGTTATCACAGGCGCGTTGAGATAGGCGCGCACACCCGTGTAGCGGGGGTTGTCGGCGGCCTTTTTGAGAATGAGCTGGCTCGCCGCCGAAAGCAGGGGGGTGATCAGGTAAATCAGGACGCCGCTATTCATGGTCCGTCACCACGAGCGTCACTCCGGCCAGCGCCACCACAAGGCCGGCCGCCTTTCCCCAGCTAAACGGTTCGCCAATCACAAACACCCCGGCCAGCGTCGTCCACAGCGTACAGATGCCCTTGTTGCTGTAGGCAAAGCTCAGCGGCATGCGCCGGAGCGCGCGCTGCCACAGAAACGAATAGGCGAGCAGCGTCGCAACGTCCACCGCAAGAAATATCAGGGTTTTTCCCACATTCTGTGCCGCCAGCTGTATCCCCGCCAGCTTCCCCAGCACACTGGCCAC
Source organism: uncultured Eubacteriales bacterium (assembly GCA_944349545.1). Lineage (GTDB taxonomy): Bacteria > Bacillota > Clostridia > Christensenellales > Aristaeellaceae > Limiplasma. The sequence goes on from CALVNG010000011.1 coordinate 5,930, forward strand.
AGCGTAAAGCAAAAGTGTGGCATGCAGCATCAGCAGGTCCTGAACCTTGATTCCGGGCATCTGTACCGTTGCTTTCCTTTCTTTGCTCATCTTTCACTCTCCAACGCCCGCAGGGCGGACAAAATCGGGCTGTCGCCGAGGCTGCACCTGGCCGCCGGGCGGATCGCGTAACGAAACGGCGACGGCGTATAGTCGATCAGCCCCAGCTGGCAGAAGGCATGCAGCCCCGCGCGCGCCTGCGCGGCCTCCATGCCCGCCGCCTGCGCGAGCTGCCCAAGCGTTCGGTGCGCGCCGCCGCGCAGCGCCCTGTACAGCGTGCGGTACGCCTCGTCCCCCGCATCCACGGCGCGGGCCAAAGCCGCGAGCGCCTCGCTGCAGGGCAGCACATGCACCCGCGCGTGCGGCAGGCGGCCGCGCCACAGCGCCGCTTCACCCGCGAACGCCTCGCCGTCCAGCAGCCATACGTGCCGCCAGTGCCCCCCGATCACCGGCAGCGCCGGCGCGGTCAGCAGCGTGGCAAAGCCGCGGGGATCGTCCGGCGCGTGCGCGCACACGTCCAGATCCGCCAGCGCCAGCGCCCGGCGCGCCGAGGCATGCGTGCGCGCCGCCAGCAGATGGCCGCGTCGCCCCTCCCGGAGCGCGGCTTCCAGCGCGGGCCAGCCGGTTTCCTGTATGGATTCTGTATCCGAAAGGGGTTTTCCTGCCTGCATGGAAAACGCATCGGCCAGCGCGTCCACCAGCGCGTCCCGCTCCGCCGGGCCGTCGGGCGCGTCCAGCGCCTGCGCGCACGCCTCGCGCACGGGTTTGAGCGCCTTGACGTCCAGCTGCAGCGACGTCACCCCGCGGAAGGTGTTGCGCCCCAGGCTGAACACCGCGTCCACCTCGTCCGGAAGCGTCGCGGCCAGCGCGCCCTGCGAAAAGGCGATGCCGCCCAGCATGCGCCCGCCCTGCCGGAGGGTGAGCTTGAGGTGCGCGCCCTCCGCGCCCACGGCCCGGCGCTCCTCCGGGTGCAGCCCGCGCGCCAGAAACAGGGGTGCGGGGTTGCCGCAGCCAAAGGGGGCCATGCGGCTGATCTCGTCCAGCAGCGCATCCGTGCAGTCCGACAGGGTCAGCTCCGCGTCATAGGGCTGGGCGGGCACGAAGCAGCTTTCCTCCGCCCGCGCCACGGCGGCCTGCAGGCGCTCGCAAAACGCCCCGTACCGGTCCGCCTCCAGCGTCACGCCCGCGGCCTGCTCGTGGCCGCCGTAGCGCAGCAGCAGATCGTCGCAGGTCTTGAGGCATTCGTGGATGTGCACGCCGGGGATGCTGCGCAGGCTGCCGTGCAATAGCCCCTCATGCTCGCTGAGCACGCAGGTGGGGCAGTAATACTGCTGGCACAGCCGCCCCGCCGCCAGGCCGATCACGCCCACGTGCCAGTCCTGCCCGCGCACGATCAGCGCGCGTTCCCCGATGAAGTCGTGCGCCGCGGCCTGCGCCTGCGCCGCCCTGACCAGCCGCTGCTCGGCGGCGCGGCGCTCGGTATTGAGCGCGTCCAGCTCCTCGGCCAGCCGGTCCGCCTCAGCGGGGTCGTCCGTCATCATCAGGCGCACGCCCTTGCCCGCGTCGTCCAGGCGGCCCGCCGCGTTCAGCCTCGGCCCCAGCCGGTAGCCCAGCACGTCGCTGTCCACGGGGTCGGGATCGCCGCTCACCCGGAGCAGCGCGCGCATGCCCTGCCGCTTCCGCCCGGCGATCGTCTTAAGCCCCAGCGCCACCAAGATCCGGTTCTCGTCCTCCAGCGGCACGATGTCCGCCACGATGGCCAGCGCCGCCAGATCCAGATACTCCCGGCACGCCTCCAGCCCCAGCAGCGCCTGCGCCAGCTTGAAGGCCACCCCCGTGCCGCACAGGCGGCGGAAGGGATAGTCCCCCAGCAGCGGGTTGAGCGCCGCGTCGGCGGGGCTGGCCTCCAGCCCCAGGCCGTGGTGGTCGGTCACGATCACCCGCATGCCCAGCTGCTGCGCCAGGCGCACCTCCTCGTGATTGGTGATGCCCAGGTCCACCGTGACCAGCACGCGATGGTCTTTGGCCAGCTGCTCCACCGCCGCCAGGTTCAGGCCGTAGCCCGCCTCGCGCAGCGGCGTATAGGGGTCGGCCCGAAGCCCGTAGCGGCGCAGCGCCTGCGTCATCAGCGCGCAGGCGCAGATGCCGTCCACGTCGTAATCGCCGTAGACCGCCACGCCAAGGCCGTGCCGCCGCGCGTCCGTGAGAATCGAGAGCGCCTCCGCCATGCCGTGCATGCGCATGGGGTCATGCAGCCGGTCCGGCGAGGGGCTTAGAAACGCCTCGGCCTGCGCCGCGTCGGTGATGCCGCGCGCGTACAAAAGCCGCGCCGTTACCCCCTCGTAGGGGCGAAGCGCGGCCGCGGCGCGCCCGTCCAGCGGGCGCGCCTGACGTGGGATGAAACGAAGCAATGCGGAGCCTCCTTGCACAGGGACGCGGGAAAGGGAGACGTCAGGCCTTCTTTTCCTCGTGATACTCCTGCTCGGTGTTGACGTTCCAGATGTTGTCCTTGGTTTTGATACCGGCCACGAGGTTGTCCACCGCCTCAAAGGACGTGGCCATGGAGTGGTCCATGTTGTTGTAGCGGTGCTGGCCGTTGCGGCCCACGCAGTAGAGATTTTCAAAGCCGCTCAGATAGGAAACGACCTTGTCCATCTCGTCGTAGGTGTCGAAGTAGGCGGGGTACGCCTTCTTCACGCGCTCGCGGTGGCTCATGCGCACATGGTCCGGGCTGTCGATCACGCCCATGGCGCACAATTCGCGCGCCGCCATCGCCACGCACGCCTCCTCGCTCATGTTCCAGAAATCATCGCCCTCGTCGCAGAAGTACTCCAGCCCGATCCACACGGTATGCTCCGGGTCCTCCACCATGTAGGGCGACCAGTTGTTGAAAATCTGGATGCGGCCCAGCTTCACGTTGGTATCCTGCACGTAGATCCAGCAGTCGGGCACGATGTTGCCCAGCGTCTTGTGGCTGGTTTCGTTTTTCAGGTTCAGCCGGTCCACCAGAAGGCCCACGGTCACAAAGTCGCGGTACGGCAGGCCCGCCGCGACGCGCGCCACATCCGCGGGCACGTCGTTCATGCCCGCCACCAGGTCCTTGACCGGCATGGAGGAGAAGAACGCATCCGCCACGGCCTCATGCTCGCCGCTCCCGTCGCGGTAGCGCAGGCTTTTCACGCGGCTGCCCTCCGTGGTCAGGCCCAGGGCCTCCGCGCCCAGCAGAATCTTTCCGCCCATCTTCTCCACCTCGGCAGCCACGGTTTCCCACAGCTGGCCGGGGCCGTACTTGGGATAGCGGAATTCCTCGATCAGCGAGGTCTGCACGTGCTTCATCCGCTGTTCCCTGGAGACGAACACCTTGGAGAACATGTCCCTGAGGATGCCGAAGATGCTCAGCTCCTTGGTGCGCTGCTTGCCCCAGCTGGCGTCGATCTCGCGGGGATGACGGCCCCAGAGCTTTTCGGTGTAGCCCTCAAAGAACATGCCGTAGAGCTTTTTGCCGAAGCTGTTGATGTAGAAGTTCTCCAGGTTGTCGTTGGGACGCTTGCGCAGCGTGGCGCAAAGGAAGCTCACGCCCACCTGCATGGTGGTGGCAAAGCCCATGGTCTTGAGCGTTTCCAGCTTGAGGCTGATGGGATAGTCAAAGAAGTGCTTATCGTAATAGATGCGGCTGACGCGGTTGCGCACCAGCATGACGCGGTCCTCCCTTTCGGGATCGGGGCCGCCGGCGCACAGCGGCACGGGCCGGCCCAGCGCCTTGTCATCATAGGAGGGCGCGCCCTGCAGCGGCATGATATCCGACCACCAGTCCATCACCCGCTGGTCCTTGCTGAAAAAGCGGTGCCCGCCGATATCCATGCGGTTGCCCTGATAGCGCACCGTTCTGGAAATGCCGCCGATTTCATGGCTCTGTTCCACAACCGTCACGTCATAGCCGTGCTTGAGCAGCTCATACGCCGCCGTCAGTCCGGCGGGGCCTGCGCCGATGATCCATACTTTCTGCATTTCGTGGCTCCTGTCGCCTTATGGCACAATATCTTTTTCGGAACGGCGCTTTTTCGCCGTTCCTGTCACAAACCAGTATATATCAGTTGTCTGTATTTTGCAAAGCCTATTTTCCCGGCGTGAACGCCAAAAATGGCGTCTTTCTCTTGACAGACCGCCTCCCGCGCGTGGTATGCTGGAAACGCATACCGGCCGCGCGCGGCCGTTCAGGGAGGAAAAAGCATCATGATGACCCGCAAGTTCCACGATCTCACGCTGCCGCTGCTGGGTTTGGGCGCCATGCGCCTGCCGCTGCTTGCGGACGGCTCCGGCCGGGTGGATGAGGCCGAAACGCGCAAAATGGTGGCCTATGCCATGCAAAACGGCCTGAACTACTTCGACACCGCCTACCCCTACCACGGGGGCGAGTCCGAGCGCATCATGGGTCGCATCCTGGCGGATTACCCCCGTGAGAGCTACCTGCTGGCTACGAAGTTTCCCAGCCATGTGGCCGCCGCCGGGCGCAGCCCCGCCTCCATCTTCGAGGAGCAGCTGGCAAAATGCGGGGTGTCGCACTTCGATTTCTACCTGCTGCACAACGTATGCGAAGCCACGACGCCCACCTTTTTGGACCCGGAGCTGGGCATCGTGGACTACCTGCTCAAGCAGCGCCGTCTGGGGCGCATCCGCCACCTGGGCTTTTCCAGCCACGGGAAGATGGACAACCTGCGCGAATTTCTGGACCGCTACGGCGGGGAGATGGCCTTCTGCCAGATTCAGCTGAACTACCTGGACTGGACGTTTCAAAACGCGCGGGAGAAGTACGAGCTGCTGACCTCGCTGGGCATTCCCGTATGGGTGATGGAGCCGGTGCGCGGAGGGCGGCTGGCCCGTCTGGAGGCGGCGGAGGCGGCGGCCCTGCGCGCCCTGAATCCGGAAATCAGCCCCGCCGCGTGGGCCCTGCGCTTCGTCAAGGACCTGCCCAACGTGCGCATGGTGCTCAGCGGCATGTCCGACATGGCGCAGCTGCGCGAAAACATCGAAACCTTCTCCCGGCCCGATCCCCTGACCTCCGCCGAGCGCGAGGCGCTTCTGGCCCTGGCCGAGCGCATGAAAAACGCCGTGCCCTGCACCGCCTGCCGCTACTGCGTGGACGGGTGCCCCGCCGATCTGGACATCCCGATGCTGCTATCCGCCTACAACGCGTTCCGCCTCTCCGCCTCCGAGGCGGAGCCTGTCGAGGCTCTGCCCGCGGACAGGCAGCCCTCGGCCTGCGTGGGGTGCGGCCAGTGCGTGAGGGCCTGTCCGCAGGGCATCGACGTGCCCGCGCACCTGAAGGCCTTCGCCGCGGGACTTGAGCGCCGCTCCCGCTGACCGCCCGGCGGGCCATGGAGGACCGCCCGGCGGGCCATGGAGGATTTGTCTTGTCTAAGCGTGGCGCGTTTGGTATAATGTTCAGACATGACCGCATATACCGGCCATATCCGTTCAAAGGAGGCGCTGCGCCTTGACCGCATGGCTGATTCGCCGCTTCATCCGGCAGCCGGACCGCGTGGAGGACCCGGATGTCCGGGCCGCCTACGGCACCCTGGCCGCCGTAACGGGCATCGCCGTCAACCTGCTCCTCTCCGGCGGCAAGTTTCTCATGGGGCTGCTCAGCGGCTCGCTGGCCATCATGGCCGACGCCGCCAACAACCTCTCCGACGCGGCCGGCAGCATCGTCACCTTGATCACCACGCGCCTGGCCCGCAAGCCCGTGGACCAGGAGCACCCCTTCGGCCACGGGCGCATGGAATACCTGGGGTCGCTGGCGGTGGGCGCGCTGATTCTGCTGATGGGATTGCAGCTCCTGCGCGACGGCATCTCCTCCGTCCTCAGCCCCGAACCGCTCACCCTGTCGTGGGTGGTGGCGGCAATGCTGGCGGCGTCGGTGCTGCTCAAGCTGTGGCTGTTCTTCTTCTACCGCAGGCTCGGCACGGCCATCCGCAACGGCACGTTGCTGGCCGCCTCCAAGGACAGCCTGGGCGACGTGCTCTCCACCGGTGCGGTGCTTTTGAGCGTGCTGGCCTGCCTCGCCTTCAACTGGACCATCGACGGCTGGATCGGCCTGCTGGTGGCGGCCGTGGTGCTCAAGGCGGGCTTTGAGGTCTGCCGCGATACCGTGGACAGCCTGCTGGGCGGCAAGCCGGACCCGGAAAAGATCCGCCAGATCCGCGAGCTGCTGCTTTCGCGCGAGGGCATTGTGGGGATTCACGACCTGGTGCTGCACGACTACGGACCGGGCCGCTGCATCGCCTCCGTGCACGCGGAGGTCAGCGCGGACGCCAACATCGTGGCCATCCATGAGGCGATCGACGACGCCGAGCGCGAGATCGGGGAGAAGATGCACATGGCCATCTGCATCCACATGGACCCCGTCGTGACCTCCGACGAAAACGTGAACCGCGTCCATCAGCAGATGTCGGATTTTCTCAAGAACACCGATCCCTGTCTGAGCCTGCATGATTTCCGCATGGTGCCGGGCCAGGGGCATATCAACCTGATTTTCGACTGCGTCACGCCCGCCGGCTACAAGGGGCGCGACGAGCTGCTCAAGTCCCTCAACGCCTACGCCCGCTCGCTGGATGACCGCTACCGCCTGGTGGTGCAGTTCGACACCGACTACACCTGACCAAATCCCCCCAGCTGCAACAAAATAGCCCTCCTTGGCGTTGCATCAGCGCAAAGGAGGTTTTTTCATGAAGCGTTTGATTCAACGGACCGCGGCGCTGCTATGCGCGGCGCTGATGCTCCTTGCCGTCACGCCCGCGCGCGCGGAGGAATCCGGCCCCTTTACCGTGCTGCTTATCGGCGTGGACACATCGGGCAGGGCCGGGCGCAGCGACGTGATGATGCTGGCCAGCGTCGATCCCCAAGCGGGCCGCATCCGGCTGGCGTCGTTCCTGCGCGACCTGTACGTATCCATCCCCGGCCACGGGCGCGACCGGCTCAACGCCGCCTATTTTTACGGCGGCGAGGCGCTGCTTCTGAGGACGCTGGAGGAGAGCTTCGGCGTCAGCATCGACCATACCGTGACGGCTCATTTTCCCACGCTGGTGACGGCGGTGGACCTGCTGGGCGGCGTGGAGGCGGACATCACCGAGGCCGAGCGCGTGCAGCTCAACAAGATCCTGGAGGATTACAACCGCCAGGTGGGCCTTGCGGCGGACGACGGCCTGCTGGAAACCGCCGGCGAACACCTGCTCAACGGGCGGCAGGCCCTGAGCTACTGCCGCATCCGCAAGATCGACAGCGATTTTCAGCGCACCGGCCGCCAGCAGCGGCTCATCCAGAGCGCGGCGGAGCGGCTGAAGGCCATGAACCTCCTTGCGCTTTTGAAGCTGGCCGTGACGCTGCTTGACGAGGTGGAAACCGACCTGACGCTGGCCGACCTGGCGGCGCTGGCCCCGCTGCTGGGGTGCGATACGCTGGACATCCAGGGCGCGCACGTCCCCTTTGACGGGACCTACGCGGACGAAACCGTCGGCGACATGATGGTGCTCACCCCGGACCTTGCCGCCAACCGCTCGCAGCTCCGGCGCTTTCTGGAGGGCGAATGAGCCGCGCAGGTCCTGCCGGAATTACACAACCAGGCGCCCTGAGCCTCGCCGGACGGCGCGAACCCAGGGCGCCTCTTTTGGGGGCGGTTTCTCTGCCTTCGGCGCGGCGTCAGCGCGTCGCCGCTTTTTCCATCTCCACCCAGCGCTTCCATTCCGCCTCATCCGCGCCCACGGTGACGCGGCTGCCGTTTCTGACGATGGGGCTGACCAGCGCCATGGGGTCGTTCATCAGCTCCGAAAGAATCAGGCTGTCGGTGGACATGTGGGCCACGGGGCGCTCCAGCGCCTTTTTGCCGGAGCGGTCCACCAGGGCCCTGGCGCCGGCCGCGGCGGCGAACACCTCCAGCTCCTTTTTGCCCAGCCGGTGCTTTTTGAGGTCCATCATCTGATAGGGGATGCGGCGCTCCTTGAAGAAGCGCTCCGCCTTGAGCACGTCCGGGTTCCTGCCGGACACATAGATCTGGATGTTCACGCTTCGCTCCCCTTTCGCCTGCGCCCCCGGCGCACGTCGCCGCCCACGAAACCCACGCGCAGGCAGGCTCCCTTGTCCAGCAGGCGCGAGGTCACGCGCTCGGTATAGCGCTCCTGCAGCTCGCTCATGCTCAGGTTGGTGCTGAGAATGGTGTGCCGCCCGCTCATCTGCCGCTCGTTGAGCAGGTTGAACAGCTGCGTCACGGTCACGTTGTTCATCAGCGGCTCGGTGCCCAGGTCGTCAATGAGCAGCAGCTCCGCCTCCATCAGCGGCGCGAGTTTTGCGCCGTCGTTGTCCAGATAGGCCTGCCGCGCCGTTTCAAAGAACCGGTACGCGCTGATATACGTGGGCAGATGCCCGCGTTCGGCCACGCGGCGCGCGATGCACTGCATCAGAAACGTCTTGCCCAGGCCGCTCTTGCCCATCAGGAGCAGATCGCGCACCTGGGTTGCGGGAAAGCTGTCGGCATAGCGCCGGCAGATGTCGCGGTTGGCCGCCATGATGCGGCGCTGGGACCGGCCCCGCTCGTCCGGTTCGTCGGAAAAGACGGTTTCATCATAGGTTTCAAAGGTGGCCGCACCCGCGCCCAGGCCGCTTTGCTCCATCAGGCGGCGGTTGAGCTCCCGGCGCATGCAGTCGCACATGCGGCGGGAGGGATCGTATACGTACCCCTCGTCCCGGCAGGCGGCACAGGTGTAGACGGGCTGCAAAAAATCCGGTTCCAGACCGCCCCGGATCAGCTTTTCACGGATCTGCCGGTTCCACTCCGCCATGCGCGAGGCCAGGCCGGCGTTTGCCTGTGGGTCGCGCCGGGGGCTGATCAGGCTGGAGCGCACGCCCGCCATCACCTCGGCGTGGCGCTTTTCCAGCAATTCCCCAAGGCCCTCGCACTGCGCGCAGGCCTCCTCGCGCCGCTGCTCGAACAGGCGCAGGTTATCCTCCCGCCGCCGGGCGTAGTCCTGCTCCAGCCGGGCCAGGATCTGCTCTCGCGTCATTTGCGGTTCAACTCCTCCAGCTGCTCCTCCGACAGGTCGTCGAACTCGTCGGGGTTGTAGGTCCGCTGCTCATATTGCTGCTCGATCACGCGCTTGACGGGCTGCGCCGGGCGGGCCGCGTCCTTCTGCGCGGACTGGAAGCGCTCATGCTCGGCTCGCGCCGCCTCCACGGTAAGCGCACCCGACTTGCGCCAGCCCTCCAGCAGACGGTTCATGTAGGGCATGGGCTTGTCCACCCCGCGCGCGAACTCCGCCGCCAGATCCACAAGCTCCTCCGGCAGGCCCCACTGCGCCTGCCAGGTCAGAAGCAGCTCCCGGTTGGCCTGCGTACATCCGCCGCGTTGGCCGCAGCGGTCCATCAGGATGCGGATACGCCGGTTCAGCGCCCGCACCTGCTCAAGGTGCGCCTCGATAGCCTCCGCCGTGGTCAGGCCCTTGGCGTTCCATGCCTCCAGCAGCGCCGCCACGTTGTCCAGCGAATGCGCCCTGCCGCTGGCGGCCACCTCGCGGGCCGCCAGCAGCGCCGCCTCGTGCCCGCCCGCAGCCGTCAGGCTGCGGTACAGCTGCCGCATGCCCTCGTCCACCACGGCGCGGCTGATGCCCAGCACCTGGAGCAGCTCGCGGATGCGCGCGGTCTCCTCCTGCCCGGCGTCCAGCGTGCGCTCGACCGCCCTGCCGGTGGTGGCCTGTCCGCCGCTGCGGCTGCGGATGCCTTCCAACACCTTGTCCAGATAGCCGAAGGTGGGCGAGCCCTTGGTGGTTTCGCGGCAGGCGGCTTCGACGGCCTTTGGCTCAAAGCCCCACTTCTCCGTCCATTTGAGATACAGGTCCACCTCGTCCATGGAAGGGCTGCGGCGCATGCCCAGGCGGCTGAGCACCCGGCGCGCGCCCTTGATGGCCGCCTCGGACCGCTGGAACACCGCCTCGGCCTCCTCAATGGTGGAAATATGCTCCTGCGCCAGTTCCGCCGCCAGCTTCTGGGCGGCCTTGAAGCTGAAATTGATCCCGCGCGTGGCGATCATGTGCTGAATGAGCATGAGCACCACCTCGGCGGGCAGTTTCAGCTGCTCCACCCATTCGTAGGCCAGCACGGTTTCGCCGCCATGGAGCTTGCGCCGCTCGCCGAAGGCGGCGTATACCGCCTGGGCGAAGGCCTCGTAGGCCTCGTCGCGCGGGGCCTCCCGGCGCTTGAGCATGGCCTGCTGTACGTTCAAAAACCGATAGACGGGCGGGCTGTCCTTCACCCGCTCCACCAGGCGGCAGCGCTCCCAATAGCGCATGGCGCTCTCCACCTCGTCGCGGGACAGCGCCAGCGAGCGGGCCACGTCGTCCAGAAGGTCGCCCTCCTCCTGCGCCCCGCCGTGCGCGCACATCAGGCCGTAGAGATACACCTTGACATGGCTGTCGGGCGCGGCGGGCATGTATTCGCAGAAAAAGGCGTTGGGCACCGCCGTGGCGTCCCACAGCAGGCCGCCGCGCTCGGCTTCAAAGGTTGGCATGCGGCATTCCGGCTCCTTTCGCAAGGGTAGGATCAGTATACCACATTTTTGCCCGGCGCGGAAGCGCGCAAAAAAGGCCGCCCGGCGAAATGCCGGGCGGCCCCTGTCCGCGCCTTTCCCTGCCCCTTACAGCAGGTGCGCGCAGTCCTTGTCAAACGAGATGGCGGCTTGCTCGCCGACCTCAAAGACGCGCTTGTTGAGGGGGCAGCTGTCGGTGATCTTGACCAGCGTGCCATCCGTAAGGCGCACATGGTAATTCTGGTAGCTGCCCATGAAGCAGCTCAGCTCCACCGTGCAGGGCAGCAGGCCCTCCGGGGCGATCCGGATGGCCTCCGGCCGCAGCACGATTTCGCCCTCGGCGCGCGCGGCGCGGGGCGTGTCGGTTTCCACAGTCACGTCGCGGCCCTCGATGCTGACGACGCAGTCCTTCCCCTGCATGCCCTTGACGGTTCCCTTGATGAAATTGGCCTCGCCGATGAAGTCTGCCACGAACTCGTCGGTGGGATGGTAGTAGATGTCCTTGGGGCTGCCCATCTGGGCCACGACGCCCTTTTTCATAATGATGATCTCGTCGGAGATGGACATGGCCTCGGACTGGTCGTGGGTGACGTAGATGGCGGTGATGCCCAGCTTCTGCTGGATGCGGCGGATCTCCGTGCGCATGGTCACGCGCAGCTTGGCGTCCAGGTTGGACAGCGGCTCGTCAAAAAGCAGCACGCCCGGCTCCACCACCAGCGCGCGGGCCAGCGCCACGCGCTGCTGCTGGCCGCCGGAGAGCTGGTTGGTCATGCGGCTTTCCATGCCGCCCATCTCCACCAGGTCCAGCATGGTCTTAACCCGCTGCTCGATCTCGGCCTTGGGAACCTTCCTGAGCTTGAGGCCGTAGGCCACGTTGTCAAAGACATTGTAGTGCGGGAACAGCGCGTAGCTCTGGAACACCATGGCGGTGTCGCGCTTGTTGGGGGTCAGCTCGTTGATGGGCTGGCCGCCCAGGTAGATCTCGCCCTCGTCCGGGCTCTCAAAGCCGGCCACCATGCGCAGCGTCGTCGTCTTTCCGCAGCCGGAAGGGCCCAGAAGCGTCACGAAGCTGCCCGGCGCAATGTCCAGCGACACATCATGCACGGCGTAAAAATCCTTGCCGGTCTTGGGGTCCTTGTAGATCTTGGAAATGTGGTCAAGGCGAACGCCCTTGCTGTCCTTAGGCATCTTCGCTGCCTCCCTTTATCTTTCTGCTGGTGCCAAAATACTTGGTCACGAGGTTCATGATCACGATGGACGCGTACACGATGGCGATCAAAATGGTCGCGTAGGCGCAGGCCACGCCGTACTTGCCCTTCTCGGCGAACTCGTTGATCTGCGTGGTGATGAGCAGGTACTGCGGCGTCACCAGCAGGATGATGGCGCTGATGGCGGTGATGGAGCGCACGAAGGTGGTGACCAGGCCGCTTAAGAAGCTGTCCTTGATCAGCGGCAGCGTCACGGAGGTGAACACCTTGCCGCTGCCCGCGCCCAGGTCGTAGGCGCTTTCCTCGATGGATTTGTCGATCTGCCGAAGCGCCGAGATGCCGCTGCGCGTGCCTACCGGCAGGCTGCGCACGATAAAGACGATGACCAGAATCGCGCCCGTGCCGTAGAGCCCCTGCAAAAAGCCCGTGTGGAACACGCCGTTGGCAAAGCCGCGGATGTAGCCCACGCCCAGCACCGTGCCGGGCACGGCCATGGCCAGCATGCTGGCAAACTCAATAAGGCCCTTGGTGCGGAACTTCTTTTTGACCACCAGATAGCTGATGATCATGGACAGCAGCGCGGTGATGGGCGAGGCGATCAGGCTCAATACGAACGAATCGCGGAACGCCTTGAGGCCGCTGTACTTGAACATGTATTCAAAATGCTTGAAGGACAGCGAATAGTCGCGGCCCCAGAGGTTGAACAGCGCGCCGAAGGGGATGCTGACATACATCAGGATCACGAACGCGGAAAACAGCGAGCACAGGATCGTCAGCGGGCGGGTCACGCTCTTGTCGGCGATGAGCATGCGCGCGCGGCTGGCCTTGCCGGTGAGGGTCGCGTAGGTGCGCTTCTCCAGATAGTACTTCTGAATCAGGAACAGGATGAGCGTCAGGCTCAAAAGCACCACGGCCATGGCGCTCGCGCCCGCCTTGTCGTAGGCGCCGGTCACCTGCAAATAGATGGTGGTGGCCAGGGTATCGAAGCTGCCGCCGATCATCATGGGGTTGGCAAAGTCGGCCACGGACTCGATGAACGTGACCAGAAACGCGTTGCCCAGGCCCGGCAGCAGCAACGGGAACGTCACCGTGGTAAAGACCTTCCAGCGGCTGGCGCCCATGTCGCGGCTGGCCTCCTCCAGCGAGGGGTCGATGTTTTTGAGCAGGCCCTTGAGCATCATGTAGCAGACGGGGAAGAACGTCAGGATCTGCACGATGGCGATGCCGTGCAGGCCGTAGATGTTGCTGTCATAGATGCCCAGGAGGCTTCGCGTGATGATGCCGCCGCGGCCGAAGAGCAGAATCATGCTCAGCGACAGCACAAAGGGCGGGGACACCACCGGCAGCATGCTCACGATATTGAACATCCGGCGCACCACGCGCAGGCGGATGCTCACGTACACGTCCACATAGGCGAACAGAAGGCCCAGCGCCGTGGAGCCAAGGCCCACGATGAAGCCCAGCTCCAGCGTGTTGGTAAACGCCGTGCGGAAGCGGCCCATGTCCAGGACGCGGCTGAATACGTCCAGCGTGAGGCGCCCCTCCGATACCACGCTGTCAATCAGCAGCATGGCCAGCGGATAGAGGATGAACAAAGCCAGGAAAATCAGCAGCACCACGATGGTGGAGACCATCACCGGGTCGCCGAAGAGCTTTTTGCGGTCCAGTCTTGCGCTCTGCGCCTTGACCAAGCGTACCTACCTCCTTTTCCCCAGAGACGGCGAGGGAGGATGACGCAGCGTCATCCTCCCCGCCGACACAGAATTCGTTCGGTTATTCGGTCTGGAAGCGGTCGTCCGCGGCGGCGCCAAGGGCGTTGAAGTAGTCCTCAACGTACTTGGAGGTGTTGTTCTTGGCGTCCTCGAAATCGTAGTCAATCACGTTTTCGGGGTCCAGGCCGAAGGCGGTGGCCTCCTCAGGCTGCTCGGCGTTGTCGATCACCAGGAACTGGAAGCTTTCGTTCTCCTTGGCGATGTTGACGCAATCCGGGCTGAGCGCGAACTCAATCCACAGCTTGGCGGCGTTGGGATGCTTGGCGCCCTTGAAGATGGCGGTGGCGCCGATCTCAAAGCTGGTGCCGCTGGCGGGGATCACCAGGCTGATGTTGTCATAGCCGTCCAGGATCTGGGTGATGCCGTCATGCAGGAAGCCGATGCCGATGACGCACTCGCCGATGCCGACCTTCTTGGAGGGGCCGGAGCCCGACTTGGTGTACTGGGCGATGTTCTTGTCCAGCTCCACGAAGTACTCCATGGCCTCGTCATGGCCCTTCATCTGCACCATGGTGTTGATGACCAGCTTGGCGGTGCCGGCGGTGTTGGGGTTGGACAGCCAGATCAGGCCCTTGTATTCGGGCTTGAGCAGGTCGTCCCAGTCCTTGGGCTCTTCCAGGCCCAGGCGCTCCAGCTCCTCGGTGTTGCACATGAAGCCCAGAATGCCCTTGTAGATGCCGTACCAGCAGCCGTCCTTGTCGCGGTACATGTCTCCCAGCAGGTGGCTGGCGTTCGCGGCCTCGTAGGGTTCCAGCAGGCCCTTGGCCACGGACTCGTTATACGGGTCGGTGGTGCCGCCGAACCACACGTCGGCGCTGGGATTGCCGTTTTCCTCCTCGATCTTGGCGGCAACCTCGCCGGTGGAGAGGCGCTGACGGTTGACGGTGATGCCGAAGAGCTCCTGGAACTTGTCGCAGGCGGCGTTGAGGTAGGCTTCCTCGCAGCTGCCGTACACGGTCAGCTCGCCCTCGGCCTTGGCGGCGTCGATGAGCGCCTGGTCATAGCCCTCGGCCGAAGCCGCGCCGCACAGGCCCATCGCCATCACAGCCACCAGAAGAAGCGCCAACAGTTTTTTCATGAGAAACCACGTCCTTTCTCCAAATTTCCCCTTGGTTATCGATTTGTTTTTCCGCCTTTGCCATTCGAATTCGTGCCCTTATCATAGCACCGGCAAGCCAAGATTGTCAATAGTCTCACAAGCGATCTGAACAAAAGAAAGAAATTTTTCCGAACGTTCAGGTTTTTTCTCTCACTCTTTGCCACGGCGGCTTCCTGTGTTATAATGGAGCAAAAGGAAAGAAAGCGCCGGGCCGGAGCAGGCCGGGCTTTGGGAGGAAACGCCTATGTGGAAAGCGGTGGACGATCTGTTGGCGCGCGGTGTGACGGAGGGCATCTTTCCCGGCTGCGCCATGGCGGCAGGGCAGGGAACGCGGGTTTTGTTCACCAGCGTGCACGGCACGCTGGCGCAGGGGGACGCGCGCGGTGTGACGCACACCACGCGCTACGACGTGGGCCTGCTGACCGAGGTGATGGCCACGGTGCCGCTCATGCTCTACGCGCTGGAGCGGGGCCTGGTCAGCCTGGACGACCGGCTGGGCCGCTGGCTGGACGATGTGCCGCAGGACAAGCGCGAGATCACGCTTCTGCACCTTTTGACCCACACCTCGGGCATGAGCGCGTCCTTCCTGCTGTCGCAGGAGGCCGAAAGCGGCCGGGATGCGCTGGGGGCGCTCATGCGCCACCCGCTGTCGGGAAGTGTGGGCGGCAAGGTGCGCGATTCCGCGATGGGCTTCATCCTGCTGGGCTTTTTGCTGGAGCGGGTGTTCGGCATGCCGCTGGACGAGGCGGTGAAGCGCTTTGTGACCGCGCCGCTGCGCATGCCCAGCACCGGTTACCTGCCCGCGGGCGACGACGTGGCTCCCGCCGGCGGGGAAAGCGAGGGAGCGGAGTGGCAGGCGGGGCAGCCGCAGGACGGCAACGCGCGCTTTCTGCATGGCGTAGCCGGGCACGCGGGCCTGTTTACAGATCTGGAGGATATTATCCGCTACGCCTCCATGCTGGCGGGCGACGGTCGCAATGAGGAGGGCGTGGTCTTTTCCTACCGCTCCATCCACCTGGCTACCACCGAGCGCACGCGCGGGCTGAACGAGGCGCGGGGGTACGGCTTCCGCATCACCAAGCGGTCGGACCCGTTTCTGGGGCACCTGTGGCCCAGCGACGGCTATGGCCTGACGGACCCGGCCAGCGGCTCGCTCATCGCGGTCAGCCCGGACGACGGCTTCTTTGTGGCCCTGCTGCTCAACGGCCACGGCACGACCGACGACCGCCGGGAGATCACGCGCATGCACAAGCTGCTGCTCAACGCGGCCTACGCGGCCTTCCAGCACGACGAGGAGTAAACGGCCCACGCGGCCAAAAAAAGAAGGGGCCATGGGATGCGCCCCTTCTTTTTGCGTATTCAGCCGTTTCCGCCCGATTCATAATCAAACAGCACGATTTCCCCGGTGCAGGCGTCCACGAACGCGCCGCCGCTGATATGCGTATCGCCCAGATCCACCTCCACCGCAAACTCCCACATGCGCCGGCCCGCATTGTCCTCCACCAGCCGCGCGCCCACCTCGTCAAAATCCTCCGCCGCGCCCACGGCGGCCGCCCCGGCTCCGCTGAGGCCCAGCTCCTCCTGCGCGGCGGCCCGCATGATCTCCTTGGCCTCGGCCAGGCTGATCTCCCCCGGGCCGGGTTCAACCTCGCGCACATCCATCCATACGCTGGCGTCCTCGTTCACCGGCGCGGGTGCGGGCGGCGTCTGCATGGGGCCGGAAGCCGCACTTTCCCGGGCCAGCGCCAGCGCCTCCTCCTGCCCCTCGTTCAGGGCGTAGAGCAGCTGCTCCTGCCCGTAGGCGGGGGCGGTCAGATCTTCGCCGCGCCAAAGCGCGGGGTCAAGGCCATCGTGGCTCCATGCGGCGGTCCTGCCGTCCGCCGTCTTTTCCACCGTGTACACGCCCGCACGCCCCGGATCGATGTTCGCCAGGGCGCGGAAGGTCACGCGCCAGCCGTCGTCCGTTTCCTCATGCTCCGCGTGAAACAGACCCATGGTTTCCGCTGTCAGCCCATAGGCGTCCATCACGGCCTGCCGGGCCTGGTATTTTGCCTCCGCCTCGGGCGAGCGGGTCAGGGCATACACCGCCAGCGCGGAAACCGCCGCCAGCGTCAGCGCAACCGCCAGAATCAGTCCGGCGGACATTCTTTTTTTCATTTTGGGTTCTCCTTTCGTCCGGGCAAGCACCGCGCTGCGGTTCCGCGGCTGCCAGCGCCGGCCGGACAGCTCGCGGTCCACGATCTCCTTCAGGCCGTCACGCATCGTAATACCACTCCTTCAACCTGTCCCGAAGCCTCCGGTTCGCGCGCTGGAGCCGCTGCTTTACCGCGCTTTGCGATATGCGCAGCGCCTGCGCCGCCTCCGCGATGGTCATCTCCTGATAGTAGCGCAGCAGCACCGCCTCCCGCTCGCGCAGGGGGAGTGCCATCACGGCCCGGATGACCTCGCCGTCCGGGTGGGCGTCCTCCGCGCCCGCCTCCGGCAGGGCTTCCAGCGGCGTGCCGCGGTCCACATGCCGCAGCCATGCCGTTCGGTGATAATCGCGGCAGGTGTTGATGGCGATGCGCATCAGCCAGGTGCGCTCGTCACACTCGCCGCGAAACGTCTCCAGCCTGCGCCACGCCTTGATAAAGGTGTCCTGCGCTGCGTCCTGCGCCAGGGAAGCGTCATGCAGATACAGACAGCACATGCGCACCAGCGCGTCGCCGTAGCGGCGCATCAGGTCCTCCAGCCTGTCTCCGCCCGGGCCCTTGGCGGTCGTCATGCCGCTCACCCCCTTCACCTGTTAGACGAGCTTCGCCGCCCCGGCGGATAGCTCCTGCCAGAAAAAAGAGCCGCGTGACGCGGCCCTCCCGAAAGGCATTTGCGGGGATCACCCCTGCCTGCGCCGCCACTTGAGCAGCACCGCCGAATTGAGAATCACGGCCACGGAGCCGGCATTGTGCACCAGCGCGCCCACCACCGGGTTGAGCGTTCCCGCCATGGCCAGAAAAATCGCCAGAAAATTCAGCCCCATCGAAAAGGTCAAGTTCATGCGGATGGTGGTCATCATCCGCCGGGACAGGGCCATCAGGTGCGGCAGTTCCTTGACCTCGTCGTCTACCAGCGCGATGTCCGCGGCCTCCACGGCGATGTCGCTGCCCACGCCGCCCATGGCGATGCCCACATCCGCCTTTTTCAGCGCGGGCGCGTCGTTGATGCCGTCGCCGATCATGCACACGCGCATGCCGTCCCGCTGCCAGCCGTCGATGGCCTCCAGCTTTTCCTCCGGCCGGCAGCCGGCGCGCACCTCGCGGATGCCCAGCCGGGCCGCGATGGCGTCCGCCGCGCGCTCGTGGTCGCCCGTGAGCAGCACGGGCCGCACGCCCGCCGCCTCCAGCGCCGCAATCGTGGCGGCGCTCTCCGCGCGCAGCGTGTCGGATAGCGCAAGGTATCCGGCAAAGGCGCCGTCCACCGCCACGTAGATCATCGTGCAGCCTTCCTCCAGCAGCTTTTGGCGTTGCGCGTCCGCCGGAATGGCCACGCCGTTCTCCGCCAGCAGCTGCGGATTGCCCGCCAGCACGCGCCGCCCGTCCACGGCGGCGCTCACCCCGCGCCCCGGCAGCATGTCAAACGCCGTGGCCTGAGCGGCTTCGCAGCCGGTTTCCTCGCGGTATCCCGCCGCGACGGCCTTGCCCAGCGGATGCTCGGACAGCCGCTCCGCGCCCGCCGCCAGCGCATAGAGCCCTGAGCGGTCCAGGCCGGGGAGGGCGCTTGCGACCGCCACCACCCGGGGCGTGCCCCAGGTGAGCGTGCCGGTCTTGTCAAAGGCGATTTTGCGCACGGCAGCCAGCCGTTCCAGCGCGTCGCCCTCCCGCACCAGAAAGCCGTGCCGGGTCGCGTTGCCGATGGCGGCCATGATGGCCGTGGGCGTGGCCAGCACCAGCGCGCAGGGGCAGAACACCACCAGAATCGTAACCGCGCGGATGATCTCGCCCGTGACCAGCCACGTCAGCGCCGCGGCGGTCAGGGCGATGACCACAATCCAGGTGGCCCAGCGGTCCGCCAGGCCCACGATGCGCGCCTTGCCTGCGTCGGCGGACTGCACCAGGCGGATCATGCGCTGGATGGAGCTGTCCTCCCCCACCTTGGTGGCCCGCATCTCAAAGGCGCCGTACTGGTTGACCGTGCCGCTGGACACCTCGTCCCCCGCCGCCTTGTCCACGGGCAGCGATTCGCCCGTCATCACCGCCTGATTGACGGAGGTCTGCCCGGAGAGGATCACGCCGTCGACGGGGATGCTCTCGCCCGGCAGCACGCGCAGCCGGTCCCCTACCCGCACCTGCTCGGCCGGCACGATTGTCTCGCCGCCGTCCCGCACCACGCGCGCGGTCTGCGGCGTCAGGCGCACCAGCTTTTCGATGCCGGCCCGCGCGCGGGCCACGGTCACATCCTCCAGCAGCGCGCCCAGCTGCATGATGAAGGCCACCTCGCCCGCGGCGAAGTCCTCCCCGATGAGCACCGAGGCGATCAGCGCCAGGGACACCAGCACGTCGGCCTTGATGTCAAAGGCCGTAATCAGGCCGATGAGCGCCTCCAGCACGATGGGCACGCCGCAGAGCACGATGGCCACCCACGCCGCGTCAAACGGCAGGGGCAGCAGGTCGAAGATGCTTGCCACCAGCGCCGCGCCGGAGACGGCCAGCAGCGCAATTTCCTTTTGGATGCCGCCCCATTCCAGAAAAGCCTCGGCCTTTTGCACCAGCGTTTTCATAAGCGCCTCCCGAACTATACTTATAGGGGTATACCCATACTATAGCACTGGCGGGAGGGCCTGTCAAGCGGAAGGGCAGCCGGTTTCCGGCTAATAAAAAGAAGCGGGCGTTCATTGCCCGCTTCTCTCAAAGCGCCGTATGTCATCCCATGTTGGAAAACCGCTCCACCGCCTTTGTGAAGCTCTCGATGGTCCTGTCCGCATCCCCATGCTCGATGCCGTCGCGTACGCAGTGGCGGATGTGGCCTTCCAGCACCACCTGCCCGCACTTGTGCAGGGCGGCCTTGGCGGCGTTGAGCTGGGAAAGGATGTCCTCGCAGGGCACGTCCTCCTCCACCATCCGGTCGATGGCCTGCACCTGCCCGATGATCTTGCGCAGCCTGCGGTGCAGGTTGTCGGCGTCCATGCACTGCTTCAAGGTCCATCCCTCCTTCATCCTTCCGTAAGCAGATTGTACCGCCGCGCCCCCGCTTTGTCAAGGAACGGCCGGAGCGGAGGCCGCGAGGGTCTCCAGCCGCGTGAGGCAGTCCTCCAGCGCAGCCCCGCCCTCCACATAGTCGCACACGGCCCGGAGCATGCGGGCGTACACGCCGCCGTCCCGCTTCTGCGACCCGGCCAGCAGCGGATGCAGGCGCAGGTCCACGTAGGGCGCGATCTCCTCGCGGTAGGCCTCCAGCCGGCCCTGCGTCACCGCCCAGGAATCCGGCGCGGCGCGAATGGCGTCCGTGCTTGCGGTCAGGGCCTCCTCGTCGGTCGCGCGGCCCAGCTCGGCATCCCGGGCGTGCTGGTCCTCGATGATCCACGCGATCCACTCCTCGATCTGGGGGTGCAGCACGGGGCTGGCGGACGCGGGCTTGATCAGCGCCTCCTCATCCAGCGCACGATGCCCGCAGAGGTATTCCAGATAGGTCATGGCCACGTCGGGATGGCGCGCGTTGGGGTTGAGCACGTACACCAGCAGGTTGGCCCCGGCGGTCCGTCGCGCGTCCGCCGACAGGGCGGGCGGCAGCTGCCAGTCCGGCGCCGAGGGCGGCGGGGGCGTGGTCCCCGGCTCATAGGTCCTCTCTCCGGAGAAGGGCATGTCCTGCAAGCCCGAAAGCGAGAGAATCTCGTCCGGGTCCAGCCGCGCCTCGCCCTCCGTTTCGGGCAGCTTCGCGTCCCGCAGGGCTGTAAGCATGCGCACGAAGGCTTCCTCGCGGAAGTCCACGGCCCTGCCGGCCTGATACGCCTCCGTGATGCAGGCGGTCAGCAGCAGGTTCGCATAATCGTCCTTCGTCCATGTGCCGCCCTCCCAGGCATGGGCCACAAGCGGCGCCTTCTCCGTCCATGCAGCCTGCTTTTCCAGCAGCGCCTCCAGCGTAGCGGGCACCTCCTCCGCCCCTTCCCACACGGTCACATGCATAAAGGAGGGCACGGCGTAGAGCGACCCGTCCTGAAAGATCGCGTCCGCGACCTGCGCAAGCATCCCCTCCGTGTCCGCAAGCAGGAGGTCCGATTCATTCAGCGGCGCAAGTCCTCCCTGCCGCATCAGCGTGACCAGCTCCCCGTCCATGCGCACATGGAACAGGTCGGTTTCATCCCCGGCGGCGATGGCCTCGGCCACCTGCCGCGCCGTGAGCGAGGGGTCGGCGGCGCGCGATACGGCCACGCCGGGGCAGGCCTGCTGAAAATCCGCGTCGATGTTGTCCGCGCTGATATAACCGCGGATGGTGAGCGTGGGCAGGCTGCCCGCCTCCGTGAAGGGCACGTACTGCATGTCGTTCGTGCCAAGGGAGGCGTAGCCCTCGCCCACCACCGCAAAGGCGTAATCCAGATGGCCGGGCGCATATCCCTGCAGCGCCGTCCAGCCCGTGCCGTTCCACAGGGACAGCGTGCCCTCCACGATGGCGCAGATCGTATCCCCGTCGCAGGCCACGCCCTCGATTCCCTGCATGGACCGCTCGTCCAGGGTACGGGCCACGCCGCTCTCCGGGTCCACCGACATAAGGCGGCATACGCCTCTGTCCACGTCGCAGGCGACGGCCAGCAGCCCGCCTTCCCAGGCGCACAGCTCCGTGACGCCCTCCAGCGGCAGGCGCTCCGCCTCGCCCGTCAGGGGATCGGCCCGGTACACGTCCGCCTCATACACCGTTCCCTCCGGCAGCACGGCACGCAGGAACAGCCAGCCGTCCTGCATCACCGCCGCCCGGTACCGCCTCTGCGGCAGGTCCATCGGCGTACCCGCGTAGTCCAGCGTACAGACGAGCGCGCCGTCCTGCCATCGCCAGAGCTTCTTCCCGCTCAGGTCCAGCAGGGCAGGTGCGCCCCTATCCGCGTAGATCAGCGTGTCAAAGCCGATTCCCTGCGCCTGCAGCTCGTCCATGGACACCAGCAGCTCAGGTTCCTCCTGCCCCGGCTTCCATGTGCGCAGGCCGCCGCTGGTGGACAGGTACAGCGTCCCGTCCAGCGACACGCAGCCGTGCAGCGCGCCCACATCCTCCTGCCGCACGCGCAGCCATCCGGTCAGCACGCCCGCCGCAAGCGCGGCCGCCGCCAGCAGCGTCACCAGCAGCGCCACCGCCAGCGCCAGCGAGAGCCGCCTGGGGCCACGCCGCTCTCCCCGCGCACGCGCCAAAACGCGCGTCTGGAGCGACGGACGGTCATCCATCCCGGACAGGCACTCGTCCACGGCCCGCCGAATCCGTTCCCGGTTGGTCTCACGCATCGTCCGCCCCTCCTTCCCAGATCAGCTGCAGACGTTCGCAGGCCCGCTTGAGCCGCTTGGCCACGGCCGTCTCGCTCACGTTCAGGGCTGCGGCCGTCTCCCGGAGCGTCATGCCCTGATAGTAGTACAGGATCACCGCGTCGCGCTCCCGGTCGGGAAGGCGCATGATCTCCAGCGTCAGATGGACGCTGTCGGCCGCGGGCGGCGTGGCGGGTTCCGGCAGGCGGTCCAGCGTCACCCGCCGGTCCACGAAGCGAAACCACGCCGCACGGCGCATGTCTCTGCATGTATTCACGGCGATGCGCACCAGCCAGGTCTTGTCCGCGCACTCGCCCCGGAAGCGGTCCAGCGCGCGATACGCCTTGAAAAACGTTTCCTGCGCCGCGTCCTCCGCCAGCGTGGCATCCCGCAGGTAGAGGCAGCACAGCTTGAGGATGTCCTTTTCATAAGCCGCCATCAGACGGCTCAGCTCCGCCGCCCGTCTCTCGTCCGGGCGCTGCTGCGTCATACGCGTCACCTCCTGCTGATTAGACGGTCCGCGTCCGAAAAAAACCAACCCCGCGCCGATTTTTTGCGCTGAAAAGGCCCTCTCCCCGGCATGCCGCGGGAGGGGGCCTCATGGCAGCCGGGGCCGCCTGTCTGTTCTCTTCTTTTGCCGCCTGCGCCATGCGGGTTGGCGGATGCAAAAGGGCGGCGGAACACCCGGTTCCGCCGCCCCTGTCTGCTGTCAGCCGGCGATGGTCTGCGCGATCTGCGCGCCGGTCAGGCCGTACTCGGCCAGCACTTCCATGGCCTTGCCGGACTGGCCGAAGCAGTCCTGCACGCCAATCTTTTTGAAGCTGCACGCCACGCCGCCGCTGAGGAGGACGTCGGCCACGGCGTCGCCCAGGCCGCCGATGACGGAATGCTCCTCCACCGTGTAGACGCGCTTGCACTTGGCTGCATAGGCGCGCACCAGCTCCGCGTCGATGGGCTTGATGGTATGGAGGTTGACGATGGCGGGGTTCATGCCCTTCTGACGGAGCAGCTCCGCCGCCTTAAGGCACTCATTGACCATGATGCCGCAGGTAAAGAGCACCGCGTCGCTGCCGTCCACGATCACATTGCCCTTGCCGATGGTGAAGGGCATGGGATCAAACACGGGGGTCGCCAGGCGGGCCAGGCGCAGGTACACCGGGCCGTCCATCTCGGCGGCGGCCTTCACGGCCTGATAGGTCTCGTTGGCGTCGCAGGGGCAGATGACGGTCATGCCGGGCAGCACGCGCATGAGCGCGATATCCTCAATGGCCTGATGGCTGCCGCCGTCCTCGCCCACGGTGACGCCCGCGTGGGTAAAGGCCATCTTGACGTTGAAGTGCGGATAGCAAATGCCGTTGCGGATCTGGTCATAGCTGCGGCCGGCGAACACGGCGAACGTGGAGCAGAAGGGAATCAGCCCCATGCGGGACATGCCGGCCGCCATGTCCACCATGTTGGCCTCGGCGATGCCGGCGTTGAAGTGACGGTCGGGGAACTCCTTGGCAAAGGTCAGCGTCATCGTGGCGTGGGAAAGGTCCGCGTCCAGCACCACGATCTTGTCATTCTCATGGCCCAGCTTGGCCAGCGCCTCGCCATAGGCCGCGCGGGTGGCTTTTGTTTCACTCATGGTTCAACCCTCCAGTTCTTTGAGCGCCTCGGCGCGCTGCTCTTCGTTGGGGGCCTTGCCATGCCAGCCCACCTGATCTTCCATGAAGCTGATGCCCTTGCCCTTGTGCGTATGGCACAGAAGCAGCGTGGGCTTGCCCTTCATCGGAGGGGTTTTCAGCGCCGCGACCACGGCTTCGATGTCGTTGCCGTCCTCAAGCTCGATCACGTTGTAGCCGAAGGCGGTGAACTTGGCGTTGAGATCGCCCAGGCTCATGACCTCATCGTTGCTGCCGTCGATCTGCAGGCCGTTGTTGTCCACCAGCACGGTCAGGTTGTCCAGGCCGTAATGCGCCGCGGCCATCGAGGCCTCCCACACCAGGCCCTCCTGCAGTTCGCCGTCGCCGCAGATGGCGTATACGTGGCAGGGGTTTTTCGTGGCCTTGGCGCCCAGCGCCATGCCCACGGCAATCGAAATGCCCTGGCCCAGCGATCCCGTCGAAGCGTCCACGCCCGGGCACTTCTTGGCGTCGGGATGGCCCTGGAGGATGCTGTGCAGCTGGCGGAAGTTCTTGAACTCCTCCGTGCTGAAGTATCCCTTTTCCCCCAGCACGCCATAGAGCGCAGGCGCCGCGTGGCCCTTGGAGAGCACCAGGCGATCGCGCGCCGGGTCCGAGGGATTCTTCGGATCGACGTTCATCACGTCAAAGTACAGCGCCACCAGCATCTCCACCGCCGAAAGCGAGCCGCCCGGATGGCCGGAACCCGCGTTGGCCGTCATGTTGATGATGTCGCGCCGCACCTGGGTACAGATGTTTTTAAGGGCTGGCGTATCCATACTACACAGTACCTCCCATGCTGATGTTCCTATCCCCGGCGAGGGGGATTTGCTTGTGTGACACGTCAAAGAATCGTGCCATTTACTATACCACAGCGCGCAATGGTTGTCAATTCCAGGCGGCGGCGAGGAAGGGGGAAAATCGCCCCTTCTTCCTATTGATTATTCCTCCCATTCCAGCGTATAATATCATCGGTATATTTTGCAGGCGTGTTTCCGCCCCTGTCGAAGCGGGACTGCGCCATGTGAGGAGACGGGGGTTCAAGGATGACCGTACCGCATATCCGGGACTATCAGGGCAAGCGCATCCACATGATCGGCATCGGCGGGTCCAGCATGAGCGGACTGGCGCAGATGCTTAGGGAAAAGGGCTACATCGTTTCCGGGTCGGACAATCTGGAAACCTATACGACCCGGCATCTGCGGGACGACCTGCACATTCCCGTCACCATCGGCCACCGCGCCGAAAACGTACACGGCGCGGACCTGGTGGTCTACACCGTGGCCATTTTGCCCGACAACCCCGAGCGCGTGGAGCTGGAGCGCCTGGGCCTGCCCTCCATCGAGCGGGCCACGCTGCTGGGCCAGCTGATGGAGGGGTTTGACACCGCCATCGGCGTATGCGGCGCGCACGGCAAGACCACCACCACCTCCATGCTCTCCCAGGTGCTCATGGAGTGCGGCATGGACCCCTCCATCCACATCGGCGGGTCGCTGGACTTTATCGGCGGCAGCACGCGCATCGGAAGGAGCGGCATGTTCGTGGCCGAGGCGTGCGAGTTCAACGCCAGCTTCCTCCACCTGCGCCCCACCGTGGCCGTGGTGCTCAACATCGACGCCGACCACCTCGATTTTTACCGCGACATCGACCACATCGAGGAAACCTTCGGCAAGTTCCTCGCGCTCCTGCCCCCCGACGGCACCGCCATCGGAAACGGCGACGACCCGCGCATTCTGCGCCTGTTCTCCGCGCTGTCCGTGCGGCGGCTCACCTTCGGCCTGGGGGCGGCGTGCGACTACACGCCGGGCCGCCTGACCTATGACGAATACGGCCACGCCAGCTTTGACCTGTGCTTCCATGGCGATGTGCTGGGGCATATCGCCCTTGAGGTGCCGGGCGAGTTCCAGGTCTATAACGCTCTGGCCGCGCTGGCCTGCGCCCACAGCCAGGGCGCGGACATGGCCATGGCCTGCCATGCCATGAACGAGTTCAAGGGCGCGCACCGCCGCTTTGAGCTGACCGGCGAGGTGGAGGGCGTCAGGCTCTACCACGACTACGGCCACAACCCCACCGAGATGCGCAACGTCCTCTCCGTGGCCCGCCTCCAGCCGCACGGCCGCCTGTGGGCGGTGATGCAGCCGCACACCTACAGCCGCGTCAAGCGCCTCTTTGACGACTACCTCACCTGCACCGAGGCCGCCGACTTCACGCTGGTAACCGACATCTACGCCGCGCGCGAGAAGGACCCCGGCGACATCAAGGCCAGCCAGATCGTCGAGGGCATGCGCGCCCACGGCGTCGACGCCGTGCACACCCCCACCTTTGACGATACCGAGGCCTACCTGCGCGCCCACTGGCAGCCCGGCGACCTGGTGCTCACCATGGGCTGCGGCAACATCAACCAGCTCAACGACCAGATCTGGGAACACGAACAAGCAAAGGAGACAAACCCGAAATGCTGACCCTCACCGACATCAGCCTCCAGTTTGCCGGCGATCTGCTCTACAAGCACGTGGATCTCATCTTCCAGCCCGATCACTGCTACGGCATCATCGGCGCCAACGGCGCGGGCAAATCGACCCTGCTTCGCATCATATCGGGCGAGCTTGCGCCCACCACGGGCAGCGTGTCCATGCGCAAGGAGGACCGCATGAGCGTGCTGGAGCAGGACCACTTCAAGTACGACGCCTTCCCCGTGATGGACACCGTCATCATGGGCAACCGCCGCCTCTACGACATCATGAAGGAAAAGGACGCGCTCTACGCCAAGCCGGATTTCAGCGATGCCGACGGCGAGCGCGCGGCGGAGCTGGAGGGCGAGTTTGCCGAGATGAACGGCTGGGACGCCGAAACCGAGGCCGCCCAGCTCCTCAACGGCATCGGCATCCCCACCGAGCTGCACTACGCCCAGATGGCCAGCCTCGACGGCCGCCAGAAGGTGAAGGTGCTGCTGGCGCAGGCGCTGTTTGGCCATCCCAACATCATCTTGCTGGACGAGCCCACCAACGGCCTGGACGTGGAGAGCACCGAATGGCTGGAGGATTTCCTGGTGGACTGCGACGCCATCGTGATTGTGGTCAGCCACGACCGCCACTTCCTCAACGCCGTGTGCACCAACATCGTGGACGTCGATCACGAGACGTGCAAGATGTACGCCGGCAACTACGATTTCTGGTACGAGTCCTCCACGCTCATGCAGCAGCTCATCCGCAACCAGAACAAGAAGCGCGAGGAAAAGATCAGGGATCTGCAGGAGTTCATCCGCCGTTTCAGCGCCAACAAGTCCAAGAGCCGTCAGGCCACCAGCCGCAAAAAGGTGCTCGATTCCATCCAGCTGGAGCAGATGCCCGCCTCCAGCCGCAAGTACCCCTTCGTGGGCTTTGAGCCCGAGCGCGAGGCCGGCAAGGACATCCTCTTCGTGGATGGCCTGAGCAAGACCATCGACGGCGTCAAGGTGCTCGACAACGTGACCTTCACCGTCAAAAAGGGCGACAAGATCGCCTTTGTGGGCGACAACGAGGCGGGCGCGACCGCGCTGTTCCGCATTCTGGTGGGCGAGCTCAACCCCGACGAGGGCAATTTCCGCTGGGGTGTGACGATCTCCCAGAGCTATTTTCCCAAGGACAACACGCGCTTTTTCCAGGACTTCGACGGCACGCTCATCGAGTGGCTCAGCCAGTTCTCCCACGACACCACCGAAACCTACCTGCGCGGCTTCCTGGGCCGCATGCTCTTCAGCGGCGACGACGTCTACAAGCCCGCCAAGGTGCTCTCCGGCGGCGAGAAGGTGCGCTGCATGCTCAGCCGCCTGATGATGAGCAAGGCCAACGCCCTGATTCTGGACCAGCCCACCGACCACCTCGACCTGGAGAGCATCACGGCGCTGTCCAACGGCCTGCAGGCCTATCCGGGCAACCTGTTCTTCGCCTCGCACGACCACCAGTTCATCGATGAAATCGCCAACCGCATCATCGAGTTCCCGCTGGGCAAGTCCGGCTGCCTGGATTACGAGGGCAACTTCGAGGACTTCCTGCAGTGGAAGCGGGGGCGCGCGTGAGCGGGCCCAGGCCGGGCGTGTACCGGCATTTCAAGGGGAACCTCTATCAGCTCATCTGTACGGCCGTCCACAGCGAAACGCTGGAGCGCATGGCCGTCTACCGCCAGCTCTACGGCGACCGCACCGTGTGGGTACGCCCGCTGTCCATGTGGGACGAGCCGGTGGAGCGCGACGGCTACTGCGGCCCGCGCTTCACCTGGGTACGCGAGGAGGAATAAGCAACCAGCCCGGCATTTCCCGATGGAAATGCCGGACTGGTTATTTAATATCCATATTTTCTGCGCTTGGCCGAGAAGCAGGCCGCCGCGACCGCCAACGCCAGCGCTTCGGCTGCGGGCACCGCCAGCCACACGCCGTCCAGCCCCATAATCCGGGGCAAAATGAGCACTGCCGCCACCTGGAACACCAGCGCCCGCAGGAACGAAATCAACGCCGAAACCGCGCCGTTGTTCAGCGCGGTAAAGAACGCCGAGCCGAAGATGCCCCCGCCCGCGAACAGGAAGGACAGCGAATAGAGCATGAAGCCGTGCCGTGTCATGGCCAGCAGCGCTTCATCGTAGCCCACGAAGATGCGGGCCAACGGCATGGCGAGCACCTCGGCCAGCGCCGTCATGGCTGCGCTCATCGCCGCGATGATGCCCAGGCTCCGGCGGTACAGGCCCCGCAGCTCCGCCCGGTTGTCCGCGCCGAAATGATAGCTGATGACCGGCGCGCTGCCGATGGAATAGCCGATGAACACGCCCAGGAAGATGAAGTTGACATACATGATCACCCCGTAGGCGGCCACGCCGTCCTCCCCGGCCAGGCGGATGAGCTGGAAGTTGTAGAGCATGTTGACCAGCGAGAGCGAAAGGTTGGTCATCAGCTCGGAGGAGCCGTTGGTGCATACCTTGCCCAGCGCGCGCAGGTCCCACGCGGGGCGCGACAGCCGCAGCAGGCTTTGATTGGGCGAAAGGAAGTACACAAGCGGAATCCCTCCGCCCACCAGCTGGCTGATGGCCGTGGCCGCCGCAGCGCCCTCCAGCCCCCAGCCGAAGCCCATGATGAACAGCGCGTCCAGCGCCATGTTGGTCACTCCAGCCGCCACCGTGACCATCAGCCCCAGCCGCGGCCGCTCGGCCGTGATAAAGAAGCTCTGAAACACGTTCTGCAGCATGAAGGCGCCCGTGGCGGGCAGCAGAATGCCGCCGTAGCGCACACAGTCCTCCAGCATCGCCCCCTGCGCGCCCAGCGCCCGTGCCGCGGGCCGCAGCAGCGGCATGCCCGCCGCCGCGACCAGCGCGCCCATCGCCAGGGTGACCACGATCAGCATGGAAAACAGCGCGTTGGCTTTCTCCTGTTTTCCTTCGCCCAGGGTTTTGGCCACCAGCGCGCTTCCGCCCGTGCCGATCATGAAGCCCAGCGCGCCGAAGGCCATCAGAAACGGCATGATCAGGTTGATCGCCGCAAACGGCGTTTTTCCCACAAAGTTGGACACGAAAAAGCCATCCACCACGCCGTAGATGGAGGTAAAGATCATCATCACGATGGAAGGCAGCGTAAAGCGCAGGAGTCTTCGGCAGGTGAAGTGGTCCGAGAGGCGAATGCTCATGGCTTTCCTCCATGCTGCAGGTCGGTCAGCGCCTCCACCCGGACACGCAGATCCTCCAGGTATTGCCGGCTCAGGCGCAGATAGGCGCTGCGGTCCTCCTCCGTCCAGCCGTTCCAGATGCTTTCCTCGGCGGCGGCTATCGGGGCCACGCGCTCGCGGCACAGCGCTTCCCCCGCCTGCGTCAGCCTGACGGGCCGGCTGCGTCCCGCACCCGTCTCCAGGTACAATACCCCCTGCCGCTCCAGCGCGCGCAGGGCGGAGCTCACCGTCTGCCGGCTCATGCCGCAGAGCCGGGCGATCTCCGAGGGATACAGCGCATCCTGCGCCATGTGCACGGAATAGAGAATCTGCATCGCGCTGTCCGCCATCCCCATTTTGAACGACGCGTCGTGATACGCCCCGTAAATCTCGCCGAAAATGTGCATCAGCTGCTTCCAGCGCATATCGCGCGGCATGTCCGACCACTCCTATCATGTACGAAATCGTACATATAGGATACCCGCGCAAGAGACGGGTGTCAAGAGCGCGCTAAACATTTTGACAGCCTGTTCATAAACATTTTGACAGCCTGTTCATAGTCTCTTGTACTTTTTCGTAATCTATGTTACAATGGCAAACAGTTTCAGAGATTTTGTCCATTTCTTATAAGGTTGCCATTGCGGATGCGCATGGCCGCGGGATTTCGGGCGGCCTGCTGCTTTCTTTCGCAGGGACTTTCCCACCCACGCCGGAACCGCTCAGAGGCGCGCCCACGCCTCTGTCATGGTAAAACCCATATCTTTCAGGAGGTGTCCTCGCATGACTGGTATCCCACTGGTAATCGCATTCGTCATCGCAATCATCCTCATGATCGTCGCGATCTCCAAATGGAAGATCCATCCGTTCCTCTCCATCATGAGCGTGTCCCTGCTGCTGGCCATCGTGGCCGGGATTGACCTGACGCAGATCGCCGACGTCATCGGCGCGGGCTTCAGCGGCACGTTTACCTCCATCGGCATCGTCATCATTCTGGGCGCGATGGTCGGCACCCTGCTGGAAAAGACGGGCGCGGCCCTCAAGATGGCGGACTGCGTCGTTAAGCTCGTGGGCAAGAAGCATCCCGAAGCCGCCATGATCATCATGGGCTGGATCGTCTCCATCCCCGTGTTCTGCGACAGCGGCTTCGTCATCCTCAACCCCATCCGCAAGGCGCTGGTGCAGCGCACCCGCAAGTCCTCCGTGGCCTGCACCGTGGCGCTTTCGATGGGCCTGTACATTTCCCACTGCTTCATCCCGCCTACCCCCGGCCCCATCGCGGCGGCGAACACGCTGTTTGGCGTGGGTGGCCTGGGCACGGACGTCAACCTCCTGCTGGTCATGGCCATCGGCGCGGTGTGCTCCATCCTGCCGCTGATCGCCGGTTACATCTTTGCGCTCATGATCGGCAAGAAGGTCAAGGCCAAGGATGAGCCCACCAACGCCGAGGCCATCGGACAGACCTACGAGGAGCTGGTGGCCAGCTACGGCAAGCTCCCCGGCGCGGTCATGTCCTTCGCCCCCATCGTGGTGCCGATCATCCTGATGGGCGTGGCCAGCGCGTTCAGCATGGCCGGCTCCAATCCCGCGATCATCGTGTTCCTGGGCAAGCCCATCATCGCGCTGGCCGTGGGCCTGATCCTGGGCGTCATCCTCATGGCCCAGTCCGGCAAGATGGGCGAATTCTACGCCCTCACGGACGATACCCTCAAGACCGTCGGACCCATCCTGTTCGTGACCGCCGCGGGCGGCGTGCTGGGCAAGGTGATCGCCACCACCGATCTGGTCAACTTCATCACCGCCCATGCCGCCACGCTGGAAAGCCTGGGCCTGCTCTTCCCGTTCCTGCTGGCCGCCATCCTCAAGACGGCGCAGGGCAGTTCGACGGTGGCCATCACCACCAGCGCGGGCATTATCGCTCCGCTGATGATGACGCTGGGCTTTGCCACTCCGCTGGACGCGGCGCTGGTCGTCGTGGCCATCGGTGCGGGCGCCATGACCGTCTCCCATGCCAACGACAGCTACTTCTGGGTGGTCACCAACTTCGGTGAGATGGAGCCGCAGGACGGCTACAAGACCCAGACGCTGGGCACGCTGGTTATCGGTATCGCGGCCATCATCAACGTGCTTTTGATCTCCGCCATCTTCTGAGGCGGCGTTCCCTCCGGGCCGCGGCCGCACGTGCCGCGGCCCGCATTCCGTTTTTTCCAAATGGAGGCCAACCCTTATGAACCAAGACGCAAAACGCATTCTCGACGCTACGCTGCGTGAGGCCCTGCCGGGCGCGGCGGTGGGACAGGCACTCGACCAGATCTCCTTTCAGGCCGGTGGACGGCTGATTCTGGTAGCCGCGGGCAAGGCTGCCTGGGAAATGGCGCGCGCGGCGCACGAGCGGCTCGGCGAGCGCATCGACGCGGGCGTGGTGGTCACCAAGTACGACCATTCGCGCGGCCCGCTGGGAAATCTGGAAATCTTCGAGGCGGGCCATCCCGTGCCCGACGAAAACAGCTACCGTGCCACCGCCCGCGCGCTGGAGGCGGTATCGGGCCTGACGGAAAAGGACAGCGTGCTGTTTTTGCTCTCCGGCGGCGGCTCGGCGCTCTTTGAGCAGCCGCTCATCCCCGCCGACGAGCTGGCCGACATCACGCGCCAGCTGCTGGCCTGCGGGGCCAACATCGTGGAGATGAATACGCTGCGCAAGCGCCTCTCCGCCGTCAAGGGCGGGCGCTTCGCCCTCTCCTGCGCCCCGGCCCACGTCTACGCCGTGGTCCTCAGCGACATCATCGGCGACCCGCTGGATATGATCGCCTCCGGGCCGGCATACCCCGACGCCTCCACCTGTGCGCAGGCGCAGGAGATCGCGGAGCGCTACGGCCTGCGCCTGTCCGATACGGCGCGCGGGCTGCTGGGGCAGGAGACGCCCAAGGAGCTCACCAACGTGACCACCTTCATCACCGGCAGCGTGCGCCAGCTGTGCCGCACCGCCGCCGAAACCTGCCGCGAGCTGGGCTATGAGCCGGTGTTCCTCACCGCCAGCCTCACCTGCGAAGCGCGGGAGGCTGGGGCCTTCCTGGCCGCCATCGCCCGCGACCACCAGGATACGGAGCGCTCGCTGGCGTTCCTGGCCGGCGGCGAGACGGTGGTGCACCTGACGGGCAAGGGCCTGGGCGGGCGCAACCAGGAGATCGCGCTGGGCGCGGCCGAGGGCATCTCCGGGTGCCGCGACACCTGCGTGTTCTCCTTCGGCTCCGACGGCTCGGACGGGCCGACGGACGCAGCGGGCGGCATCGTGGACGAAGGCTCCGCCGCGCGGCTGGCCGCCGCCGGGCTGGACATCCACAGGGTTCTTCAGGACAACGACGCCTACCACGCCCTCAAGGCCGTGGGCGGCCTGATCATGACCGGCCCCACCGGCACCAATGTCAACGACCTCTCCGTCGTGCTTATCAGGCGCTGAAGATAGAAAAAGCCGGTCCGCACGGGAGCCTCTGCTCCCCTGCGGACCGGCTTTTTGTTTTGGGCACGCCGTCGCGCCGCATGGCGCCGGACCCTGGCACGGCGCTTCCTCCCGCTCCGGCATTCGTTATTCCGCCGCCTCGGCCTCGGCCTCGGCCGCCTCCAGCGCCTCGTAGAGCGCCTCGCTGCGCGCCTGCTCGGCGCGGTAGCGCTCGCCCAGCTCCCGCGCGGCCTCCGCGTCCGCGTAGGTGGCCGGGTCGGCCAGCTTCTCCTCCAGCTCCCGGAGGAGGCGCTCGTTCTCCTCGATGGCCTCCTCGGTCCGCTTCACCTGCGCCTTGAGCTCGCGCAGGCGGGCCGCCTGCTGGCGGTCGCGCTTGCGCTCCCGTGTGGCGGCCGTGCGCGTCACCTCGCCCTCGGCGGCAGGCGCGGGAGGCTGGGGCCGGTCGCGCTTCTCCACGTAGTCGTCAAAGTTGCCCAGGTACTCGGTCACGCCGTCGGCGTTCATCACCATCACGCGGTCCGCAAAGCGGTTGATGAAGTACCGGTCATGGCTGATGGCCAGGATCGTGCCCGGGAAGTCCTGCAGCGCGTCCTCCAGCACCTCGCGGCTGTCCATGTCGAGATGGTTGGTCGGCTCGTCCAGCAGGAGCAGGTTGTCCTTGCGCAGCATCAGCTTGGTCAGCGCCACGCGCCCCCGCTCGCCGCCGGAGAGACTCCCGATGGTGTCGAACACGTCGTCGCCTGTGAAAAGAAACAGGCCCAGCGCGCCGCGCACCTTGCTCTGTTCCATGGAGGGGAAGCTGTTCCAGACCTCGTCCAGCACGGTGTTGGCGGGGTTGAGGTTCTGCTGGTGCTGGTCATAGTAGCCCACGTCGATGTTCACGCCGTACTTCACGCTGCCCCGGTCGGGCGTGAGCTGATGGGTCAGGATCTTGAACAGCGTGCTCTTGCCCACGCCGTTGGGGCCGATGAGCGCCACGCGGTCGCCCGTGCGCAGCTTGAAGCTCACGTTGTCGAACACCGGCTGGCCGTCGTAGGTCTTGCTCAGGCCCTTGACCTCCAGCGCCTCCTCCCCGCTGCGGCGGCGCGCCTCGAAGCTGAAGCGCACATGCCCCTCCTCGACGGGCTTCTCCAGCCGCTCCAGCTTGTCAAGCCGCTTCTGGCGGCTCTCGGCTGCCTTGATGCTCTTTTCCCGGTTGAAGCTGCGGTAGCGCTCGATGATGGCCTTTTCCCGCTCGATTTCCTTCTGCTGCAGGTTGTAGGCCTTCATGCGGGTTTCAAAATCCGCGGTGCGCTTGCGCATGTACTCGGTGTAGTTGCCGGTGAATTTGATCATGCGGCCGCCGAGAATTTCGCCCATCGTGGTGCAGACGTGGTCCAGAAAATACCGGTCATGGCTGATGAGCAGCAGCGACCCCTTGTATTCCGTCAGATAGCCCTGCAGCCACTCGATGGCCTCCAAATCCAGGTGGTTGGTCGGCTCGTCCATGAGGATGACGTCGGGCTTCTGCAAGAGCAGCTTGGCCAGCGAAAGCCGCGTGCGCTCGCCGCCGGAGAGCGTGCCCACCTTGCGCCCGTGCATCTCGGGTCTGAGGCCCAGGCCGCTTAGCACGCCCAGCATCTCGCCCTCGTAGGCGTAGCCCTCGGCCTCGTTGTAGCGCTCCAAAAGCCGCTGGTAGTCCGCCGTCAGCCGTAGCGCCGCTTCCGGGTCGGCGTTTCGCTCCATCTGGGCTTCC
The DNA here is from genome assembly GCA_944349545.1 of uncultured Eubacteriales bacterium. Classification (GTDB taxonomy): domain Bacteria; phylum Bacillota; class Clostridia; order Christensenellales; family Aristaeellaceae; genus Limiplasma. The sequence continues at coordinate 40,612 of CALVNG010000011.1, forward strand.
AGCTCGCGCAGCCGCCTTTCCATGGCGATGACCGGCTCAAACACGCGCAAAAGCGCCTCCCAGACCGTGTCGGTCAGGGCGATGTCGTCCACCTGCCTGAGATAGCCGATGCGCAGGTCGCGGTTCTTGTGCACCATGCCGCCGTCCGCCTCGGCCTCGCCGCTGATGATGCGCATCAGCGTGGTCTTGCCGCAGCCGTTGACGCCCACCAGGCCCATCTTCTCGCCCTTTTGCAGGCTGAAGCTGACCCCCTTGAGCACCTCATGGGTGCCGAAGCTCTTTTGCACATCCTGTGCCGAAATCAAAATCATCGGGATTCTTCCCCTCTATCCGGTTGCTGTGAATCACGCGGCGCTATCCAGCGCGCCTCCAGCTCGCGCGCCGACAGCCGCAGCTCATGCGCGGAGGTCCGGCCAAAGGCCAGGTCCTGTGCGGGTGCGCGCGCCGCCTCGCGCAGCATGCACACCCCTTTGCGCACGCACGCTTCCCGCTCCTGCGGCGAACACCGCTCCGCCGCCTCGAACAGCGCGTCCTCCATATCCGCATAGGCCCCGCCCTGCCTGAGGAACGCGGCGCAGGCCATCAAATCCTCCGGCAAAAGCAGGTCCGCCAGCTCCAGCTTGAGCGCCTGCACGCGCGGCGCGCGCAGCTCGCACAGCGGCCCTTCCTGCGCCAGCGTGAGCAAAAGGCGCAGGCTCTTGAGCCGGAGCATGCGGCTCTCCTCCCAGGGCGCCGTCAGGGCCGTGGCGCGAAGGTAGATAAGCTCGCTGGCAAACAGGCGCGGCGCGGGCGAGAGCAGCTCCGTCAGGCTTTCGGCGCTGAGCGTCTCAAGCGCCGAAAGCGGCAGGCCGCATCGCTTGCGGCTAGCCCCATCCAAAAGGCGCATCTGCGCTAGCTCGTCCATCAGCTCCTTGACGCGCCGCATCAGATCGCCCATCATTTCAATCATGCGCAGGATATAGTCCCGCTGAAACACCGCCGCTCACCTCCCGCACGCCACGTTCTAGTATAGCATGTTTTGCGAGGGTGGCAAGGGGAGGGGCGCCGCGCTGTCACTCCCTTCGGCGCGCGGTCAGCGCGACGCCCACGTACAGCGGCATGCATGCGACCACGCCGTACATATAGCGAAACTCCGCGTAAACCGGCGAAGCCATGGACGTGAGCCACACACCCGCCAGCAGCAGCCACGGCGAGGCCAGCCGCGCCCTGCGCTTGCACACCAGCGCCGCAAACGCAATCAGCGCCGCCCATACATAGGGTGCGGGACGACACAGGGCGCCGAGCACGGGCGCGCGCTCCACGGCGTCGTACACATCGCATAGCAGCTGCCTTACAGAGCTCCCTCGCTGCTGCAGGCCATATGCGTTACTCACGATTTTTCGCTCAATGGCCCAATAGGGTACGTCCGGATACCAATACCCATGCGTATGGTACAAGAACGCATCCAAATACACCAGCGGATGCTCCATCCCGATTTGCGCCCATACCTTGAGATAGCGCAGGGGATTGCTCATGAGGACATCGTTGTTGAGCAGATCCTTTACGGGATCTGATAATTCTGGACTATAGGCCCAGCGCACCTCCTCCACCGACGTGAAGATTTCCTCCAGCGCCTCCATTTCATCCTGGCTAAGCTCCCGGTTGTATTCGCGCACCGTTTTCGCAATCTGCTGCAGCGGCAGCGCGAGCGCCTCGCCCGCATTGGACTTCTTCGCGCCCAGCACGTCGAAAATCAGCGCCTGATACGCGCCTACCAGCAAAAGCACAACGGCGCCCAGCGCCAGCAGCGGCTTCCACAGCCTGCGGTTACACAGCAGAAACACCGGAAAGCAGAGCAGGAACGCATAGTAGCCGTTATTGCGGTATACGCAAAACAGAAACAGGACAACCGCCAGCAGCACCCAGTTTTTCCGGCCGAACGGCTCGCTCGCAGGGGCTTCCACGCACATTACCAGCCGTGTCAGCATCATGACCGCAATCACCGTGATGCCGCCAAACAGCACGTCCTTCCACATGGTAACGCTGTAAAAGGCGTGCACGCTCACCAGCGCGTAGAACACAAGGACCGCCGCTGTCAGCCCGCGCCCCGCGCCCTCAGTCATCAGCCGGTGCACCACCGCCGCGAAAATCGCGGACATCGCCATCATCTGAAACAGGCTGTACAGCCCCACGCCCCACGCCACCGAGCCCAGGGCGCGCCCAAGCAGCACAAAGGGGGCGACGGTCCATTGATGGATGAGCGGATGATGGTTGCTCAGCGGCGCGCCCCCCAGAATCATGTCAAGCTCGCTGATGGAGTCGGGGCTGAGACAGCCGGGGAAGAAAAAAACATAGTACGGCATCCAGCACACGAGTATCGCCAGCCAGATCTTCCAGAAGGCCGGTCCGCCGCACCTGTCCGTGGCGTGCATACGAACGGCCCAGCGCAACACAATGCGCAGCACCGCCCAGCAAAGCGCCGTGAGTCCGACGATACGAAACAGCGCCTTGATGGAAGCAGACCATGTCAGCAGCGCCTCGATGGTCTGCTCCTGATGAATCTCCCGGCCGATCACCAGCATCACCGCAAAAACCGCGCCCAGCGTCAGCGCGACCCTGTTCAGGCGCTTTTCAGCCGGTCGGCGCACAGCCCACCACGCTACCATCGCGCACGCGCACCACAGCGCAAGCAGCGCCAGAGGCTGCCTGTCGGTCAGATTGGCAGCGCCCGCAGTGGACAGCGCTGACAACGCCGCCGCTTTTGCAACCGTCATCGCACTGTCCCTCCGGCTTTTGTTCTCCATAGCTTCTCTCCTCCGTTTCATGCGAGCCGCTCCTCGCCGCAACAGAAAAGCCCTCCGTTTGCGAAGCGGAGGGCATGAGTCGGACCCTTTAGAACTTCAAGGGATTGACCTTGATCGCGGGGCCCATGGTGGCGCTGAGGTACACGCTGCGCACATAGGTGCCCTTGGCGGCAGCGGGCTTGGCCTTGTTGATGGCGTCCATGAGGACCTGCAGGTTCTCGCCCAGCTTTTCGGGGCCGAAAGAGGCCTTGCCGATGGGGCAGTGAACGATGGAGGTCTTGTCCACGCGATACTCGACCTTACCGGCCTTGATGTCGGTGATGGCCTTGGCCACGTCCATGGTCACGGTGCCGCTCTTGGGGTTGGGCATGAGGCCCTTGGGGCCCAGGATGCGGCCGATGCGGCCGACGACGCCCATCATGTCGGGGGTGGCGATCATGACGTCGAAGCCAAACCAGTTTTCGGTCTGGATCTTGTGGATCATTTCCTCGCCGCCGACGATATCCGCGCCCGCGGCCTCGGCTTCCTTGACCTTGTCGCCCTTGGTGACCACCAGCACGCGCACGGTGCGGCCGGTGCCGTGGGGCAGAACCACCGCGCCGCGGACCTGCTGGTCGGCATGGCGGGGATCGACGCCCAGGCGGACGGAGATCTCGATGGTTTCGTCAAACTTGGCCTTGCTGGTCTTGCAGGCCAGCTCGCAGGCCTCGGCGGGCTCGTAGGCGTTGAGATGGTCGATCAGCTTCGCGCTGTCCACATATTTCTTTCCGTGTTTCATGCTACTGTCCTTCCTGTGGTGCTAACGGCACAATGTCCTCCCACAAATGGTCGTCTTATTCCTCAACCGTGATGCCCATGGAGCGGGCGGTACCCTTGATCATGCTCATGATGGCCTCGATATCGGTGGCGTTGACATCGGGCTTTTTGATCTCGGCGATCTTGCGGACCTGCTCCTGGGTGAGCTTGCCAACCTTGTCGCGGTTGGGGCGGCCGGAAGCGGTCTGCAGGTTCAGCTCCTTCTTGATGAGCACGGGAACCGGCGGCGTCTTGGTGATGAAGGAGAAGGTGTTGTCGGTGTACACCGTGATGACGACGGGGATGATCATGCCCGCGTCCTTCTGGGTACGCTCATTGAACTCCTTGCAGAAACCGGGGATGTTCACGCCATGCTGGCCCAGCGCGGGACCGATCGGCGGCGCGGGCGTCGCCTTGGCGGCGGGAACCTGAAGCTTGATCATGGATTTGACTTTCTTTGCCATGGGAATGGCACCTCCTTCGATGTGGTCATGGCGGAACGGCTTTTCCGTTCCTCCCACAGCTCCCCGGAGGGAGCTTTGCGGCGCTCAGGCGCCTTATTTGGGCTGGACCTTTTCGACGTCCTGCAGGTCCACCTCAACGGGCATTTCGCGCCCCAGGAACATTTTGACCTTCACGGTCAGCTTCTGGCGCACAGTATCGACGTCCTCCACCACGCCGGTGAAATTCTCCAGCGGGCCGGAGAGAATGCGCACTTCCTCGCCGATGGCGATGCCAAATTCCACGCTGTTTTGCTGCGTGGAAAGCATCATGTCCACTTCGGCGGGGGTGAGGGCGACGGGCTTGGAGTCGGGTCCGACGAAGCCGGTCACGCCGCGCGTGTTGCGCACCAGGTACCAGCTTTCGCTGGTTTCGATCATATGCACCAGCACGTAGCCGGGATAGACCTTCCGCTGGGATTTCACGCGCTTGTTCCCCTTGATCTCCACCACGTCCTCCACGGGCACGCGCACGTCGAAGATCAGGCGCTGCATCTCGGGGTTGTTCTCAACGGACTTTTCGATGTTATCCTTGACCTTGTTCTCATAGCCGGAGTAGGTATGCACGACATACCAGCACGGCTCTTTGCTGTTTTCGGCCATGGCTGTCTCCTTACGCGCTCATGATGAGGCTCACAAGCTGCGTAGCCCCGGTATCCAGCAGGCCGATAATGACCATCATGAACAGCATGAAGAGAACCACGATCACCGAGTAGTTGACCAGCTTCTCGCGCGTGGGCCATGTGACCTTGCGAAGCTCGTGCCACATGTTTTTGAACGCCAGGCCGATGCGCTTGAAGAAGCCAACGAATCCCTGCCCGAAGCGAACGAAGAAGTTCGGCTTCGCGCTCTTGGTCTTCTTTTCCGTCATGGTTTTCACTCCATTCGCAAGTTGACGTTTCCGGCTTACTTGGTCTCGCGGTGGACGGTGTGCTTTTTGCAGAAACGGCAATACTTGTTCAGCTCAATGCGGTCGGGGGTGTTTTTCTTGTTCTTCATGGAATTGTAGTTCCGCTGCTTGCATTCGGTGCAGGCCAGCATCACTTTGTTACGGGCAACGCTTGCCACGTTCGCCACCTCCTCGTCGATGTGGGAAAGGCCGCCTCCGCCCGCCCGCTGACGGGCGGAAGGGCCGCTGCATGTCTATTCCCTGCTTCGCATCCAGGCTGCCGAGGCATCGCCGCGGACGCGAAGCGGATGGAAATTACTCGATCACCTTGGACACGACGCCGGAGCCGACCGTGCGGCCACCCTCGCGGATAGCGAAGCGCAGGCCCTGCTCAATGGCGATGGGGGTGATCAAAGTGATTTCCATGTCGATGTTGTCGCCGGGCATCACCATCTCAACGCCCTCGGGCAG
>CALVNG010000012.1 GCA_944349545.1 uncultured Eubacteriales bacterium
CCATCCGCGCGTTCGCCGCCCACCAGGCGGTAGGGATCGGCCAGGCCGGGATGCAGAAGAATCAGATCGCCGTTGGCGTCGGTCACGTATTCAAAGGACGCTTGCAGATAGCGCCGCGCGATCTGCATCGCGGCCTGCCCATCCTCATGCATCACATCATGCATGAAAAAGCCGACAGGCTGCGCCGAGTGCAGAAGCCCCGCGATGTAGAGCAGTCCGTGGATGGTCGCGTCGTAGCGAAACAGGCGCTCGCGCGCGGCGGGCGCTTCCTCGGCGGCGATGGCGCGCGCCAGCGGATCGTGCAGCGCCTTGGGCAACAGCAGCGTCCAATCGTCGCCCTCGGCATGAAAGCTGCACCACAGGCGGCTGACCAGCGCCTCCGCCGCACCCAGGTCGTCCCAGTCGCCCAGAAGCAGCTCGCCGTCATTGATGAGCAGGCGTTCCACCAGTTGCATCTCGCCCGCGCTGATATAGAGCGCCTCCCTGGGCAGGCGCTCCATCACGGCCGCGCGCAGCCCCTCCAGCGTCGCCAGCGTGTAGCGGCTCCTGCCGCCCACATCGTCAAACGAGCCGGCCAGCAGGGCTTGCGCATCCGCCTCGGTGGCCTCCGGCGCAAACAGCCCCACCCCCGGATGGGCAAAAAGGCGGCGCTCGCATGCCTCGAATTGTTTTTCACGCATCATGCTCATGGTCATCTCGCACCAATCCGCATGAAGGGTCACTTCTCTGAGCACGCGGCGACCCCCTTTCCCCTCTGCTCAGGCGAATGATTTATTTCAGGTGAACGACCCAACCCATGGGATCGTCCGTCTTGCCGAACTGGATGCCCGTGAGCACGTCGTAAAGCTGCTGGGTGATATGGCCGATGCCGCCGTCCCCGATGCCGATCTCCTCGCCCTGGAAGCGGATCTTGTTGACGGGCGAAACCACCGCGGCGGTGCCGGTGCCAAATGCCTCCGTCACTCGGCCGGCCTTGATATCGGCAATCACGTCATGGATGTCCATGCGGGCTTCCTCGGTCTCGTAGCCCAGATGCTTGCCCAGTTTGAGCACGCTGTCGCGGGTGATGCCGGGAAGGATGCTGCCGTTGAGGACGGGCGTAACGATCCTGCGGTCCTCGTAGACGAACATCATGTTCATGGCGCCGACTTCCTCGATGTAGCGCTGATGCACGCCGTCCAGCCACAAAACCTGCGCATAGCCGCTGTGCTTGGCGTTCATGCCGGCCAGAATGCTCGCCGCGTAGTTGCCGCCGGTCTTGGCGAAGCCGATGCCGCCGCGCACGGCGCGCACATAGGAATCCTCCACATAGATGCCCACCGGGGCCAGGCCCGAAGCGTAGTACGCGCCGGAGGGCGAGAGGATGACGTAGTAGAGATACGTGCTGGAGGTGGACACGCCCAGATGGTTGTCGGTGGCGATCATCGTGGGGCGGATGTAAAGGGAGGTGCCCTCCTGATGGGGGGTCCATTCCTTTTCCACGTCCAGAAGGGCCATCAGCGTTTCCAGACCGTCCTCCACGGGCAGGGGCGCCATGCCCATGCGCTCGGCGCTGCGGGCGAAGCGCTCAAAATTGGCGCGGGGACGGAAGAGGTTGAAGCCGCCCTGCGGCGTGCGGTAGCACTTGAGGCCCTCGAAAATCTCCTGGCCATAGTGCAGAACCTGACAGGCGGGGTCCAGCGAAAGGTTGCCGTAGGGCACGATGCGGGCGTCGTGCCAGCCCTTGCCGTCGGTGTAGTTGATCATGAGCATATGGTCGGTGAAGATGTGGCCAAAGCCCAGCTTGCTCTCATCGGCCGGCTTGTCTTTCAGATTCCGGGACAGATTCATTTGTACGTTCATACCGCTTCTTCCTCCACATCCTCCTGCGTTCCATGGAAAGCAAGATCATTTCAGCGTCCAGGCGCTAACCCTTATTATAACCCCTGCGCGGCGGCTGTCAAGGTTTTGGCCGATGCAATTCGTGGGAGAGGCGGGACCCCTCCCCCACGCCAACCAAAAAGGACCGCTGACGCAGCCGTCAGCGGTCCCTGTGGTAAGCATCCCGGATCAGCCCAGAGACTTGGTTTCAGTGATTTCGCACACGATGGTGGAACCGCCCTCTTCCACTTCCAGCGCGGCCAGCACATCGGCGTCAGTGGTCACGGTGAAGCGCATGCGCGCGCCGGACACGGCGTAAAGCTGATCCTCCTCGCCGCCGGCAGGCGTAGCGGCATACACGGCCACACCTTCGCCATTGGTGAGCAGGTTCTGGCGGCTCTGGTTCTCAGCCAGGCCCATCTTGAGGTAATACTTGCCGTCCAGCTCCGCGCAGCCATAGATGAAGTAGCCCGCGTTGGCGCTTCCGTCGGGGTTGGTGGTGCATACCAGATAGAAGCCGGAGAAGGAGTTGATGGCGTTCATCAGCTCGTCACCGGCGAGCGCGTTGTCGCCGTAGAAATCGGTCACGGAGGCGCTGGTGAAGGCGTCCACCTCGGCCATGGCGGGCGCGCAGGCCATCAGGGCCGCCATCAGGAGCATCACGAGCCGCAGCGTCATTCTTTTCATGGAAACCACACATCCTTTCTGTTTCCGGCGGTCCCTTGGGCAGACCGCCTTTCGTTGTCTGATTATATCACATCCGTTCCCTCACGGACAAGCCTCAATCCTCGCAGACGACGCTGACAGCGCTTCCGCCCGCGGGCGACGCGCGCACCTCGATCTTCCTGGGGATGCATTCCTTGAGCGCGGCCACATGCGAAATCACACCGATCAGCCGCCGTCCGCCGGCCAGCTCCTCAAGCACGTTCAAGGCGCGGAGCAGCGTTTCCTCGTCCAGCGTGCCGAACCCCTCGTCGATAAACAGCGTGTCCAGCCGAACGCCTCCGCGCCGTGCCTGCACCACGTCGGCAAAGCCCAGCGCCATGGCCAGCGACGCCAGAAACGACTCCCCGCCGGAGAGCGTGCCCACATCGCGCACCTTGCCGGTGTGGCGGTCCAGCACGTCCAGCGCTAGCCCCGCCTTGCCTCCCAGCCCCTCCTCCTGCTTCTGGCACAGGCTGAACCGCCCCTCCGACATGCGCGTAAGACGCACGTTGGCCGCAATGATGACTCTTCGGAAATAGTATTGCAACAGGTAGTTTTCCAGCGGGATCTTCCGCGCGCCGCGCACGTTGCCCGACGCCGTGCGGTACAGGTCATCCAGCACGCCGAAGTCCTCCAGACACCGCTCCACCTCATCTACGGCGCGCTTGAGCTGGGGCAGCAGGCGACTGTCGTGAGAAAGGCGCGCCTGTGCGTCCTTCTCCACACGCAGCAACGCCTCGGTGCGAGCGCGCAGGGCCTCTGTACGGCGCCGCAGGGCTTCGCCGTCTACCGGTTGCCTGCCCTCCCACAGTTCGGCCAGGCTGGCCAGCGCAGCCTCGGCAGCTGAAAGCGCGCTTTCATAGCGGGCGAGGCGAGCGGCCATGGCGTTTTCCTCCGCCTCATCCACCAGCGCGGCGCGGTAGTCATCCTCGCCGCTAAAACCCTCCTCGCCCAGAGCGTTGCGCCAGGCGGCGTCTGCATCCAAAGCCGAAGCCGCCTGCGCCTCGCGCTCGCTCCGGCTGCCGCTGAGCAGGGCGCGCGTGGCCTCCAGCGCGCTTTGCGCCGCCTGATGCTCGCGCCGCGCATCCTCCATGGCCCGTCGGAGATCATCGATCAGGCGGGTGAAGCGGGCGTGCTTCTCCCGGCATTCCGCCTCCAGCGCGTCATCGGGGATCTTGCCGCCGATCACGTCCGTCAGCCGCCGGCGCAGGTGCTCAAGATCGCTGCGCGCGGCGGCGCACTCCTCTCCCGCCCGACCCGCGGCGCGGTCGGTTTCGTCGCGCCGGGCGGCGGCGTCGTCCACCTGGGCCTTGTCCGGCGCGGCGTCCAGATGCTTCGCGCGGGCGGGATGCTCGCGGGAGCCGCACACCGGGCAGGGCTGGCCGGGCCGCAGCAGATCGCCCAAAACGCCCGCCTGATCCGCCAGATATGAGGCGGAAAGCGCCACGTAGCGGGCGGCGGCGGCTTCGCGGGCCTCCAACGCACGGGCCAGCGCGGCGGCGCGCTTGTCCAGCTTCGCGGCTGCCTCGCGATGCGCGGCAAAAAGGGGAAGCGCCTCGGCCAGCCTGTCCCGCTTGCGTGTAAGATCCTCCAGGCGGTCCTGCTGCGCCTGCACCTGCGATTCACGCTCCCCCGCCTCCCGCTGCGCGGCCTCGGCCCGTTCTGCGGCGGCGGCCTGTTCCAGAATGCGCTTATCCAGCGCAGCCAGGCGGTCCTGTTCCCGCAGAGCCGCCTCTTCCAGCCTCCGCACCGCGCAGGCGCGGCGCACCCTGTCCAGCTTCACCGCCAACACGTCCATTTCCGGCTTTCCGGCACGCAGGGAAAGGGTTTCGGCGCGCTTTTGCGCCAGGCTTTGCACGCCGCGGTTGCACGTCTCTGCATTCGCGAGCGCGGCCTCCGCGTCCCGCAGTTCGGCCAGTGCGCGCTCACGCTCGTCCGCGGTCTGCTCCAGCGCCTCCCTGCCGCTCTCCATCCGGGCTTGCAGGGCCTCCTGCAGGCGGTGGCCGTGCACGCTTGACGCGGCGTAATCCCGCCACTCAGGCGGGCCGTCTCCGGCAGCCTGCGCGGCCAGCGCGGCATAGGCCGCCTGCGCCTTTTCCAGTCCGATCTGGGCCCGGGCGCGGCGCTCGCGTAAAATTTGCGTGATGTCCTCGTACAGCTGGGTATCGAAGATGCGGCGAAAGATCAGCGCGCGCTTTTGGCTGTCCGCGCGGAGAATGGAGAGAAAATCCCCCTGGGCGATCATGGCCACCTGCGCAAACTGCGCCGCGTCCAGCCCCAGCAAATCCTCCACCGCGGCGTTGACCGCGTCGATGCGGCCCTGGACGGTCCCGTCCTCGCAGACGAGCTCCGCCTCGGCAGGACGCGGCGTTTTGCGGCCGGGCTTGAGATATTCGGGGCTTCGGCGCACGGTCCAGCGCTTGCCGCCGCTTTCAAAGGTGAAGCGTACCCAGGTTTCATCCTGCGGGCTGGCAAAATCGCTCCGAAAGCTCTTTCCGTTGCGGCGCCGGGTTCCGCCGGAGGCCACCCCGTAGAGCGCGAAGGAAATGGCGTCAAACAGCGTGGTCTTGCCCGCTCCCGTATCCCCCGCGATCAAAAACAGGCCGCTTTCACCCAGCCGGGTAAAATCTACCGTCTCCAGCCCCGCGTAGGGGCCGAAAGCGCTCATCTCAAGCCTGATGGGCCGCATGCCGCATCGCCTCCGCTTCCTCGATCACCTGCCGCATCACCGCAAGGCGCCGCTCGTCCGGCGGCACGCCGTTGTTCTGGGCCTCGTAAAAGGCCGTGAAATGCTCCAGCGGCGTGCGCCTTTCCGCCGCCTCCACCTCCGCATCCGCCTGCGCCAGGCCGTCGTTTGTGCGGCTGTTGCGCACCCGCATGCCAATCAGGTTGGGATAGGTGATGCGCAGCGCGCCGATCGGGTCCGCCAGCGCCTCCTCGTCGGTCAGCTCGGCATAGACATAGTCCTCGCTATAGCGTTCTGGAGCGGTGAGTCCCTGCAGTGTGCCGCGTACCGTGCGCAGGTCATGCGGGGGCGTAAAGGAGCGCTCCTCCACGCCGCGCAGGCCCTCCGGCCCCAGATCCACCAGAAGCGCCGCCTTGCGCTGGCGTTCCTCGGACAGCGAGTATTTCAGGGGCGACCCGCAGTAGCGCACGCGCCCGCCGCACAGCCTCTGCGGGGAATGCAGATGGCCCAGCGCCACATAGTCAAAGCCTTCAAACAGCGAGGCGCTCACCTGATCCGCCCCACCCAGAGAGAGGGCCTCGGAATCGCAGGTCGCGGCGCCGGTGACGAACTGATGCGCAACCAGCACCTGCCGCATGCCCGGCTCCCGCACGACGGTGGACAGCGCCGCGCGCACCGCGTCCTCAAAGGTGCGCACATTCTCAAAATACGGGCGCACGGCGGACGGGCGCAAAAACGGCATCAGCCACACGCGCACCTCTCCGCAGCTGTCGCGCAGGGTATGGCCGTGCAGCTTGCCGTCAAACGCAGGGGAGAGAAACACCCCGCACCGGCCCAGCAGCTCGCGGCAATAGGCCACCTGTTCGGGCGCGTCATGGTTGCCACTGACGGCAAAGACGGGCTTTTCCTGCCGACGCAGCGCCTCCAGAAAATCGCTCACGGCGCGGATGGCCTCCGCCGGGGGCTGGGGCTTGTCGTAAAGGTCGCCCGCCAGCAGCACCGCGTCGCACTCCGCCGCCATCTCCACAGCCTGACGAAGCACGGCCCGCTGATCGTCCAGCAGGCTGATGCCGCTCAGCCTGCGCCCGATGTGCAAATCGGACAGGTGCAAAAAGCGCATGGGATTCCCTCCCTTCCGCGCGGCCCGGGGCCGGCAGGGCTATGGTACCTCTTTTTTTTGAAAAAGACAATACGCGCACATCTTCCCTTTTCAGGGCAAATGATGTAGAATAAATCAGAAACGCAGCTTTTACAAAGAGGAGCGGACGGCATGATCGAGCTTGTCATCAATCCCGTGGCCGGCAAGGGACGCGCGCTTGACATCGGCGAGGCGGCGGCCGAGCTGCTCAAAAGCCGCGGCATCGCCTTTGCAAAGCACCTGACGGACCATCCCCTGCACGCCACGGAGCTGGCGCGCGAGGCCGCCGGTCGCGGGGCGGAAACGGTAATCGCCTTCGGCGGCGACGGCACGCTGACCGAAACGGCAGCCGGCCTCCGGCACACGCGCACGGCGCTGGGCGTGGTGCCTGCGGGCACGGGCAACGACTTTGTCAAAACCATCGGCACGCCGCGCGAGTGGCGCGCAGCGCTGGAGTTCATCCTCACGCACCCGGCTCGCCCGGTCAACAGCGGCATGATGAACGACCGCTTCTTTCTCAACGTGGGCGGCGCGGGATTCGACGTGATGGTGCTGGACTTTGCCAACGCGGCGCGCAAGCGGCTTCACGGCATCTGGTCTTACCTTTACGGGGTGCTGCGCGCGATCTCTGCGTTTCGGCCCATTCCCATGCATGTGGAAATCGGCGGGGACGTGGTGCTGGACGGCCAGTACATGATCTGCTCGGTGGGCAACGGACGCTTCATCGGCGGCGGCATTCCCATCACGCCGAAGGCCGACGTGACCGACGGTCTGTTCGACATTCAGCTGGTGGACGCGGTGCCACGCTGGAAAATTCCGTTTTACCTGCCCTCGCTGATGATGGGCACGCTGTTCAAGCATCCGCCTGCGCACAACTACCGCGCGAGCCGTTGCATCCTGACCTCGCCGGGCATGCGGCTGCAGCTGGACGGCGAAATCCTGCCCGTGGAGCGCACTTGTTTCGTGTGCGAAAGCGACGCGCTCCTTCTGCACTGGTAGCGGGCATGTAAACTTTTAGACGCCCGGCGGCTGAAAAAGCCGCGTTCGGCCACAATATGGTATAATGGGCGTCAGAGGGGGAAACGGCGCGTCACCCGCGCAGGGCTGCCGGACGCGTGCGGGTATCCGCCGCCTGACGGTAGCGTAGACTGTTGAGGGGAAGGCGTTTTACTGCGGGAAGGCCAGGCTTTTGCCACGTGCGGTCCAATCCCGCCATCGAAAAAAAGAAAGGATGTTAGCAGCATGGCAGCTTTGGGCAACAATGTAAAAATGGCTTTTCTCAAGGGACTGGAGGCGCTGGGCAAGGGGGCCAGCAACATGGCCACCAACGCCCATCAGAAGCTCAACGAAATCAACCTGGAAACCCGCCGGCGCGAGCTGCTCAGCGAAATCCCGGTGCGGGCGCTGGATCTGTGGCAGCAGGGCGAGCCCATGCCCCAGCCGCTGGGCGATATGCTCAGCGAGCTGAGCGCTCTGGATGAGCAGCTGACCGTGCTGCGCGCCCAGCGCTATGCGCGCGTGGAAACCGAGGCACAAGAGAGCGCGGAGGCTGTGACGGAAAGTGAATCCGTACCGGAAGAGGAGGACGCCCTGCCGGACGCCGCCGCGGGTATGGACGGGTCGGACTGGGAAAACGAGGTGGAGGAGGCGGGCGAGGCGCTTGACGTACCGGATGCGGACGGGGAGGACGAGGAGGATACCCGCCCGGACCTGCGGCCCGTGGAGCCCGATCCCATCGACGAGGGCGAAACCGGCGGCAATGCCTGACCGGTTGTAAAAACAGGAAAGCATCAAGGCGCTCCCGTCCGGACAGGGCGGAAGCGCCTTGATGCTCATTACGCGCCGCGTTCTTCGTCCATAGCCAGCGGGAAGGTCAGCGTCACCACGGTGCCGCGGCCCGCCTCGCTGTTCAGCGCTATTCTGGCATGGTGGTATTCCGCACCGTGCTTGACGATGGACAGGCCCAGACCCGTACCGCCCGTCTGCTTGGAGCGGCTGCCGTCCACACGGTAGAAGCGCTCGAACACCTTGTCCTGATGCTCCGGGGGAATGCCGATGCCCGTATCGCTCACGCGCACGCACGCGCCGTCCGCTAGGCGGCTCACCTCCACCTGTACTTCGCCGTTGAGACGGTTGTACTTGACGCCGTTTTCGATCACGTTGCGCAGCATCTCATCCAGCAGCGTGGGGTCTGCGTTGATCCAGACGCTCTCGCCCGTCAGGCGCAAGGTCACGTTTCTCTCCGCGGCAGCTTCGGCATTTTCCTCCATGGCCGCGCGGGCGGCCTCCAGCAGGTCCACCCTGCGCAGGCATCCCGCGGCAAAGCCCTCGTCCAGCTTGCTCAGGTGCATGATGTCCTCGATCAGCTTGAGCAGGCGGCGGCTTTCGTTGTAGATCTTGCGGGCGAACACCGGTATATCGCCGGGCTCGGTCATGCCGCTCTGCATCAGCTCGGCATAGCCGGAGATGGTGGTCAGGGGCGTGCGAAGCTCATGGCTGACGTTGGCGGTGAAGCGCTTGCGCGCCGTCTCGGAGGCGTTGCGCTCGGTCACATCCTGCAAAAGCACCACCAGACCCTCGTTGTGGCGCACGGTGCTGGCCGTGAGCAGATATTCGCGCCCGCCCGCGCTCATCTCCGCGTGCGCGCCGCCCTCCGCAATGGCCTTTTCCACCGCGTCCAGCAGTGTCTGCGAGCGGTTGTACATGGAAAGCGGCGTTTTTCCGTCCACAGGCCGGTCCGTGTGCAAAATGCCCCGCGCGCTGTCGTTCATCAGAAGCACATGCCGGTGCGCATCCAGAATCAGCAGACCTTCGTTCATGTGACCGATAATCGTTTCCAATTCGCCCCGCCGCGCGTCGATCTCCCGCATCTGCGTCTCCAGCCGGCGATTCTGTTCCGCCATGCGGCGCAGCATGGGCGTCAGCTCGTCATAGACGCGGTTGTCCAGCGGTTTTTCCAGATTGATTTCGTTGATGGGTCTCACCAGCGACCGTGTCCAAAGGCGGGATAGCACAGCGACGGCGATCCATACCGCCGCGATGCCCGCCGCCAGCGCCCAGCCCATGCGCCACAGCGAGCCGGCCAGGCTGCTCTGCGTGGCGGAGAGGCGCAGGTAGCTTCCGTCCCACAGTTTTTGAGCGCAGTAGAGCCGCTCCTCCAGCAGCGTTTGCGAAAAACGTCGGGAAAAGCCGGCGCCCGTTTCGCTCGCCTGCACGATTTCCTCGCGGCCGAGGTGGTTTTCCATGCCCGCGGCATTGCTCTGGTTGTCGTAGCGCACCGTGCCGTCCGGCGCAATCCACGTCAGGCGGTTGGGCATGTGAAGCGCCTTGAGCGCGGCTTCCTCGGCGTCCTGGTCCGCGGCCTGCTTAAGCAGCGTGGACAGCATGTCCAGCTCCTGCCAGAGCTGCCCTTCCAGCTGCTCGCCGGACCAGTGGTAATACACCGCCGTTGACAACAGGCCGATCACCAGCGCCGTGGCCAGCGTGAGCAGCAGCAGACCTCTAAAGATTCTCTTCTGCATCCGCATCCTCCAATCGGTAGCCCACGCCGCGCACCGTTTGCAGGCAGCGGCTGGCCTGACCCAGCTTGACGCGCAGGGTGCGCATGTGCACGTCCACGGTGCGGGTATCGCCGGGATAATCCACGCCCCATACCGCGTCCAGCAGGCGCTCGCGCGTAAGCGCAATGCCCCGGTTGATCAGCAGGTAGCGCAGCAGCTCAAATTCCATGTGGGTAAGCGTCACGTCGCGCCCGTGGGCAAAGACCCGGTGCCGCGCCACATCCATGCGCAGGCTGCCCGCGGCCAGCTCGTCCTGGGGCTGCTCGTCCCTGGCGCGCCTGAGCACCGCCCTCACGCGGCTGAGCAGTTCCATCACGCCGAAGGGTTTCACGATGTAATCGTCCGCGCCGCCGTCCAAGCCCTGCACCTTGTCCATTTCCGTCCCGCGCGCCGTGACCATGATCACCGGCAGGCGGCGCGTGCGGGTGTCCTGCCGGAGCCGGGCCAGCAGGCGATTGCCGTCCTCGCCGGGCAGCATCACATCCAGCAGCACCAGCTGCGGAAGCTGAACGCGCACAGCCTCCAGAAAGGACTCTCCTTCCTCAAAGCCGCGCGCCTCAAAGCCCGCCTGTTTCAGCGCATAGCATTCCAGCTCGCGGATACCCGGATCGTCCTCTACGACATAGATCATTGAAGCTCTTCTCCCTTATAGGAACCGGTCACGGAGAATTCCACCCATTCCCCGATGTTGACGGCGTGATCCCCGATGCGTTCAAAGTATTTGGCGATCATCAGAATATCCAGCGCCTGCTGGCCCCTGGACGCATTGTGCGTCAGGAACGCAATCAGCTCGGCCTTCACGCGCATGAACAGATCGTCCACCACGTCGTCGGCCGCCATGACCGCCCGTGCCAAGTGTACATCACTGGCAACGTATGCGTCAATGACCTTGTGGACCATATCGACGGTCTCGCGCGCCATGTCGCGCATCAGGCCGGGATCGTCCAGGCCCTCCATACCGTCCATGACGGTGACGATTTCGCAGATATCGGCCGCCTGATCGCCCACGCGCTCCATGTCCGTGATCATTTTCAGCGCGGAGCTCACCTTGCGCAGGTCGCGCGCGATGGGCTGCTGCATCAGAAGCAGGCGCAGACACATGCCCTCGATGGCGCGCTCCTTCTGGTCGATGAGGTGATCGGCCTCCATCACGCTTCGGGCCAGGGCCACGTCATGGCGCATCAGCGCGTCGCACGCCTTGTCGATGGCGCTTTCGATCATCGCGCCCATGGAGATCATCTCCCGGGCCAGCTCTTCCAGTTGCTCGTCAAATTGCCGGCGCATATCAGCCGAACCTCCCTGTGATATAATCCTCGGTGCGCTTTTCGCGGGGGTTGGAGAACAGCTTTTCCGTGGGGCCCGTCTCCACGATTTCCCCCAGCAGGAAAAAGGAGGTCTGGTCGCTTACGCGCAGGGCCTGCTGCATGTTGTGCGTGACCATCACGATGGTGTACTGTTCCTTGAGCTCCACCACCAGTTCCTCGATTTTGCCGGTGGAGATGGGATCAAGCGCGGAGGTCGCCTCGTCCATGAGCAGCACCTCCGGCTGCACGGCCAGGGCGCGGGCGATGCACAGCCTTTGCTGCTGGCCGCCGGAAAGGGCCATGGCGCTTTTTTGCAGCCGGTCCTTGAGCTCGTCCCAGATGGCCGCCTGCCTCAGGGACTGCTCCACCAGCTCGTCCAGGCGAGCCCGCCCGTGAACGCCGTGCGTGCGCGGGCCGTAGGCGATGTTGTCATACACGCTCATGGGGAAGGGATTGGGCTTTTGAAACACCATGCCCACGCGCTTGCGCAGCAGGTTCACATCGGTATCCGGGGTCAGCACGTCGGTGCCGTCCAGCAGCACCCTGCCGGTCACGCGGCAGCCGGGCACCAGGTCGTTCATGCGGTTGAGGGT
Organism: uncultured Eubacteriales bacterium; assembly: GCA_944349545.1. GTDB lineage: Bacteria > Bacillota > Clostridia > Christensenellales > Aristaeellaceae > Limiplasma. The sequence goes on from CALVNG010000012.1 coordinate 11,847, forward strand.
CTTGAGCAGCGTGCTCTTGCCGCAGCCGGACGGCCCGATAAACGCCGCGATGCGGTTGCGCGGAATGCTCAGGTCGATGCCCTTGAGGGCGTGGAACTTCTCGTAGTAGAGATCGAGATTTTCAATCTTCAGCTTATCCATGCGCTATCCCCTTGTCAGTTTCTTGGCTACAAAGGCGCTCAGGGCGTTCATGCCCACCACGATCACCAGCAGCACCACCGCCGTGGCGGACGCCTCGTTCACATGCAGGCCCTCACCGGAGAGCACGTACATATGCACCGCCAGCGTGCGGCCGGAGCTCATCACGCCCTTGGGCCAGTCCGCGACGGTGCCGGCGGTGTAGATGAGGGCGGCCGTTTCCCCCACCACGCGCCCGATGGCCAGGATCACGCCCGCCAGGATGCCGCTCATGGCCGGGGGCAACACGATGCGCGTGACCGTGCGCAGCCTGCCCGCGCCCAGGCCGAAGCTGCCCTCGCGGTAGCTGTCGGGGATGGAGAGCAGCGCCTCCTCGGTGGTGCGCAAAATGAGGGGCAGAATCATCACCGCCAGCGTCATGCCGCCCGCCAGCAGCGAATAGCTCCACCGAAGCGAGGTGACGAAGAACATCATGCCAAACAGCCCATACAGGATGGAAGGGATGCCCGCGAGCGTTTCGGCGGTGAGGCGCACGGCCTTGACGATTCTGGAGGAACGGTTGGCATATTCGGCCAGATAGATCGCCCCGCCCACGCCCAGCGGCACGGCCAGCAGCAAAGACAGGAGCGTCATGATGACGGTATTGAACAGGGCCGGCAGCAGGCTCACGTTATCGCTGTTGTATTCCAGCGCAAAGAGGCTGGGCTTGAGGTTGGGAATGCCGGTGATGAGGATGTATCCGATAATCAGCGCAAGCGCGCCCGCCACAATCAGCGATGCCGCCGCGCACAAAAGGCGCACCAGAAACGAGCCCGGATACCGCGCCGCGTTTTTGAGGAACAAGCGAGCGCGCTTCATTGCACCTGCCTCCTGTTCAGCGCTGAAAACAGCGCGTTGATCAGCAAGATGAACACAAACAGCACCACGCCGGTGGCGATGAGCGCCTCGCGATGAAGATCCGTCGCGTAGCCCATTTCCATAACGATGTTGACGGTCATGGTGCGGATGCCCTTCAAAAGACCCTTGGGCATGCGGGCCTGGTTGCCCGCCACCATCATCACGGCCATGGTCTCGCCCACGGCGCGCCCCACGCCCAGGATGATGGCAGCCAGAATACCGCTTCTGGCGGCGGGAACCACCGTGCGCAGCACACTGGCCTCCCTCGTCGCCCCCAGGGCAAGGCTGCCTTCGAAATAGCTTTCGGGTACTGCGCGAATCGCGGATTCCGCCTGCAGAATGATTGTAGGAAGAATCATCATCGCCAGCAGGATGCACGCGGTCAGCATGCTGTTTCCGTCCCCGCCGAAGGTTTCCTTCACGAAGGGCACAATGGCCGTCAGCCCGAAAAAGCCGTAGACCACCGAAGGGATGCCGGCCAGCAGCGCCACAGCAGGCTTGAGCACGCGATAGAGACGCGTGGGACAGAACCTGACCAGGTAGATGGCCGTAAGGATTCCCAGCGGCGCGCCCAGCAGCAGCGCGCCGCCCGTGACGTAGATGCTGCCCAGAATCATGGGCAGAATTCCGAAGATGCCGTTGCCGGGCTTCCACTTTTCGCCCGTGAGGAAATCCCACAGGCTGACCTCGCCGAAGAAGGGCAGGCCGTTGGCGAAGAGGAAGAAGCAAATCAGCAGAACCGCCAGGATACAGGCGCATGCGGTAGCGCAGAACACGCACCGCATGGCCGTTTCACGAAACTTGCCGCCCATGGTTTTACTTCTGGAAGCCTTCCCAGGTGGTGACGGCGCCGGTGAAGATCTGCTCGATTTCCTCGACGGTCATGCTCTCGACCGGGTTGGCGGGGTTTACGATGATGGCGATGCCGTCCATGGCGATGGTGGTGCCGGTCAGGCCCGCTTCCAGCTCGCTGTCCTTGAGGTCGCGGGAGGCCATGCCGATGTCGCACACGCCGTCGATGGCGCTCTGCATGCCGGTGGTGGAGTCGCTCTGCTGAATCTCGATTTCAGCGTTGGGGTTGAGGGCGGCGTAGGCTTCCTTGAGCTTTTCCATCACAGGGGTGACGGAGGAGGAGCCTGCCACGACGATCTTGCCGGAAACCTGCTTGCCGGCATAGGCGGGAGCGTCATCCAGCGGGATGTAACCGTTCTCGGACACGACGGCCTGGCCCTCGGCGGAGAGGATGTAGGAGATGAAGTCCTGCGCAACCTCGCTCACTTCGCCCTTGGTAGCGATGTTGAAGGGACGGGCTACCTTGTAGTCGCCGGACTTGATGTTCTCCACGGTGGCTTCCACACCGTCCACCTGAAGCGCCTTGACGGTTTCGTTGAGCGAGCCCATGCTGGAGTAGCCGATGGCGGCCTCATTGCCCGCGACGGTGGTCATCATCACGTTGGTGCTGTTGGTGATGACGGCTTCCTCGGTGGTGTAGTCCACCTTGTTGCCGGACTCGTCCTTCTTTTCCACACCCAGCAGCTCGATGAACGCGCCGCGCGTGCCGCTGCCTTCCTCACGGCTGACCACGGTGATGTCCTGCGCGTAGTCAAATTCGGCCATCGCGGCGGTCGCGCCGGCCAGCAGCGCCAGGCTCAGAAGAATCCCCAGAAACTTTTTCATGTTCATGTACCTCCTTGGTTCTTTCTACGGGTGAAAGTATACGGCGCGTGTGTTAAAGCAACAGTGCCGCTTTTGTTAAAAGGGGGTAAAATCCATGACTGAATGAACCAAAGCGCCCGTTTCGGACTCTTTATAGTTAAGAAGCCCGAAACGAGCGCCGGCGCGCTTGAGAAGCGCTTGCGCAAGTGTGATGAAATTGCCAAACAGGAGGAAACGCCATGAAAAGCCGTCTGCTTTGTGCTTGTGCCTGCCTTGTGCTGGCCACAGGCAGCCTGTCCGCCGGGAGGGCGGAAAACCCGAAATTTCAAACCATTTCGCAGCTCAGGGAAACCTGTCCGGGCAGCTGGCGAGAGACGGTGTACGCCTGCGGCCGGAAGATTTCCATTGATCTGGACGTGGCGGTGCCGGACGTGGAGCGCTTTCCCGCCCTGGAGGCCAACCCCATTCCCCTTGCGGAGGGCAGGTCCTCCGAGGCGTCCGTCATCACCGGTGACGCCGAGCAGTGGATGAGCACAGGCTTTCTGCGCATCGACGTGCCCAACCGCCTTGTCAAGAGCGCCGCGCAAAAAAGCCATCCCGCTTCCGTCGTGCCGGAGGGTTACAACCAGTACCCCATTCTCCGCCAGTTTGGCGAATTTGACCCGGACACGGCCTATGCGTTCAACAACGCCACCACCGTCGCGCAGGCGCAGGCGCTTCTGCTGGAGGCATGGGAGGGCCTCTATCCCGACGAGGACATCACGCTTCTGCCCCACCGGCTCATCGCCTATCAGGGGGACATGAAGTACGATTCCAGGACCGACACCTATTCGGGCGACCCCCTGCCGGAATCGGAAGCGACGCTTATGGTCTATTTCGATCAGGTGGTCGAGGGCATTCCTGTCCTCTGCGGCGCGGCGGAGAGCTTCACGCGCTACGCCGGCACAAACAGCCGGGAGACGCAGCGGTATCACGGCGCCATCGCCATCACGCAGGGGCTGAAAAGCATCGGGCTGGAGGAGATGTACCGGAGTCTTCAGTTCCATCTGCTCAGCCCCGCCGCGATGCTCGCGGAAGATGTGCCGCTGTGCGGCTTCGAGCAGGTGAAGGAAACCTGTCTCGATCTCATCCGGGCAGGGCGGCTGAGGCGCATCGGCAGCCTGCGGCTGGGATACGCCGTATGGCTCAACGAAACGGGCTCCGCCTTCACCCTCCTGCCCACATGGGTGGTGGAAGGCGAGCTGTACCCCGACGCGGAAACGCCGGACGCCCCCCACAGACAGCAGTACGACGCCGTTTCCTCCTATTGGGGGTCTATGCTCATCAACGCGCAGACCGCGGAGCTGATCGATCCGTATAACGCCGCAAGCGACCGCTCCTTTGACAAGCCGCGCCTCATCCTATGGACCGACGTCTGAAACGGGACGCGGCGCCGTTACCTCACATCATCCCCGGCATGTTCCTGCCGCCGCTGAAAGGCGCGCAGCTGGCGGTTGAGGACGGCGCTGTCGGCGCGCATGGCCACGTGGTCGCCAAACCACATGGCCGCCAGACCCGCCTCCAGCAGCAGCACCAGCACCGCGCCGCCCCAGAGGGGGACGCCCGCAAACCAGCCCAGCCACAGAGAGCCGCCCCAGAAAATGACGTTGCCCACAAGGACCCACGCCACGGTGCGAACCGGGGTGGGTTCTTTTTCCCGGGGCAGCAGGATGGTTTCCACCACGGCAAAGAGCAGGCAGGCAACCCACATGCCGACAATTTCCAGCGAAAGAACATAATTCACTCCCTGTATGGCGTTCCACACCATTTTGCAAAGCAGCAGCGCGAGGGTGTAGATTCCCATGCGCAGCTTCATCTGCATGGCCCAGCGGTAAAGTCCGAGAAAACGTTTCATTTTGTCAGCCTCCGTCCTGTATTCTCTCTCGCAAAAGGGGCGCGTAGCGGCGCGAAACAACGATCTTTTCCCCGTTTTTCAGCGTGGCTTCAATCCGGTTGCCGCCCAGGCTGCGCAGCGCCTGAATGGCGTTGAGGTTCACCAGCGCCGATTTGGCGCAGCGAAACAGCCCCAGATGCTCCCAGCGGCTCTCCAGCATGCCCAGGCCCAGCGCCGTCTGGTACATCTCCGCGGCGGTGTAGAGGAACACCTTGTCATCCACCACCTCTCCCCAGATGATGTCCCGGATGGGCAGGGCGACCGTGCGCCGGCATTCGTCCCAGACCCACAGCCGGGTTGCGTCCTGCTCAAGCAGCGCCAGAATCCGAAGCAGCTCGGCACTGTCCTCCGGACCCCGCAGAATGACCTGCACTTCCCCCGGCCCATGCTCCACCCTGATGTTCATCGCGCTTCCCCCCTTGCACCGCCAGCATAGCAAAGAAGGGCGCCCCGCACAAGATGCGGAGCGCCAAGCGGCTGTTTTCAGGGGGCAGGTTGCCATGTCTGCGGTCAGGCGCGCGCCGTTTTTCTCATGTCGCTGTAGCCAATCCAGACGGTCCACACATAGGCGCAGGTCTTGGGGATCATCAGCATACCGATGAGCGGCGCGGCGTCGGCCCAGAGCACCACGGGGATATAGAAGGCAAAGCTGAGCACGATGGTCAGCCACATCCAGCGGTACGCCTGGTCGTGATGCTCCCTGGCGCTCCGGTAAAACAGCACGATGATCAAAAGGCCCAGCAGCGCAAAGGGAATGTTGCGCCACACGCCCCAGATGACCGGCGCATCCGCGTCCAGCCAGCGGTTTTGCGGGAACAGGCACAGCGCGACGCGCGACGCCGCCAGCGCATAGACCAGCGCTGTCAGGCCCCGCTTCCCCTTCACCTCGTAGCGCAGCCGCCACACGTAGTACAGCAGCACATAAAAGACGGTCATGGTGATGGAGGTGATAAACTTGCCCGCGCCCAGCGCGGTTGTGTAGTTTTCCAGCCCTGTAGTACACAGCGCAACGGCGCGCGGAACCAGATGGAACGCGTCGCCCGCCCCCAGCGTCACGGCCATGGCGCCAAACAGCCGGTGCTGCCGGTTTGCGCCGCCCGTGCGCAGCATGCGCACGCCCAGAAAGAGTACGGTGGTCAGGTAGAGAACATCGAATACGGTTTCCATGATTGCCTGCATGGTCATGCTTCCTTTCCGCTCGTGAGCACGCCCCTGAGCAGCGCCCCGATCAGCGCCGTGCGGTCGCGCCCGGTCATCAGATCCATCTTGAAACAATCCAGCGTAAAATCCGCGAGCGCCTGAGGCGTCAGCGGTTCGGGCAACTCCGCCGCATGGGGCGCAAATGCCTCCGCCAACATGGCGCGCATGTGTCCGGTGGCTTCGTCCATGGCGGCGCGTCCCCGCTCCGCATCGTCAAAGGCCAGTCCGTGCGCCGAAAAGAACCCCGGATAGCGGCGCCTGCCCTCACGGATGCATCCGCCCATGGCCTCCACCAGGGAAAGAGCATCCCCCGGCAGACCGGGTTTCATCAGCGGGGCAAAGATCTCCCGCCAGACCTGCTCCACGGCCGCAATCAGCAGCGTTGTTTTATCGGGAAAGTAATGGTACACCGTACCCACCGCCACTCCGCACGCCTGCGCGATCTGCCGCATGCCGATCTCCCCGGCGCTTTGCTTGAGCGCAATCGCGGCGCGCACAATCTCCTCGCGGCACGTTGCCGCAGCCTTCATCGCCCTTCCTCCCCTCAAAATGAACGCAGTTCATGTGAACGATGTTCATTTTAGCGCAAGCTTTCTTTCCTGTCAAGCCCCCAATTAAAGATTCCCGCAAGCTTGCCAGCCTGCGGGACGCGTGCTATACTTAGCAATCAAATGGAAAGGGGGAGCTAAAATGCGCCGTGACGCGCACACCTTCGGCATTTTGTTTCTGTCCACCTTCAAGCTCAGCGCCTTCACCTTCGGAGGCGGCTATGTGATCATACCGCTGATGCGCAAGCAGTTTGTGGATCGGCTGGGTTGGCTGGAGGAGCAGGAGATGCTGGACCTGACGGCCATCGCCCAGTCGTCTCCGGGGCCCATCGCGGTCAATGCCGCCATTTTGCTGGGCTACCGGGTGGCGGGCGTGCCGGGGGCGCTGGTGACCATGCTGGGCACGGTCATCCCGCCGCTGGTGATTCTTTCAGTGATATCGCTTTTCTACGATGCGTTCCGCTCCAACCCGATCATCAGCCGGGTCATGAAGGGTATGCAGGCGGGCGTGGCCGCGGTCATCTTCGACGTGGTTTTGACCATGGCAGGGCAGATCATCGGCCGCAAGCGGGCCGTGCCCATCGTGACGCTGGCGGGCGCGTTCATCGCCTCCTGGTTTTTTGATGTGCATATCCTGTTGATTCTGCTGGCCTGCGCGCTCATCGGGCTGGCTCAGTGGCGCGCGGATACGAAGAAGGGAGCGTCGGCATGATCTACTGGCAGCTGCTGTGGAGCTTTTTTCAGATCGGCCTGTTCAGCATCGGCGGGGGCTATGCCGCCATGCCGCTGATTCAGCATCAGGTGGTTGAGGTACATCCGTGGCTGACGCTGACGGAATTCACCGACATCGTCACCCTCTCGCAGATGACACCCGGACCCATCGCCATCAACTCCGCCACGTTTGTGGGCATGCGCATCGCGGGCGTCAGCGGCGCGCTGGTGGCCACCGCGGGCTGCGTGCTGCCCTCCTGCGTGATTGCGCTGCTGCTGGCCTGGGTGTATTACCGCTACCGCAGCCTTTCGGCCATCCAGGGCGTGCTGGGCGGCGTGCGCCCCGCCGTGGTCGCGATGATCGCGTCGGCAGGGCTGAGCATTTTGCTGCTGGCGCTGTTCGGCAGCGAAGCCATCAACCTGTCCATGGTGGATCTGCGCGCGCTGGGCCTCTTTTTGGCGGCGCTGGCGTCGCTTCGCATCTTCAAGCCCGACCCCATCTGGGTGATGGCGGGCGCGGGCGTGCTGGGCGGCATTTTGTATTCCCTGTAAGGAATTAGCGGAACATGCGCTCCAGCTCCTCGTATTTCTCGTGGGTGATGAGGGCGTCGTGCCTGGTGTTTTCCAGGCGCACCACATAGGTCCAGCGCCCGTAGGGCGTGATGTCCTTGATGTGGTTGAGGTTGATGATATAGGACTTGTGACAGCGGAAGAACGCGTCGCTGTGCAGGCGCTCCTCCATCTCTGCCAGGGAGTCGCTGGTGACATAGCGGCCCCCGTCCGCCGTATAGAGCACGGTGGCACGGTCCTCGCGCTGCACCAGAAGAATGTCCTGAAGGTCGATGAAGCTCACGCCCTCGCGGTGGCGCAGCATCAGCCTGCCCTCCGCCGCGCGCGGAACAGCGGGGACCGGCGCGCCCACAGGCCTTACGTCGCGCCGCAGCAGACGGTCGCGCGCCCGCTCCAGCGTTTGAATCACGCGGTCCACCTTGAAGGGCTTGACCAGATAGTCGAAGGCGTACACCTCAAAGGCGTCGCCCATGTAGGTATCGTGCGCCGTGGCGAAAATGATGACGATGGCCGGGTCCATGTCCTGTATGGCGCGGGCGCATTCCACGCCGCTCATGTTTGGCATTTCCACATCCAGAAACACCACGTTGGGCTTGAGCTGTTCGGTCAGCTCCAACGTGGTTTTTCCGTCTCCGGCTTCGGCTACCAGCGTAAAGCCTTCCACCTTTGCGATGATTTTGCGCATCACGGTGCGCATGCCGGCATCGTCATCGGCAATCAGCACGCGCAGCGGTTCCTGATCGGTCATGTTCTCTTCTCCGTTTCTTCCGAAAAAAGGGGCGGCGTTACCGCCAGCCCCATTTGCGTTCGTTCGGGCGCTTTAAGATTTCGCTCATCACTATGCCCTGGACCAGCGCCTGCGCGTCCAGTTCAGGCACAAGTCCCTCGTCCGGCGCGTATGCGTCCTCCATGGGCGCGGCGGTGTGGCGGCGCGCCTGCGATTGACTTTCCCGGCGCCCTCCGGGAGCGATGCGCGGTTCGTCTCCGCGCGCTTGGGCGCTGCGGCGGTCATGGCCCAGCGCGGGGTCGCAGGTGTCCTTGCCCTCGTTGGAGACGGCCCCCATGCTGCCCGCGTATGCGGCAGTCCGACGCCGGTCATGCCCCAGCGTGGGGTCGCAGGTATCCCTGCCCTCGGTGGAGGCGCCCTCCAGGCTGCCCGCACGCGCGGGGCGGGGTTCCAGCGGGGGCATCATAAAGCTCTGCTGGACGACCGGAGGCGAATCGGCAGGCTCCTGCTCCGGCGCAGCCGGTTTTTTCGCCGGTCCGCTCACCCACGTAGTCACCCGCTTTTTGCCGGCCTGCCCCGCCCTTTTCTTGGGGTTCAGCGCCTTGCTGAACGCCGACACAATCCAGAACACGATGATCAGCGCCAGGATGCTGTCCATCCAAACACCTCCCGCGGCGTGTCACGCGCCGGCGTTACTTCTTGCCTTCCGGAGCCGCCGGGGGCGCGCTCACCTTGGCGATGCTCTCGCGCATGGTGGTATCGGCCTCCACGTTCTTCATCTGGTAGTAGTCCATCACGCCCAGCTTGCCCTCGCGCAGCGCGGCGGCCATGGCCTTGGGCACCTCGGCTTCGGCCTCGACCACGCGGGCGCGCATCTCCTGCACGGAGGCTTTCATCTCCTGCTCGCGCGCCACAGCCATGGCGCGGCGCTCCTCCGCCCGCGCCTGAGCGATGCGGCGGTCTGCCTCTGCCTGGTCCATCTGCAGCTGGGCGCCCACGTTGCGGCCCACGTCCACGTCCGCGATGTCGATGGACAGGATCTCATACGCCGTGCCGGCGTCCAGACCCTTGTTGAGCACCGTGCGGCTGATCAGGTCCGGGTTCTCCAGCACCTGCTTGTGGGTTTCGCTGGAACCCACCGTGGTGACGATGCCCTCGCCCACGCGGGCAATGATGGTTTCCTCTCCCGCGCCGCCGACCAGGCGCTCGATGTTGGTGCGGACCGTCACGCGGGCCTTGGCGCGCAGCTCGATGCCGTCCTTGGCGATGGCGGCGACCACGGGTGTTTCAATCACCTTGGGGGTCACGCTCATCTGCACGGCCTGAAGCACGTCGCGGCCTGCCAGATCGATCGCGGAAGCCTTTTCAAAGGGCATTTCGATATTGGAGCGCTGAGCGGCGATGAGCGCGTTGATGACCCGATCGACGTTGCCGCCGGCCAGGAAGTGCGTCTCCAGCTTGGACAGGGTCACGTCCAGGCCTGCCTTGCGGGCCTTGATGAGCGGCTCGACCAGGCGCTTGGGCTGGATGCGGCGCAGCCGCATGCCCACCAGGGAGCTGATGCTGATGTGCACGCCCGCCGCCAGCGAGGTAATCCACAGGCCCAGGGGCACGAAGCGCAGGAACACCACCACCAGGATAATCGCCACCACGATCGCTATGCCGATCCACAGCAGCGTGCTCAGCGGGCTTGCCGCATCCTCCATGTAATTGAGCAAAGATTGTGCGTTCACGATGATTCCTCCTTATGCTTTCGATGCGTCCGGTCGTTGTCCCCTCATATGACGCGCCAGGCGCAAATGATCATTCTTCCGCCGTGCGCAGCCTGCGCACCACCACGCGCGCGCCCTCCACATGGTCCACCCGCACACGCGCGTCCTTGGGAATATATTCGCCGTCGGCTACGACGTTAAGCTTTACACCGTCAAATTCGGCCATGCCGGTGGGCCGGAGCACGGTGGTGGTCACGCCTTCCTTGCCCAGAAAAACCTCCATGTCCCGCGTGGCCACATACCCGTCGGCAGCGCTTTCCTCATCGTTAAGGATGATGGGCGATTTGGACAGCCGGCCCTTGTTGACCGAACGCAGCGCCAGCGATATCACAATGCCGACCACCGCCAGAATGATCAGCGTCATGCCCAGAGCGGCCAGGCCGCCATGCCACAGGTAGGTGAGCACGATGCTCACCACCTCCAGGATGATGCCTGAAATGCCCGGCAGGCCGAAGCCCGGCATGAATACCTCCACAATCAGCAAACCCAGCCCCAGCAAAAAACAGGCGACGATGGGCAGATTGGCCAAAAGCAGTTCCCACATAGTTTTCCCTCCCGTTTGACCGGCGGGTTGGCCCGCGGCTTCTATGGTATCCTACCATATGCGCGCCGGTTTGTCATGAGGCGCGCGTCCAAGGCCGCTGCTGACGCGCTCAAATGTCGCCCAGGCCGTCCGAGGGCGCGCGAAGGGAGGCAGCGAGCGCCGCCAGGTCCTGCTCGTAGCGTTCCTTGAGGGCCGGGTTATAGATGACCGAGGCGGGATGATACAGCGCAAACAGCGGAAGCGTAAAGGCCGCCGCCGCCGGCGGGGCCACGACGGCTCGCCGCCAGGAGCCGTGGGCCTGTCCCACGGTTTCACGGACGAAAGCCTGCAGCGCCACGTTGCCCAGCGTCACCAGCGCCTGCGGGCGCACCACCGCCACCTCGCGCATAAGCCATGGGGTGAAGAGCGCCTTTTCCTCGCGGCTGGGCGGGCGGTTGACCACGCGCCCCGCGGCGCTCGTGCGCGTAGGGCGCACCTTTACGACATTGGTCGTATAGATCTCGCTGCGGCGCAGGCCCAACGCCTCCAGAAAGCCGGCCAGGTTGCGCCCGGCCTTGCCCACGAAGGGCCTGCCCTCCAGCGCCTCCTGCTCGCCGGGCGCTTCGCCCACCAGCATGAGCACCGGCCCGTCCGTCAGGCCGTCGCCAAAAACCAGCTGCCTTTGCGCCCCGCCCTCCAGCGCCTCAAAAAAAGCCGTACATTCCCTGCGAAACCGGTCCATGGCGTTCATGGCCTGTCCTCCTTCAATAGGTCGGGGTAGAGCGAAAGCTCGATGAGCCGCTGCCGCAGGCATTGCAGGTCCTCCCATGCCGCGCGCTTTTTGCCGGGGTCGCGCAGCAGCGCCGAGGGATGGTAGGTCGCGATGATATGCGTTCCCTTGCGCTCGAACCACTGGCCCCGGCAGCGCGTGATGCGCTCCTGCGGACCCAGCACGGCGGCCACGGCCGTAGCTCCCAGCAGCAGAATCACCCGCGGCCGCACCAGCGCCGCCTGTCCGCGCAGGTGCGGCAGGCACGCATCCATCTCTTCCGGCGTAGGCTGGCGATTGTTCGGCGGACGACACTTGACCACGTTGCAGATGTAGACGCGATCGCGCGGAAGCGAGATGGCGGCGAGCATGCGCGTGAGCAGCTGACCCGCGGGACCTACAAAGGCCAGCCCTTCCAGGTCCTCCTGCCGGCCCGGCCCCTCCCCGATCAGCATCAGCGGCGCGCGCGGGTCGCCCTGTCCGGGAACCTTGTGCAGACATCCGGACGCCAATCCGCATGCCCGGCAGCTTTCAATATTCTGGCTGAGCTGCTCCCATGAAATACGCATGACGCTTTCCTCCGCGGCGGTTATTGCAGGCCGCTTTGCAAAAGCAGCGCGGAATGCAGGATGTCCGACCGAAGCCACCCCACCAGCGATACCAGCATCGCCACCAGCAGGAGGATCACGCCAATGCCCACCAGAATGCTCACGGTGTCGAACACGCCCATGGCCACCCTGAACCGTCCGGCCTCGTTGATGGCTTCGTCCATGGCCTCATGATAGTCGGAATACTCCTCGTCATAGGGGTCGCCATAGGGGGGCTGGTTTTCCTCCTCATAGGGCTGCTCGTAAGACGACAGGTTCCCGTCGTAGGGCTGCTCCTCATAGGGCGGCTGATCTTCCCCGTAGGGCGCAAAGTCCTGCCCGGCGTCGCCGTATGCATCCGGCTCGCCCTGTTCATAGGGCTCAAGCACCTCATCCAGACGCAGCTCGTCCTCCTGCTGGTCGTCATGGCGCTGAAATCGGCGCGTGCGTTCATCCATATGCATCCCTCCCTTGTGACAACGAATGGTCATACATAATCCATCCACGGGGCGGAGTCGTCCTCTCTTCCCGTCAGGCTGCCCTGAGCTTCAAGGCCTGGAAAACCCTGCTGCCTGAGCGCCTCGTAGACGACGATGGCCACGGAATTGCTCAAATTCAGGCTGCGCGCGCCCGGCGCCATGGGAATGCGCACACACCGGTCGTAAACCCGCGAAAGCAGCGACTCCGGCAGGCCGCGCGTTTCGCAGCCAAAGACCAGAAAATCGTCCGGGCCATACGCCGCCTCCGTATAGGCGTGCGGGGCCTTGGTGGTCAGAAAGTGCATGCGCGCCTCCGGCCACGCCTCCAGAAAGCGCCCGAAATCCGCATATACACGGTACCGCATCATGTGCCAGTAGTCCAGCCCAGCCCGCTTGAGATAGCGGTCCGACAGCTCGAAGCCCAGGGGCTCGATCAGGTGCAGCATGCTGCCCGTAGCAGCGCAGGTACGCGCGATATTCCCCGTGTTTTGCGGAATTTCCGGCTCATAGAGCACAATATGCATACAAACGTCCTTTCCCGCGGGGGTCGTTTCCCCCTGCTATTGTACTGCCAGCCGGGATATTTTTCAATCGTTCGTTCCCTCAGCTCACGGACACGCGCTCCTCCAGCCGCTCCAGCCGCCGCCGGGCCTGACGCGCCACCGCGTCGCGCTCCGGGGCCAGCTCCGGCACGGTCCACAGCGACTCGGCGCAGCGTGCCGCCTCATAGAGCAGCTGCGCGTCACACAGGGCCGGCGTGACTCCGGCCAGAGCCGCCGCACCATGCTGGCGCACGCCCAGCAGTTCCCCCGGCCCGCGCTTCTCCAGATCCACGCGGGCCACCTCGAAGCCGTCGTTCGTCGCGGCCAGAGCGCGCAGGCGGTCGTTGGGACGGGCCATGAGAAAGCACCAGCTCTGCCCGCTTCCCCTCCCCACGCGGCCCCTCAGCTGATGCAGCTGGGCCAGGCCGTAACGGTCCGCGTCCTCGATGATCATCACCGTGGCGTTTGGCACGTTGACTCCGACCTCGATCACGGTGGTGGCCACCAGCACCTGAATGTGGCCTGCGGCAAAATCGGCCAGCGCGTCGATCTTTTCCCGGGAGGGCTGGCTCCCGTAGGTCAGGCCCACGCGAAAGTCCTTCAGCGGGCCGCGGGCCAGCGCCTGCGCATGCGCCATGACGGCCTTGAGGGCGCCTTCCCCGTCGTCGTCCTCCTCCACCAGCGGGCAGACGACATAGGCCTGCCGTCCGGCGGCGAGCTGATCGCGCAGAAAGCCGTACATGGCCTCGCGCTTGCCCTCGCTCACGATGCGCGTATTGACCGGCAGGCGGCCGGGTGGCAGCTCGTCGATCACGGACAGGTCCAAATCGCCGTAGAGCACCAGCGCCAGTGAACGGGGGATGGGCGTGGCGCTCATGACCAGCAGGTGCGGAACGTGCGCGCCGTCCCCACCCTTGTGGATGAGAGCGGTGCGCTGGGCTACGCCGAAGCGGTGCTGCTCGTCGGTCACGCACAGACCCAGACGATGATAGACCACGTCGCGGCTGATGAGCGCGTGCGTGCCCACCACCACGCGCCACGCGCCCGACGCGATATTTTCGAGCGCCTCGCGCCGCTGGGCGGCGGGCATGCCGCCCACCAGCAGTCCACAGGAATACCCCTGTGCCTCAAAGAAGGCGCGCATGCCCTCGTAGTGCTGCCGGGCCAGCAGCTCGGTAGGCGCCATGAGGGCTGCCTGCCAGCCTGACCTTGCGCAAAGCAGCATCGCGCCCATGGCCACGGCGGTCTTTCCGCTCCCCACGTCGCCCTGCACCATGCGCGCCATGGCCCGCTCGCCCGCCAAATCGCGCGCGATTTCCTCAAGCGTGCGCCGCTGCGCTTTGGTAGGCGCGAAGGGCATGGCCCGCCAGAAGGCGTCCGCCGCGCCGGGAGACGGCTCAAGATAGGGTCCCGGGCCGCGTCCGTCGCGCATCATCCGCACCGCCGCCTGGTAGAGAAGCATGTCCTCGAAGGCAAAGCGCCTCTGCGCCTGCGCAGCCTCCCGGACGGAGGCGGGCGCGTGCGCAGCGCGCAGGGCGCGGGCGCAGGGCCACAGGCCGTAACGGTCCAGAAGGCTTTGCGGCAGCGTTTCGGGACAAACCTCCTCCGCCGCCTCCAGCGCCTGGCACGTCGCCGCCTGATGCAGCCGCTGCGGCACGCCCGGTATCGCCCGATAGACGGGCACGACCCCGGACTCCTTTTCCAGCGAGGGATTGGTCAGCCGTTTGTCCGCACCGGCGGCCTCCACCCGGCCGTACAGCATGAAGCGCGTGCCGGCGTTGAGGCGTTCGCGCATCCAGGGCTGGTTAAACCAGCAGGCGGACATCCGCCCCGTTTCATCGGCAAAGGTACACGTCACGCGGCTGAGCTTCCCGTGGCGCGACAGCTTCGCCTCGCCACGGCGGGAAAGCAGCAGGCAGGCTGCCTCGCCCGGCTGCGCCTGCGCAACGGAAACAGGCGTGCTCGCGTCGCGGTACCTGACGGGAAAGGCGTATAAAAGATCACGCAACGAGCAGATGCCCGCTGCGTGTAAGGCTTCCAATCTGGCTTTTCCGATGCCCTTGAGATCGGTCAGCTGCATGTTCACTCCACCGACACCAGATAGTAGTACAGCGGCTGCCCGCCCGGCTGCATCTCCACGTCGCAGTCGCCGTACATCTCGGCCAGCTCGTCGGTCAGCGCCTGCGCGTCCGCCTCGGCGGTATCCTTGCCGTAATAGACGGTGATGAGCTCGTCGTCGTCGGTGACGATCTCCCGCATCAGGTCGCGGGTCACATCATGCACATTGCTGCCCACGGTATGGATCTGGCCGTTGTAGAGGCCGATGATGTCGCCCTCGTGGATGTGCAGGTTGTCCAGCTCGCTGTCGCGCACGGCGTAGGTCACGGTGCCGGTGCGCACGCGCTGCGCCGCCTCGTTCATATGGGCGGCGTTGTCCTCCGGGCTCTGCTCGGGCTGGAACGCCACCGCTGCCGCGATGCCCATGGCCACATTCTTGGTGGGCACCACCACAACACGCTTATCCTCGCACAGCTCGGCCGCCTGCTGGGCCGCCAGAATGACGTTTCCATTGTTGGGCAGCACGAAAACCGTCTTGGCATGCGTTTTTTCAATGGCTTCGGACAGATCCTCAATGCTGGGATTCATGGTCTGGCCGCCCTCCACCACATGATCCACCAGCAGGTCGGCAAAGATGCGGTTGAAGCCCTCGCCCAGCGACACGGCCACCATGCCGTATTCCTTTTCCGGCGCTTCCTCCTCGGCCTTCTGCTGCGCGGCCGCCTGGTTATCACGGCGCTGCTGGACCATGTTTTCGATCTTCAGGTTGACCAGTTCGCCCAGGCTCAGACCGTATTCAAGCGCCTTGCCCGGCTCGTTGGTATGCACATGCACCTTGACCAGGCTCAAATCGCCCACCACCAGCACGCAATCGCCGATGCGGTTGAGGCGGCGGCGGAAGGAGTCAATGTCCTCCTCCAGAATGTCGGGGTAGAGATTCTGGATCAGGAACTCGGTGCAGTAGGCGAACTTGATTTCGCCGATGGCGTCGTGATCATCCTCAAAGGAAGCGGCGCCGTCGCCGGAGAGCTCCAGCTTCTCGGTGGGCACCTCCTCGCCACGCAGGCATGCGGCATAGCCCATGTAGATGAGCAGAAGGCCGCGTCCGCCAGCGTCCACCACGCCGGCCTGGGTCAGCGCGGGGAGCATCTGCTGGGTCTTTTTGAGGATGGTTTCTCCGGTGGCAAGGATGTTGGCAAACAGCGCGTCATAGTCCTCCGGGGCGCGCTCGGCCTGCTTGACCGCCTCCTCGGCGATAACGCGCGCAACCGTGAGGATGGTACCCTCCTTGGGCTTCATGACCGCCTTGTAGGCCGTCTCCGCGCCGCGCCTGAGCGCCTGGGCAAACTGCACGGGCGTGATCCTTTCGATGCCCTCCAGCGCGCGCGCAAAGCCGCGGTAGAGCTGTGAGGTGATCACGCCGCTGTTGCCGCGCGCGCCGCGCAACGCGCCCTTGGCCAGGGCCGCCGCCGCCTCGCCCGCGCTGAGGTATTCCTTCTGGTTGACCTCCTTGGTGGCGGAGGCCATGGTCAGACTCATATTGGTGCCCGTATCGCCGTCGGGCACGGGGAACACGTTCAGGGCATCCACCGCTTCGCGGTTCTTTTCCAGCAGGGCCGCGCCGGTCACCACCATGTCGCGCAGCAGCACGCCGTCAATCGTCTTGGTCTGTATCAAAGGTTTTTCCTCCTGACACGCAAATAATCAGACGCGAACGCCCTCAACGGATATGTTGACACGGCGCACCTTCACGCCCGTCATGCTTTCCAGCTTGTAGCGCACCGTTTCCACGATGGTCTTGCAAACCTCGGCGATGGAAATGCCATATTCCACGATGATGAACAGATCCACATCCAGCATGTCGTCCACCAGCTTGAGCTGCACGCCTTTGGACAGGTTTTCGCGGCCCAGCCATTCCACCAGGCCGTCCTTGGCCCGCTTGCTGGACATGGCCACGATGCCGTAACACTCCAGCGCCGCGTAGCCGACCACCTTGAGCATCACGTCCTCTGTGATGTAGATCGTGCCTATGTCATTTTTGATCTTGCACTCCATGTTTGTCCTGCGCCTCCTTGCGCGGCGGCAATCCGCCCACAATGCTGACCCATTCGCAAATGCGCAACAGATCAGGATAATTATACATGATTGTCTCTGTTTTCGCAACTGATTCGCCAAAAGGATTTCAGCCGCCTGAATTGTTACGTATTTGTCGCCGGAGCGCAGCGCCGCAGCGTCCCGTTTTTGTTCTGTGCGCTTTGCTTTGCGCTTTTGAACGCCAGGATTTTTCCAAAAAGTGTTACTTTTCTTTTGTAAAACGATGCGCCGTGTTTACAAAGGCGCAATATGTGCTATAATAGAAAGGAATCTGCGTGCACGCACGCACCGTCTTTTTGGACCCGCACCCATGGCCACGCTAAGGAGATGTAGCATGAACGCCAACCGCACCAAGTACGCTTCCACCCCGACCTATGGGATGCAGAAGCGCGGTTTTATGAAAAAGACCCCCGTGAGGCAGGCTCCGGAAGCCCCTGATTTTTCCAGGGTCCCGCAGCCCGCTCCCACCATGCCCCCCGCCGCACCGCAGGCGCAGCCGGCCTTTGCGCAGCCCATGCCTCCGCAGGGCGGATTTTCGGGTATGCCGCCCTATTTTTCCGCGCCCATGCAGGGGACGGCGCAGGTTCCTTTCGCCTCGCCCAGCTTCATCCAGCCTGCGGCAACCCAGCCGCCGTTCCAGGGTTTCGCGCCGGGGGCGGCTAGCGCCGCTCCGCCGCTGGGCAACAGCGCGGCGGCCTTCTCGCCCTCCGCCGCGGGATTCTCGCCTCGCAGTCAGGGCTTTGTGCCGCCCGTGCCGCAGACTCCTCAGCCCTCCTCCGCTTCCGCGCAGGCTGTGCAGCCCGGACAGCAGCAACCCATGCGGCCAGCGGTGCAGCCCGCCATGTACGCCTTTTCGCCCATGCAGTCCGCTGCGCCGGGCGCGGCGCCGCAGGTCATGCCCGGCTATTCGCAGCAGGGGACAATGCCCCCGCCGCAGAGCGCGGCCTTTGGCGGCATGCAGCCGTTTCCTTTCGCATCCACCCAGCCGCGGGGTACAGGAAACGTTCCGCAGCAGCCCATGTTCAACCTGCGCACCCCGCCGCCCCAACCCGCTCGTGAGCACGAGCGCGCGCCCTTTAACGCCGACCGGCTGTGGTCCGTGTTCCTGTTCGGGCTTTTGCCGCTGGTCTTTATCCCCTGCCTGTTTGTGCCCTCCTCGCTGGACGTGATCCGCTATGCGTTCCTGGGCCTGTGCGTGCTGGGGCTGGGCGGCATGTGGTACCGCCAGATGTTCTCCTCCGTCACGCGGTTGATCGTGAGCATGGTGTATGTGGCGCTGTGTATCGTCACCGTCGCCATGATGATGCAGGGCGGACGCGACGTGCTGCGCACAGGAGCGTCGGGTAGCCAGCCCGCCTCCGTACAAAGCAGCGTCGCGCCGGACGGAAACGACGCTGCCGTAGCCGCCGCCACCGAAACGCCGTCACCCACGCCGGCGCCCACGCCATCCGGCCCGTCGGAGGCCGAGCAGCGTCTGGAGACCTTTATGGCGCTGTGGCAGAACAACAATCCGCAGGAAATGGTCAGCCTGGTGCAGCCCAGCTGGGCCAGCGCCCAGGAGAACCCGTCAACGGCGCTGTTCGTGCTGCTGGCAAACCGTACGCCGGAGGAGTATACCATCGAGGAAATTTCCGGTACGGACCAGGATAACAGCCGCACCGTGACCATGACCGCCACCATCAACAAAAACAACGGCAAGGACCCCTCCCTCTACCGCTTCATGGTCATCATGACCAAAGAGGGCGACGAATGGTACGTGGACCCCAACTCGCTGGCGACCAATGACGAGCTGCAGAGCAGTGAGGAAAATGTGGTCAACAACCTGAGCGTAGCGGACGCCACCGCCACCCCGCGCACCACCGTAACCCCTGCGCCGGCGGGCGATACGCTTTTGTACTATAACGTCAACAATGGGAGTTTCTATCATCTGGACCCGTACTGCTCCAGCGTTGCAGAGGAATACCAGCCGTTAACCGGCTCCTTCCCGTACAGCGAGCTGAGCGAGCATCTGGGCCAGCTGAACCCGTGTCTGAAGTGCGGCGCGCCGACCAGCACGCTGGACTGACGGCTGACCGATTTGCCAAAGAAGGAGCTTTTCCGTGGATAAAACAAATGTGATGCGCCTGCTGGACGGCATGGGCATCCCCTATACGCCGCGTTCCTATCCCGCGGGCGACAGCGTGCCCAGCGGTGTGGAGGCCGCGCGCCTGATGGGCGAGGACCCCTCGCACGTGTTCAAAACGCTGGTCACACAGGGCGCTTCGCGGCGGTACTACGTGTTTGTGATTCCCGTCGGCGAGGAACTTTCGCTCAAGAAAGCCGCCGCGGCCGTGGGAGAAAAGAGCATCGCCATGCTCAAGAGCAAGGACCTTTTGCCTCTGACGGGTTACGTCCATGGCGGATGCTCTCCTATCGGCATGAAAAAGCCGTTTCCCACCGTGGTGGATGAAACGGTCGAGCTGTGCGATACGGTGATTTTCAGCGCCGGAAAAATCGGTTATCAGGTTGAAATAACGCCGGCGGATCTGCGGCGTTCGGTCCCTTTCTCCCTCGCGGACCTGACGGCCTGACGGCGCATAAAAGGCGCGGCGCGCGTTTTCTCCCCCTTTGGGCGGGGCGCGCTCCGCGCCTTTTGCCGTTTCCGCCCCCTCCGGCTGGCGCAGCGGGCAAGCCGCCTTCCGTGCCGCGTCCCTTGAGGGGCTCGCGTTTTCCGCCTTGACAGAAAGAAGCGGGAGAACGGCTGTCCGGCCGTTCTCCCGCTTTCCCTGGCAACATTAGTAGGTGTACGCCATGACCACGCCGCCCATGTTGTCCAGGCTGGCCTGGTAGCTGCTGGCGGGGTTGGGCACGGGCAGCTGCACGCTCTGCGCGTCGTCCGCGATTTTGATGCGCACGATCTCATACTTGAGCGCGCCGTCCTCATAGACGCAGATGTGTGGGTGGGCGATTAAAAACTCGATGTATTCCTCCAGGCACATGTCCAGCACGCGCATGGCGGCGGAGTGCGCCTTGCCCACATAGCGGTAGAGGTTGAGCTGGGCGGAAACGCCGGTCTTATAGCTCTTGTCCTCCCAGCCCTTGGGGAAGTCGGCCGTGGGGAAGCGGAAGATGATGCCGAAGCGCCAGCAGTTTTCCGTCAGCCACGCGCCCTGCTCCGATTCGGCCTGGAATTTCAGGTTGTTGAGCTCGGCGTTGTCGCGCTGGTACACGTCCATGCGGAAGGACATGCCGGTGTGATAGTCGCTGTTGCCGGGATAGTTGACTTTCTTCTTGGTTTCCTCAATGAGGGTATTGCCGGAGTAGCGGGAGGAGAGGCTTTCCATTTCCGCGTTGAAAAGCTCCTCCTGCGCCTCGACCGAGCGGTAGCCCTCCATCACGATATAGTACTCCAGCCCCGCCTCGTCCTTGGCGGCCGTGAGGGCTTCGCTCAGCGCGTCATAGGCGGGCTGGAACACCTGCACGCTGTTGTCCTGCACCTGAATCTGGAAGTTGCTGGCCGTGCCGATGCTCACCAGACCCTCGGTGGAGAAGTCCGACGGCAACGAATGCCAGGGATTGACCAGCAGCAGCCCGCCATTGATGAGGGAGGCGCGGTCGAGTGTGATGGTGCTGGTATTTTCAAGGCCGGCGTTGCTTTCATCCTCGATGCGCCAGAGGGTGTCGTTCAGCGTCTTTTCCCAGGACGGCAGGTCCGCGGAGGAAACCACGCCGGTGCTGGGCGCGAGCGCGGCGCTCTGCTCGGCGCGCCGCTCGTTCATCATGGCGTTGAACTCCAGCTCGGCCTCGGCGTTTTTGTTTTCGATTTGGTTGCGGATCGAGACATAGTCATTTGTGACCGCCAGGGAGCACAGATAAAACACGCCGATGCCCACCACCACCACAATCGCCAGGATGCCGGCGGCGCGAAGCAGGGTTTTGTAGGGATCTCGCTTCATTTTGTGGATCTTCTTGTTGGAGTTGACTCGCATACGGCGATACCACCTTTCAGGGCTTAACCCAGCAAACGTCCGATGACCTCGTAGAGGTGTTCCAGCTCCTGCGCGCTGTTATAGGAAAGCGTAATTTTCCCCCGTGTCTCCGTGCCGGAGAGCGTGGTTTTGAGTCCCAGGGCCTCACGCATGGCGTTTTGCAGCGCCAGCAGTTCGGGGCCTGTCTCCCGCTTGGGGGCCGCCTGGCGCGCGGCCGGGCGGGCCTTGGTCAGCTCCTCGAGCCTTCGCACGCTGTACCCGTGCAGCACGCACTGATGCGCCAGCTCCAGCTGGCGCGCCTCGCTGTCCAGCCCGGCCAGCACGCGCGCGTGCCCGGCGGACAGGTCGCCCGTGACCACCATGTCGGTCACGGCCTTGGGAAGATTCAAAAGCCGCAGCGCGTTGGCAATGGCCGGGCGGCTCTTGCCCAGCTTGCGGGCGGCCTGCTCCTGCGTATAGCCGCATTCCTGCATGAGGCTGCGAATGGCCGCGGCCTCCTCGATGGGGTTGAGGTCCTGGCGCTGAAGGTTTTCAATCAGCGCGGCCTCCATCTGCTGCTCGCTGGTCATGCTGCGCACGATGCAGGGCACCGTCTCCAGCCCCGCCAGGCGCGCTGCGCGATAACGGCGCTCGCCCGCGACGATGCGGTAGCGCATGCCGTTTTCCACCACCAGAATGGGCGAGATCACGCCCGCCTCACGGATGCTGTCGGCCAGCTGCTCCAGCGCTTCCTTGTCAAAATCCCGTCTGGGCTGGGATGCGTTGGGGTCAATCTCGTCGATGGAGATTTCGCGCACCACCGTTTCCAGCAATTCGCCGCTCTGTGGCAAAAGCACGTCCAGGCCCCTGCCGAGTCCGCCGCGTTTCATCCTTACCGACTCCTATCTGTTGCGCTGCAAAAACTCCTGCGCCAGCCTGCGGTAGCTGTCCGCCCCCAGGCTGCGGGGATCGTACAGGTGAATGGGCAGGCCGTGGCTGGGCGCTTCGCCCAGGCGCACGTTGCGTGGGATCGCCGTGGCGAACACGCGGCTTTTGAAATGCTTCTTGACCGAATCCACCACCTGGATGCCCAGATTGGTGCGCGCGTCCAGCATGGTCAGCAGCACTCCCTCGATGTCCAGGCCGGGATTGAAGGCATGCTTGACGCGGTTGACGGTGTTCATCAGGCTGGACACGCCCTCCAGCGCATAGTATTCGCACTGGATGGGAATGAGCACGCGCTGGGCTGCCGTGAGGGCGTTGACCGTGAGCAGCCCCAGCGAGGGCGGGCAGTCCACAAAGAGGAAATCAAAGTCCCCCTCGGCGGTCTTGAGCAGATGCTTCAGACGGTATTCACGCCGGTCCAGCTCCACCAGCTCCAGCTCCGCGCCCGCCAGGCGGATGTCCGAGGGAATCAGGCTCAGCCCCTTGACGCAGGTGCTTTGCAGGCAGGAGGGCAGCGGCGTGCGTCCCATCAGCGCTTCATAGACCGAATGGGCGCCGGCGCTGCCGCCGATGCCGCTGGTGGTATTGCCCTGGGGGTCCAGGTCTACCAGCAGCACGCGCTTGCCCGCTTCGGCCAGACAGGCTGCCAGATTGATCGCGGTCGTGGTTTTGCCCACGCCGCCCTTCTGATTGGTGATGGCGATCGTCTTGCCCATATCAGTCCTCGTTCATATCCATTCGTACGCCTTTGCGTCAGGGATCATTGTACCCTGTCGCGCGGAAAAAGTAAAGCGCCCCCTCAGAATACGAGGGATACCTCCGCGTCGCCGTCCTCGCCCAGCTCATCGAGCACGTAGCTCTCGGGCGGCGCGTTCAGGCGGGAGTATTCGTAGGCCAGCTGTTCCTCCACATCGCCGCCGCGGCTTTCAAATTCGGCCACGGCTTCCTTCGCCTCCTCGGTGAACTCCTCCAGCGTCATGCCGTTGGCCATGACATAGGAAGCGATCTCCTTGCCCACATAGCGGAAGTGCCACGGCTCAAACTTGATGCCGGTCACATCCTCCTTTTCCTCCAGGAAGCGCAGGATGAAGCCGAAGGTATCGCAGTTTTCCTTCATCCACTGGGCTTCAGGGGTCCACTTGAAATCCTGCGTCATGGTGGGGCGGCCGGCGTAATCGGCATTGAGGATGTCGGCGCAGATCCCGGTCTGGTGCTCGCTGGAGCCGGGCTTGGCCACATAGCCGTCATCGACGTTGTTGTTGCGGGCCAGGTAGTTGGCATAGGTGGTGGACTGGGTGCCGTAGCTGCGATAGCCGCTCTTGAGATAGAGCACCATGCCGGTCTCTTCATCATAGGTGGCGGTCTTTTCCTTGCCGTTTTCGTTTACGTACACATATTCAGTGACGAAGGAAGCTGCGGTGAACATTTCCTTCAGCGCCTTTGCCGCCGTTTCCTCGAGATAGACTGCGGCAGACGTGGCCCGCTTTACGTCGGTCACCTTCACCAGCGGATCAGGCTCAAAGTCCTCATCCAGCATGTTGTCGGCGTTGACCAGCATCGCATATTTGGACTGGATCTCCGTCAGCGACACGGGATAGGTCCAGCGCACGTCGGGCAGCTTGCTTTCCTCCGCGAACGCCCCACAGGCGGACAGGCACAGGATGACCGTCAGAATACCGCACACCAGCTTGTTCATGCGAGCACCTCATTCATTCGTAGCTTGATGGATTAAAAAATCATACACGCCCAGCTTGTAGCCGGTCATGTAGGTTTCCATGGGGACGCCGGATTCATAGATGGCCTCGGCCTGCTCTCTGCCCACGTAGCGGACGTGCCACGGCTCGTACATATAGCCGGTCACGTCCTCATATTCCTTGAGGTAGCGCACAATAAAGCCGAAGCGGTGCGCGTTGGCAGCCACCCACTGGCCCTCCTCGGTTTCGGCAAAGGAGGTGTTGAGCTGGGAGCTGTTCTTTTTGGAAATATCCATCGCCAGGCCAAGCTGGTGCTCGCTGGTACCGGGGCGCGCGGATACGCGGTCAGCTTCCTCCTCGCCCTGGCTGGCCTTTTTACGCTCATAGATGGTGGCCTGCTTGGAATAGCTGCGATAGCCGGAGACCGTGGAAAGGGTTACACCCTCCTCCTTGGCCGCGGCGAACATCTCCTCCAGCGCCGTGGCCGCATCCTCGCGCATGGACTGGGACATGCCGGTGGCCTCCACCTTGCGCAGCGCTTCTGGAACGAAAAACTCGCTCACCGCATGCTGACGGTTGATGAGGAACATCGTTCCTTCCATATTTTTATCCGGCATCGCCGCTTTCATACTTCCGTCCAGCAGGGCGGCGGACACGGCGACGATGGAAAGCACCTTTCCCAGCAGCAAGCCCCATCACGACCTTTCGCTTCATTGTATCATTTCCGTAACATTTACGCAACTACATCTTTTCGCCGCCCAGCACCTTTGCCCCTTCCCGACAGGCAAATTTTACATTCTGGGGCGTGATGCGCATGCGCATCTCCACCCCCTCCTCGCTATGGCGCTGTTCCAGCACGCCGCCCATGGCGTGCAGGCGGCTGACCAAAGCGTAGCGGCTGAAGGGCACCAGCAGGCGCACCTCCTGCGCGCCAGCGTCCAGCTCGCCTTCCACGCGCAGAAGCAGGTCCTCCACGCCATCCCCCGTCGAGGCGCTGATGTAGAGCGCGCCGGGGAGGGGCTGCGCCTCCGGAGCGATCAGGTCGCACTTGTTGACGGCCTCGACGCGGGGTGCCTGCGTGGCGCCCAGGCTGTCGAGCACCTCCTCCACGGTGCGGCGGCGGCTTTCCATCTGCGGGTCGGCGCCGTCCAGCACCAGAACCAGCACATCGGCCAGGCGGGCTTCTTCGAGGGTGGCGCGGAAGGCCTTGACCAGCTCGTGGGGGAGCTTTCGGATAAAGCCCACCGTATCCACCAGCAGCGCCTTGCCGCCGTGAGGCAGTTCAATGGGGCGGCTGATGCTGTCCAGCGTGGCAAACAGTTGGTTTTCCACATACACGCCCGCGCCGGTGAGGCGGTTGAAGAGCGTGGACTTGCCCGCGTTGGTGTAGCCCACCAGCGCCACGATGGGCACGCCGCTTTTCTCCCGGCTCTGGCGGCGCAATCCGCGCTGGCGCTCGATCTGCTCCAGCTCGCGCTCCAGGTCGGTCAGGCGTTCGCGGATGCGGCGGCGGTTGACTTCGAGCTTGCTCTCGCCCGGGCCGCGCGTGCCGATGCCGCCCGCCAGCCGGCTGAGCACCAGTCCCTGGCCCAGCAGGCGCTGGCTGCGGTATTTGAGCTGGGCCATCTCCACCTGCAATTTGCCCTCGCGCGTGCTGGCGCGCGCGGCGAAGATGTCCAGAATCAGCGCCGTGCGGTCCACCACCTTCAGGCGCAGAATCTCCTCAAGGTTTTTCTGCATCACGCCGGAAAGCTCCTCGTCGAAGATGACCAGATCGGCCTGCGCGGCCTGACAGCGCAGGCTCAGTTCCTCCGCCTTGCCCTTTCCCACGCAGAAAACCGGATCGGGTCCGGGACGCTTCTGCAAAACGCGAAGCACCGTTTCGGCGCCCGCCGTCCTGGCCAGTTCTTCCAGCTCGTCCAGCGATTCCTCGCTCTCAATGCCCACCAGCACGGCGCGCTCGCGGCCCGTCTGCGTGGCGGGAGCGGCGGCGCGGTAGGCCGCGTCCGTGCGCTCGATTTCGCAAAGCCAGTCCTCCTGCGGCAGGCGGCGGGCGCTGATGAGCTCCGTGCGGCGCACCTGTCCCTCGCGCTCCGCGTCCAGAAAGGCGCACTGCACGCTGGTGGGCCGGCCGTCCTCGCTCACGCCCACGGCACACATGGCGTCAAAGCGCATGCTGAGCAGCGCGCTCACGTCCACGTCGCTCAGTTCGCCCGTCGCGCGGGGGTGGGTGTGCACGCAACGCACCATGCTCAGCCGCCGCTCGCCACGGCGCAGGCGCAGATCCGGCAGATCGATGCTGTCGGCCCGGCCGATGAACACATCCGCGATCTCCCCGTAGCGGGTGATGTACACCGCGATTTCGCGGTTCATGGACGCAGAATAGCCGCAGAGACTTTCAAGCAAGTCCTGCGGCATGAATTGGCCGGGTTCGAGCTGCACGTCATAGAGCGCGGCCAGCTCGTCCAGCACGGTTTTTCGGATTCCCTCGGTGTTGCCATGAATCTCTGGCATAGGCCGTCCTTTCGGCGCCCCGGATCATTCCTTGGGGTGCTTTTTCTGATAATCCTCCACCGCGGCGTGAATGGCCTGCTCCGCCAGCAGCGAGCAGTGCATCTTGACCGGGGGCAGCCCGTCGAGCGCCTCGGCCACGGCCTTGTTGGTCAGCTGAAGCGCCTCGTCGATGCTCTTGCCCTTGACCATTTCGGTGGCCATGCTGCTGGTGGCGATGGCCGCGCAGCAGCCAAAGGTCTTGAACTTGACGTCGGTGATGACATCGTTTTCCACCTTGATATCCATCTTCATGATGTCGCCGCACTTGGCGTTGCCCACGGTGCCGGTGCCGGACGCGTCGGGAATTTCGCCCACGTTGCGGGGATGCTCGAAATGCTCCATCACTTTTTCGCTGTACATGGCAGATCCTCCTTCAAACCAATGGCAGTAATTCAAATCCGAGCCCGCGCGTCAGGGCTGGAAACTGTTTTCAGCGGACAGGGCGCTCATCTCGCGCAGGTCCCTGACGATGCCGGGCAGCTTTTCAATCACATAATCCACGTCGGCCTCGGTGGTATCGTTGCCCAGGGACAGGCGCAGGCTGCCGTGAGCGATCTCATGCGGCAGGCCGATGGCCAGCAGCACATGCGAGGGATCGAGGCTGCCGCTGGTGCAGGCCGAGCCGCTGGACGCCTCCACGCCGGCCAGGTCCAGGCGCATGAGCAGGGCCTCGCCCTCCACATAGCGCACGGAGACGTTGACGTTGCCGGGCAGGCGCTGCGTGCGGTGGCCGTTGAGGCGCACGTCAGGGATGTTTTTGAGAATGCCGTCGATCAGCCGGTCGCGAAGCGCGGTCAGGCGGCGGGTATATTCGGGCAGCTCGGAAACGGCCAGCTCAATGGCCGCCCCCAGGCCCACGATGCCGGGCAGGTTTTCCGTGCCCGCGCGCAGGCCGCGCTCCTGCGCGCCGCCGAAGATCAGGTTGGAAATCTTGACGCCCTTGCGGATGTAGAGCGCGCCGATGCCCTTGGGCGCGTGGAACTTGTGGCCGGAGAGGCTGAGCATGTCCACGTTCCAGTCGTTGACGTCGATGGGCACGGCGCCCACGGCCTGCACCGCGTCGGTGTGGAACAGGACGCCCGCCTCGTGCGCGACCTTGCCGATTTCGCGGATGGGCTCGATGGTGCCGATTTCATTGTTGGCGGCCATGATGGAGATGAGCACCGTATCCGGACGGATGGCCTTTTTCACATCCTCCACGCTCACCAGCCCGTTTTCATCCACGGGCAGGTAGGTGACCTCATAGCCCTGCTTCTCCATGTACTGGCAGGTATGCAGCACGGCATGGTGCTCGATCTGGCTGGTGATGATGTGCTTGCCCTTGGCGGCCAGCGCCCTGGAGGCGCAGCGGATGGCCCAGTTGTCGCTCTCGCTGCCGCCGGCGGTGAAATAGATCTCCCGGGGCTGCGCGCCCAGCGCCGCCGCCACCTGCTGGCGGGCCTTCTCCACCGCGCGCCGCGCGTCGCGGCCCACGCTGTGGATGGAGCTGGGGTTGCCGTAATGCTGGGTGAAGTAGGGAAGCATGGCTTCCAGCACTTCGGGACGGGTAGCGGTCGTCGCCGCGTTATCCATATAGATGATGTGATCGGTCATGGCTGTTCTTCCTCGCTTTCGCATGCCTGGGTGAGCATATCGCTGAGTTTGATCTTTTCCAGCTCGGTGTTGATGCTGTCGGTTACACGCTGCCAGACCCACCTCACCGGACAGGTGCCGGATCGGCAGCAGGCATTGTCGGCCGAGGCGCACTCGCTGAGCTCGATGGGCCCCTCCACCGCGTCGATGATATCGCGCAGGCTCACGGTTTCCGGCGCGACGGCGATCTGGTAGCCCCCCTGCGCCCCGCGCACGGTGCTCACCAGCCCCGCACGGCGAAGGTTGCCCAGAAGCTGCTCCAAATATTGCTTGGGCACGCCGCCCATGGTGGAAATGCTCTGCAGCGGGAGCGGCCCCTCGCCCGCGTGGGCGGCCAGATAATACATGGCGTACAGGCCGTATTTGCCCCGGGTGGATAGCTTCATTCCGCGCTCCTTTCGGAATCCCTACTTTTTTAATCGGGTTTCCGACTGGAAGGATAGCACGAACATGGGCGCATGTCAATAGGGAGAGAAAAGTTTTTTCAGGGTTCCAGAAAGCCTTCGGTCCAAGACACGCTTCCGGTAAAAAAGAAGGGCGTTCCCGCCGGGCACGCCCTCCCGCTTCCTATTCCCATTTGCACAGGCTCACGCGCACGCCGCCGTTGTCGGCCACGCGGATGTCGGCATAGGCCACGCCGCCGCCGAAGCGGTCGCAGACCGCGCCGGGGTTGATGAGGTACATGCCGCGCTCCAGATCGATCTGGGGATGATGCGTATGGCCGTAGAGCGCCACCTGCGCCTGGCATTCCATCGCGGCGTAATACAGGCGGTCCAGCCCGTACTTGACGTGCCACTCATGGCCGTGGCAGGCGTAGAAGCGCACGCCGTTGACCACAAAGCATACGGCGCGCTCCTCGCGGCTGCCCCAGTCGTTGTTGCCGCGCACCGCATGGCACAGCGTGCCCGCCTCCATCAGAAGCGGCCGCACGGCGGCAAAATCCGAAAGACCGTCGCCCAGAAAGGCCGCCGCATAGACCGGACCCATGCGCAGGGCCTGCTCCACCGCGGCGCGCAGGCCCACCCTGTCCCCGTGGGAATCGGAAAGCGCGATTACACGCTTCATGCTCACAGCGCCTCCATGAGCACGCCGCGCATCTTTTCGGCGGCTGCCGCGCGGTGGCTGACGGCGTTCTTTTCCTTTTCCGTCATCTCCGCGAAGGTCTTGCCCGTATGGTAGCGGAATAGCGGGTCGTAGCCGAAGCCGCCCTCGCCCGCGCGCTGATGGAGCAGCTCGCCCGGGCACTCGCCGCGCAGAACGCGCGTCTCCTCCCCCGGCAAAGCCAGCGCCATGGCGCACACGAAGCGGCAGGCGCGGTTGGTGACGCCCTCCATGTTTTTGAGCAGCAGGTCGTTGTTGGCCTGGTCGTTGCCGTGGTCGCCCGCGTAGCGCGCGCTGTATACGCCAGGCGCGCCGCCCAGCGCGTCCACGCTCAGGCCGCTGTCGTCCGCCAGCGCGGGAAGGCCCGTGGCCCGTGAGACGGCCTCGGCCTTGATGACGGCGTTCTCCTCAAAGGTAGCGCCATTTTCCTCGATATCGCCCTCGAAACCCGCGTCCTTCATGCTGACGAGCTCCACCATGCCGCCGAAGATGTCGCCCAGCTCCTTGAGCTTGTGCGCGTTGCCGCTGGCCACCACCACGCGGCGCGGAGGCAGCAGCCAGTCGCCCATGCCGCGCAGCGCCTCGCGCTGGGCGCGCATCATGGCCCGCACGCCCGCGCGGCCCAGGTCCAGAAGCCGGTTCAGCTCCCGGTTGGTAAAGGGTCTTCCCTCGCCCGTGCCCTGCAATTCGATGAACTCGCCCCGCTGGTTCATCACCAGGTTCATGTCCGTCTGGGCGCGGCTGTCCTCCTGATAGCACAGGTCCAGCATGGGCCGCCCGTCCACCACGCCAGCGCTGATGGCCGCCACCTGCGCGATGATGGGGTTTTTGTCGATCAGCCCGTTTTGCATGAGCTTGTGCACCGCCATCACCAGCGCCACGAACGCGCCCGTGAAGGAGGCCGTGCGCGTGCCGCCGTCGGCCTGCAAAACGTCGCAGTCCAGCGTGATGGTGCGCTCGCCCAACAGGCGCATGTCCACCGCCTGCCGCAGCGACCGGCCGATCAGCCGCTGAATCTCCACGCCGCGGCCGTCCTTTTTGATGCCGTCGCGCGCCTTGCGCCGCCCGGTGGAGGCGGGCAGCATGGCGTACTCGGCCGTGACCCAGCCGCGGCCCTCGCCGCGCAGGAACGGCGGCACGCCCTCCTCCACGCTGGCGGTGCAGATGACGCGGGTCTTGCCCGCGGTGATGAGGCAGCTGCCGTCCGCCGTCTCCACAAAATTGGGTACAAGGGTCAGTGGGCGGGGCTGCGCGTCCCCGCGGCGGTCCATGCGCTCCATGCCGGTCGCTCCTTTGTATCGCATTTGAAAAGCCGCGCGGGCTGACGCTGCCGCGCGGCTCCCATGGCATTATACATGGGCGCGAAGGAAAAGTCCAGCAATTAGTCCAGCTCCACCACGCCGGGGTACTGGGCGATCACTTCTTCTTCCGCGTTGATGAAGGTGGTGGCGGTTTCGGGCTGCGCTTCGATCTTCTCTCCCTCCACCTGTACCTCGACCTTTTTCACGCCCGGGAACTGCGAGCAGGTGAACAGGATGGCGCGCACCGCCTGCTGGCCGCCGTCGGAGCTTTCCATGGCCTGCTGAAACTCCCTGGAGAAGTTGACGGTCACCACGCCGTCCTTCATGGTGACGGACTTGACGCCGCAGTTTTCCGGCAGCGCGCGCTCCAGGCCGCTGTCATCCTGGGGGCCCTTGGCCAGCTCCAGAACGGCCGTGGTCGGGTCCGCGTCGCTGAACACGGCGCGCGTCACGGGCACCAGCAGCCGCCCCGTCTGCGACGGGAAGTAGAGCTGTACCAGCTCCGCGTCCGGCGAGAACGTCTCCACGCTTTCCAGGTTCAGGTTGCCGCCGGTAAACACGCCGCTCACATCGGTGCCGTAGGTGAGCTTGCTGCGCTTCTGGCCGTCAAACTCCAGCGTGACCTCATCGACCGTGGAAAAGCAGGTGAGGGCGTTGGTGATGGCGTCCACCATCAGGCTTTCCTGGCGCGCGTCGATGCAGCTGAGCGCTTCCTTGCTCACATTGACGTTTGCGCGGCCTTCGCTGATGTCGATGTCGAAGGTGGTGCCCTCGGGGATGACCGTGCGCAGGCCAAGCCTGGCGGCCTGCATGTCGTTGTCCGCATCCTTGACCATCAGCGCAAGCGTGGCTTTGGCGATGCCGTCGGTTTTGGGCACCTGGCGCGTCACGGGCACCAGATAACCGTCGCCGTCCTCATAAAAAACCACGGTCGCTACCGTGTCCTCCTGGGCGAGGGTCTGCTCGATGGGAATCGCCGTCTGCTCCACCAGCACCTGCGAGGTGGTCTGGTCGTTGCTGCGCAGGGCCAGCACCACCACCAGCGCCGCCGCGCACAAAATCAGGATACGCTCGATATCGGCCCGTTTGATCTTCATGCCTCTTCCACTCCTTACGCAGTGATTGCATTCAAAGGGTATGCGCCATGCCCCGGTTCCATGACGGACAGGCGCCCATGATTGCGCTTTTTTGCGCGTTGTGCTATCATCCATCCATGCCTTTGAGGGAAGGAGGGGCTTGGACATGCCAATGGACGGCTTTACCCTGTCGTATATGCGGCTGGAGCTGCTTTTCGCGCTCCGGGGCGGACGGGTGGACAAGGTCAATCAGCCGGAGCGCGACGCGCTGGTTTTGCTCATCCGCAGCGGTGGCGGCAACCACAGGCTGCTTTTGAGCGCCAACGCCAATCAGGCGCGCGCCCAGCTGACCGCCCAGACCTACGAAAACCCCGCCGAGCCGCCGATGTTCTGCATGCTCATGCGCAAGCACCTTTTGGGCGCGCGCGTGAAGGACGTGGGGCAGGTGGCGGGCGACCGCATTCTGACCATCGTATTTGACTGCCTGGACGAGCTGGGCGATTCGGTGGAAAAGACGCTTTATCTGGAGGTGATGGGCCGGCACTCCAACCTGACGCTGGTGCGCGAGGACGGGGTGATCATCGACGCCATCCGCCATGTGAACAGCGAGATGAGCCGCGTGCGCACCGTGCAGCCCGGCGGCGTGTATCAGCTTCCGCCCCAGCAGGACAAGCTGGCCCCGGAAACCTTTACGCCGGATGCTCTCTCCGCGCGGCTCGCCGCTCAGGGCGGCACGCTGGCCAAGGGGCTGATGGCCTGCGTCGCGGGGATGGCCAGCGTGTGCGCCCGGGAGATCTGCGCCCAGGCGGGCGCGGACGCTGCCGCACCCGTGAGCGAGCTGGACCTCGGCGCGCTTTCGCCCCGGCTGGTTCAGGCGCTGCGGGACATTCCCGCCGCGCCCGTGGCGCTCTATGACGAGGCCGGGCTGGCGGTTGATTTCTTTCCTTTCCCCTACCGCACCTTTGCGGCGGAGCGCCAGAAGGCCATGCCCAGCCTGAGCGCGGCCATGGACGCTTTCTATCTGGGGCGCGACCTGCGCGCCCGCATGCAGCAGAAGAGCGCCGGGCTGCAGCGCCACATCAAGAGCGCGCT
>CALVNG010000013.1 GCA_944349545.1 uncultured Eubacteriales bacterium
AAAATGAGGGGGGCGTTTTCCATCTTCGCGCCCTCGGTGATGCCCTGGATGATTTCCATGTTGTTGACGTTGAAGGCGCCGATGGCGTAACCGCCCTCATAAGCCTTTTTGAACATCTCTTTGCTGTTGACCATTGGCATGGGTAACTCCTCCTTGCTGCTTGGTAGTACCCTTATTATACCAAAGTTTGTCCCGCTTGGGTAGAGGCGGCGCAAAAATTGCGGGGCGCCGCCCCGGCCCGGCGGACCGGGCCGGAGGCAGCGCCCCCGCAGGCGTTATGCCATAAGATTTTCTTACATTTCGGGAATGAAGTCGGGCAGCTCGCCGGTAGAAACGAAGTAACCGGAGATGTAGCCGAAGGCGCACGCGTCCGCGTCGGCGTTGGAGCCCAGGCGGTTGGTGCCGTGCACGCCGCCGGTCACCTCACCCGCCGCGAACAGGCCGGGGATGACCTGGCCGTAGATGTCCTTGACGCTGGTGTTGCCGTCGATGACCAGGCCGCCCATGGTGTGGTGCACGGACGGATACTGCGGAATGGCATAGTACGGGCCTTCCTCCATCTTGACCATGGTGGAGGCCATCACCTTGCCGAAATCGGGATCGGCGCCGCTGTCGATGTAGCCGTTATGCTTGTCGATGGTGGCCTTGAGGTTTTCGGCGGTCACGCTGGGATATTCGCCCTTGACCGCGAAGGCGTTGATCTTCTCGGCCAGCTCCTCCAGCGTTTCGCCCTTGAGCACGCGGCCGCTCTGCACGCCGGCCTCCAGCTCTTCGGGCTTGACGAACGCGCTGACCACCGGCTCGGTGAACAGGGCGTAGGTGGAGATGAAGCCGCTGTTGACGGCCGCGTTGGCGCACACGTCGCGGCGGTCGCCCTCGTTGACGTAGCGGTTGCCGTTATAATCCACGTAGATCACGCCGTAGGAGGGACCGGTGAAGGGCCACACGGCGTAGCTGTCCAGCACGCCGGTGTTGGGATCGGCCCAGGGATAGCGCTGGATGTTGCTCATCTGGGTGGTGTTGGCGCCGATGGCCTGCGCAAGGTAGATGCCCTCGCCGGTGGAGGCGGCCTTGATGTTGGTGGTGGGCAGGTCGGCGGTCAGGTAGGGCACCTGGGTCTGGCGCATGTCCACATTGGAGGAGAAGCCGCCCGTGGCCAGAATGACGCCCTTCCTGGCCTCGATGGTCTTGTAGCCGTCCGCCGTAGCCACGCGGATGCCCACCACGCGGTTGGCCTCGTCGCGGGTGCGGTAGATCTCGACCATCTTGGTTTCCAGCTCGATGACGGCGTCGGTATTCTTGAGCATCTTGAGCTGAAGATCGGTGATATCGGAGCCCACCTGGTTTTCGGTCACATAGGTGCGGTAGCCGTAGTGTCCGCCGGGACGGGCCAGCGTATCGCGGATAACCAGGCCGTTGTCCAGCAGCAGGTTGAGGTAGTAGGGCGATCCGTAGACCATTTCGGTGACCAGCTCGGGCACGCTCATGTTGTCGCCGCCCTTGATGGTGTCCTCGATGTGCTTTTCGGCGGTATCGGGTTCCAGATCGAACTTTTCCTGCAGCTCCGCCGCGACCTTAGAGGTATAGGCCGCGTACTGGCCGCCGTTGATGGCGCTGTTGCCGCCGGTGGTGGAGAGCTTTTCCACCAGCACCGTGCTGGACCCGGACTCCACCGCGCTGTACGCCGCCGCCAGGCCCGCGAAGCCGCCGCCGACCACGACAACGTCGTAGCTCTCGTCCCAGGTTTCGGGCACTTCAAAGGAGCCCATCACAGGATAGTAATCCGGCGCAAGGTCCTCTTCGGCCTCCGGCGCCTTGGAGAAGGCGGCCAGATCCGCGCCGGCCTCGGTCAGCGCCGCTTCCACCGCGGCCTTCACGCCGTTGGAGGTCATGGTCGCGCCGCTGATGCCGTCCACCGCGATGCTCTGGGCTTCCACGATCATGCCGGGAAGCTTTTCCAGGGCAGGATAGCCGGGCGAGGTTTCGTTGTGCTCCTTGATCACAACGCTCTCGATCGCGCTGTCGGTAAGGGTCACCTCGACCACCAGGCCGTCAAACATGCCTTTGACGGTCTCGGTGTAGGTGCCCGCCTTCATGCCTTCCGCCATGGCAGGCACGACCAGCATCAGCGTCACACAGAGAAAAATAGCCAGGATTCGTTTCATTTTTTTCTTACCCCCTTGTTTGTTATGTCTTTGACCAAGTGAAACGAACTGGTTCATTCATACCATATTGTTAAAATCACGTCAATATCATTTTTGATATAATCCCATATCTGCAGCCATATAACCGACCGTCCTTTTGGAGGGGGAATCCCTTGTCCCTTAGCATCAGGAGCCATTTGACATCGCGGCGAGAAAACGGTATGATGGATACTGAATGAATCTACGCTGAAGGGAGGGAGAGGCATGAGCGAGGTTCCCAAGTACGACGGCGCCGCGCCTGCGTCCGGGGACGCAACCAATCCCTTTGCTCCCATTGACTATACCTCCCGCCTGAAAGCCCCCACCCGGCATACGGGCGCCTTTCACGCCATGCAGCCGCTTCAGCCCGGACAGCTCTACGGCACGGCCCATTGGATGAGCCCGCCCAAGCCGCTTTCTCCCAGCCCCGCGCCCCAGGAGAGCGTGCCTGTCCTGCCGGTGCAGGATACGCCCGCGTTCCCCGCGTCCTTCCCTGCCGGCGCGGGTCCGTCGCCGGCCGCACAGACCTCTGAAGGCATGCCGTCCGCGCCCTCCGCCTCCGGCATTCCGCCGTACCTTAAGCGGCGGCCCGCCCTCGGCAGCGCCGCGGCGCAGACTCAGCCGCCGCATAAGGCCGGGACAGATGCGTACATCGCCGCGGATGCTCAGCGTCCCTTTTTCTCAGCCGAAGCCGCTCCGGAACCGCCGGCGCAGCCCGCGCGCCCATCCGCCGGGCATCACCCGGCCTCCCGCAACCGCCGCAGCCGGGTTGCGCGCCACCAGCCGGAGGAAGCCGCCGCCCCTGACACGGCGGCGGAAAGCGCCTCTGCCTCAGCCGTCCCTCCGGATACCCTGCCGCCCGTTCCGGAGATGCCGTCGGGCTTCTCCTGCCAGCCCCTCTGGGATGTCTCTCCCACGCCTGAGTCCCCGCTGTTTCCCGCGGGCGGCGAACCCGGCGCGCCCTATGCGCCACCGCTTCAGCCCGGCAAGCCCTATCCGTCCGACCTGCCCGAGGAGCCCGCGCCCTTTCCGCAGGCAACGCAGCCGTCGGATGAAATCGACGCCTTTTTCTCCGCCGCCACGGAAGAACCCTCCATGCCGGAGGAACCTGCAAAAAGCCCTGCGCCTCCGTTGCGCGATCCCTTCACGCCCGCCCTCCATGCGCATGACGTGCCGGAGGAAGATGTCCATTCCCGCGTTTCCACTGCCGACGCGCCAGCGTCCCCTCCGCCCCGCCGTCCGTCGCATCCCGCGCCTTCGCCGGAGGCGGCGCGGCCCCAACGCCCGCCGGTGCGCCCCGCGCGCGTGGCCGCGCTGATGGCGGCGTTTCTGATGCTGGTGTTCTGCCTGGTTCAGGGCAGCCGCATCCTTACCGACCTGGCCCGCAACGAGCGCGAGATGGAGGAGGTGCGGCAGGACTACCTGGAGCGTACCGGTATGGAACTGCAAAGCGGCGCGGCCCGTGTGGACCTTTTGCCCGCCGGTCAGACCTATGTGCCCTCGCCCACGCCGGCCCTTACACAGGCAGTGCAGACCCCTTCGCCTACGCCCATCATCCCCATTCGGGAAAACGCCATCCAAAGCCTGAACAAACGCGACACCAGCAACGTGCAGGAGGTATCCGCGCCAACGGACACCCCGAGCCTGCGCTCCCGCCTCACCGAATATCCGGGCAATCCGCTGAAGAACGTGATGGAAAGCCTGCTGCCCCTGATCGAGGAAAACGGTGAGGTCGTGGGCAAGCTGACCATTCCGGGTGTGCTGGAGGAGGTGGTGGTGCAGCGCAACAACACCTACTACCTGACCCACAACTACCGGGGCGGCTCCTCGGACGCCGGAGCAGTCTTTGTGGATGAAAGCTGCTCCTTCCGTTCCCCGCCCGAAAACCTGCTCCTGCGCGGGCAGAGCGCCGTCGAGGGTAAGGTGTTTGCGCCGCTTTGGCAGTATGCCACCGCCGGGCGTGACTTCGTGGCCTCCGCCACCACCGCGCATCTGACCACCCTGTATGAAGAAGCGGATTACGTGCTCTTCGCGGTCATCGTGGCCAGCAGCCTCCCCTCCAGCCCTGATTATTTCAACTACGCCGGTTATCCCAGCTTCGTCACCGATGCGGACATGCTGTCCTATGTCGAGGCGGCGCGCGCGCACAGCCTGTATTCGTTCAACGTGGACGTGACCGCCTCGGACAGGCTGCTGACGCTTGCCACGCTTGGCAGCGGCACAGAAAGCCTGGTGCTTTTGTACCGCCAGATGCGCTGACGGCGGTTCCGCGCCCGCCAACCTCGGTTGATCTAAGGAGGTATTGCCATGCCCGATTCCAATGTGGTGGTCTATCCCGGAGAGCTGCTTTTACCCGCCGACCGTACCAGCCTCACCGAATGGGCCTGCGTCGCCTGCGACCAGTTTACCTCCCAGCCCAAATACTGGGAGGATGTTCGCCGGCTGGTCGGCGCCCATCCCTCCACGCTGGATCTGATTCTGCCCGAATGCTATCTGAACGAAGCCCCGCAGCGCATCGGACGCATTCACCAGGCCATGCGTGACGACCTGGAGGGAGGCGTGCTGGTTCCCGCCGTATCCAACGGCTTCATTCTGGTGGAGCGCAACACCTCCAGCGGCGCGCGCGTGGGTCTGGTTGTGCTGCTGGATCTGGAATGCTATGACCCTGCCAGGGGGAGCCGATCCCTGGTGCGCGCCTCGGAGGAAACCATCGCGGAGCGCGTGCCGCCCCGGATGGTCGTGCGGCGCGGCGCGGCGCTGGAAACCAGCCATGTGCTGATGCTGATGGACGATCCCATGCACAGCGTAATCGAGCCCCTGTTCCAAAAGCATGACGAGCTGGACCGCCTCTATGACTTTCCGCTGATGATGGGCGGAGGACATCTGACCGGCTACGCCGTGACCGACCCGGCCGATATCGCTTCTGTCTACGACGCGCTGGGCCGCCTGCGCGCGCGCCTGTCCCCGGAGGACCCGCTGCTCTTTGCCGTGGGCGACGGCAACCACAGCCTGGCCGCCGCAAAGGCCTGCTGGGAGGAGATCAAGCGCGGCCTGACGCCCGAGGAAACAGTCGTGCACCCTGCGCGCTTTGCCATGGTGGAGCTGGAAAACATCCATGACGACGCGCTGCGCATGGAGCCTATTCATCGCGTGCTGTTCGGCTGCGACGGCGACAACCTGCTCGACGAAGTGGCCGCCTTTGCCGCTCAAAAGGGCGCAACGCTGGCTGCGGGGCCCCAGGCGCAGGAGATCGTCGCCGTTTACGAGGGCAAGGAAGTGACCCTCGCCATCGAGGGCTCGCCCTATAAGCTGGCCGTGGGCACGCTGCAGGCGTTCCTGGACTGGTGGCTGCTCTCCCATCCCCAGGCGCGGCTGGATTACATCCATGGCGAGGACACCGTGCGCACGCTGGTAGCGGGCGAAGGAGCCGTTGGCTTTTTGCTGCCCACGCCCGAAAGGGACCGCCTGTTCGACACCATCCGCACGGAAGGCGCGCTGCCCCGCAAGACGTTCTCCCTGGGCTCCGCCAACGAAAAGCGGTATTATATGGAATGCCGCCGGCTGTGAGCCGTCTGCCCCGGACCCGGTCCAAAAGGACCGGGTCCTTTCTTTTTTTCGGGAATATCTGTCCTTCGCCGGTCATAGCTTTTTCCAGAGAAAGAAAACATCAAAAAGCCAAATTGTGGAATTGACTTGCGCCGCCATTCATTGTATATTTACAGAAAACATTTCCATTTTTGCTTTTTTCTTTGCTTTTTAAGGAGGCGTTTGTTGTGAAAAAGATGCTGTCTCTTCTGCTGTCCGTGCTGATGCTGGCGTGCTGGCCTGTCCTGTCCCATGCGCTGGAGCTGCGTGGCTATGATTCCGAGCTGGGCTATGAATACGTGGCTCTGGGCCGTTGCCCGCAGGATGAAGACGGCGGTGAGCGCGACATTCTCTGGCGTGTGCTGGACGTTTCGGACGATGAAGCCTATCTGCTGAGCGAATACATCCTGTTCAACCACCGCGTACATGAGGATGACGAGGAATATGAGGACTTCGGCGGCCAGTGGAACCGGACAGAGCTGTATCAGCTGCTGCACGGGGAGAAGCTGGACCAGTGGTTCACCCCGGAAGAAATGGAGCACCTGGTGTCCAGCGAAGAGCTGGGGTATCTCTTCCTGGCCTCCGGAGAGGATCTGAAAAACCGTGAATACGGTTTCTCCAGCGACAAGACCCGTCAGGGGTACGGCACCCCCTACGCGCTCGCCAACGGGCTGTTCCGCTATTCCAACGGTTCCTCGCCCTACTGGACGCGGTCGCAATCCGCCACCAAGGCGTACGGCACCCGCTGCACCAAGGTGGACGGAAAGCTGGGCTATATTCGCTGCGTGGTGATGAACGAAGGGGTGCGTCCCGCCATTCGGCTGTCCCTGACGGACCTGGCGCTCACCGGCAGCGGCACGCTTGAGGCCCCCTATCGCCTGGCGAGGTGAGGCGGGCATGAAAAAGTCATTTTGGTGTCTGCTGCTTCTTGCGGCGCTGCTGCTGGTCCCTGCCGTATGCAGCGCCGCCTCTGAGGCGCAGGACATTACCGCTGACTGCGAGATCCGGACCTCCGGCGGGAGCGACGTTGTGCGCCTGTACGACCGTCAGTACACCACCCGCTGGACCGGCCGCGAGCGCCGGGAAACCTGGATTGAATTTACCACGGCTGACGCCGTGCCTGCCGGGTTCCTCTATGTATGCTTTGCGGTCATGCCCGATGAATGGCGCGTGGAAACGCAGGTAGACGACGAATGGGTTGCGCTGGTTTCCGGCGGCACAACCTATATGCATACCATCGTGGAGCTTGGCGGCGCCACGCATTTCAGGCTGTGGGCACGCTTTGACAAGGCTCAGCAGCTCATCATCAATGAGCTGTTCGTGCTGGGGGAGGGGGATTTGCCCTCCTGGGTGCAGGTATGGGAGCCCGCGCCGGAAAAGGCGGATCTGCTGGTGCTGGCCGCCCATCCCGATGACGAGCTGATCTACTTTGGCGGCCTGCTTCCCACCTATGCCACGGAGCAGGGCAAAAAGACTGTCGTTGTCTACATGACCGATTCCAACACCACCCGCATGAGCGAGCTGCTCAACGGTCTGTGGGAGATGGGCGTGCACAGCTACCCGGTTATCGGCCCGTTTTACGACGGCTATTCCCGCTCTCTGGAGGAAGGGTACAGAAAATGGCCCAGGAAACAGGCGCGTTCATTTGTGATGGAGCAAATTCGCCGCTACCGTCCCGATATGGTAGTCAGCCATGATGTTGAGGGCGAATACGGCCACGGTGCGCACCGCGTATGCGCAGATGTGGCGCTGTACTGCGTGCAGAACTGCATGCGCGTGGACGCAGAAAGCGACTCTGCCGCAAAATACGGCCTGTGGACCGTACAGAAGCTCTACCTTCATCTTTACGGAGACGATCCTCTCCGGCTGGACTGGCATGTGCCGCTGTCCTCTCTGGGCGGACGGACGGGTCTGCAGGCGGCGCAGGATGCTTATGCGCTGCATGTGACGCAGCAGAATACCAATTATGTCGTGACCGATGAAGGCCCGTACAGCTGCGCGCTCTTCGGCCTGGCCTACACCACCGTGGGTGAGGATGTGGAACGCAACGATCTGTTTGAAAATGTCGTTCCCGGAGGCGTCAACCCGTCGGCTTATGCCACCCCAAGCCCCGAGCATGTGACATTCGCCAGGCCGGATGTCACATGCGAATGGCCGTCCACTCTCACCTGCGACCGCGATGCGCTGGGCTATCCCACGCAGGGAGAACACGTGCTCAAGGATGAGGAGGCGGGGCTCTGGTTCTACGCCTCGCCCTCGCTGGTGGTGCGCATCGACCGCTTTTCCAATCCGGAGGGGCCCGTCGTCTGGTATGAGGCCGAAGTCTTTGCCGACACATCGGTCAACCGCTTCGGGTCCGTTCTCTTCGACCCCTCCGACCCCGAACGCCAGCATGTACAGCCGGCGCGCATCGCCACGGAAAACCAGGTGGTTTTCGGCATGAACACGGATTACTACACCTATCGCACCGGGAGGGGGCTTTCGGTGGGCATCATCATCCGGGGCGGAGAGGTGCTCTATGACGATGCGCCCAAGACCCAGCGGGACAAGTTTCCCAATCTTGATACCCTGGCCATGTTTTCCAACGGGGAATGGGATGTATTTGATTTCAACGCCCATCTTGCCCAGGATTATCTGAACATGGGTGCGGTGGATGTGTTTTCCTTCGGTCCCTGGCTGTTTCGGGGCGAGGACTTCAATCCCTATGTGTTCGAATCGCCGCGCGGCGTATACCAGGAGCCGCGCTGTGCCGTGGGCATGTTTGAAAACGGCCACTATGTCGCCATGATGGTGGAAGGCCGCATGGGTAAGGAAAGCGCGGGCGTCAGCCTGCCTGAACTCTACGAGCTGATGCGTGCCACCGGCTGCACGCTTGCCATCAATCTTGACGGCGGGCAGACGGCCGCCTTCACCTTCATGGGCGAGCGCATCACCCGCGTAGGCACCTACAGCGGCGGCCGCACCTACCCGCGCACTACCACCGAGCTGATCGGCATCGGCCGCTCCGACCTGATCGACCCCACCGCCGAAACCGAATGATCGCCTCATAAAACCGGGCCGCGCAAGAAGGCTTGCGCGGCCCGGTTTTCCCTTGTCTACGCTGCATGGCGGCGCTTTCTGCGCTCCATCAGCACCACGGCCACCATCATCACCACCGTCACCACATAGGGCGCCATGGCGGTCAGGTCGCTGGGCATGTACTTCTGCATGCGCAGGCCCAGCGCCTCGATGAAGCCGAACAGCAGCGCCGCCAGAAACACCTTCGGCGGATTGCCGCGTCCGAAGATGACGCAGGCGAACG
Source organism: uncultured Eubacteriales bacterium (assembly GCA_944349545.1). Taxonomy (GTDB): domain Bacteria; phylum Bacillota; class Clostridia; order Christensenellales; family Aristaeellaceae; genus Limiplasma. The sequence goes on from CALVNG010000013.1 coordinate 9,070, forward strand.
CCACATATCCGCGCGAAGCGCTCATGTTCTCCGAGAACATCGTCAGGTAGCCCAGCGACAGGTGCGCGCCCGCCAAAGCGCTGAGCAGCCCGCACAGCACGCTGGCCAGGCATTTCATGCGTTCGGGGCTCCGGCCCGCGGCGGTCAGCGCGTCAGGGTATTCGCCCGACGCCCGCAGGTGGAAGCCCATGGGCGTCTTGTAGATAAACGCCCAGCATACGGGCACCAGCAGCCAGCTGACATAGACCAGCAGCGTGTTGCCGCTGAGCAGGGGACCGATCACGGGGATATCTTTGATCAGCGGAATCTCAACCGTAGGCAGCGGCACGATGGCGGGGTCGGAAAACGAGCCCTTCACGTCAAAGATGTTGCGCAGAAGGAACACCGTCAGTCCGCCCGCAAAGATGTTCAGCGCCACGCCGATAATAAATTCGTCGCTTTTGAACTTGATGACGAACACGTAGTAAAACAGACCCAGCAACAGCCCCACCAGCAGCGCGCACGCGATGCCCGCGACCCAGCTGCCTGCGAAGTAGCTGCCCAGCACCGCGAAGAACGCGCCAGTCAGCATCATGCCCTCAATACCGATGTTGGTGATGTTCACATGCTGGGTCATCAGGCAGCCCAGTGCCGCCAGCACCACGGGCGTGGCGGTGCGCAGCGTGTTTTGAAGCAGCAGTATGTTGAGCACGTCACCCATCAGCCGCGCCCCCTTTCCCCGGCCGCGGCCCGCGCGCGCCTGAGCGCCGCCCTTTCGCCCAGCGCCTTGCGGATGCCGCCCTCCGCCGCCATGAAGAAGATGATGATGGACTGCACGATCAGAATCAGCTCGCTGGACACCCCGGCGCTCAGCTCCATGGACTTGCTGCCGATGCTGAGCACCGCGAAAAAGAAGCTCATCACGATCACGCCAAAGGGACTGTAGCGCATGATCATGGCCACCAGCATGCCGTCGAAGTAGAACTCGTTGCTCACGGTGGTCAAAAAGCGCTTGTGCAGGCCGAATACCTCCAGCATGCCCACCAGCCCGCAGATGGCGCCGCTGAAGACCATGGCCCACAGCATGAGGCTTCCGGTGCGGATGCCGCCGTAGCGCGCGAAGCGGTCGTTTTCGCCGGTCAGCTTCATTTCAAAGCCCACGGACGACCGGCTCATCACATACCACACGATCAGCGCGACCGCCGCGGCGTAGAATACGCCCGTGGTCAGGTTGCTCAGCTTGATGAGCGGCGTGAAGGCCGCCTCCGCCATGATGCTGTCCGTGCCTGTGGCGATGCCGCGCTCGGCGGTCTTGAGCGGACCGTTGGCAAGGTAGCTGCAAAAATAGATGGCCACGGAATTGAGCATGATGGTGGTGATGACCTCGTCCACCTTCCACTTGACCTTCAGCGCGCCGGGCAGCAGGGCGTACAGTCCGCCCGCCGCCATGGCCGCCAGCAGCGCCAGCAGCGTGACCAGCCATGCGGGCGCGTCCACCTGGGCGCCCACCACGGCCGCCGCCATGGCGCCAAGGTAGAGCTGTCCCTCGCCGCCGACATTGAACACGCCCGCCTTGGCCGCCAGGCTCATGGCCAGGCCGGTCAGGCACAGGGTCACGGTCTTGGCCAGGGTGTTTCCGATGGCGCGGGGCTTGCCCAGCGCGCCCTCAATCAGCGCGCCATAGCCCTCGATGGGGTTGTGCCCGCACACCAGCATGATGCCCGCGCCCACCGCCAGCGCCAGCAGCACCGCGGTGAGCAGCGAAACCAGATAGTCCCGCGTCAGTTTCTGCGCGGGCTTGAGGCGCGCCAGCGCCCGCAGGGACTGCATCAACCCGCTCACTGCGCCTCCGCCTCCTTCGTATCCTGATGGCCGCCCGTCATGTAGTACCCGATTTCTTCCCTCGTCACCTCCGCCGTGCGGAAGCGGCCCGTCACCCTGCCCTCAAACACCGTGACCAGCCGGTCGCTCAGGCGCATCAACTCGTCCAGGTCCGCGCTGATGAGCAGCACGGCGCAGCCCTGGTCTCGCTTTTCCACGATGCGCTCGTGAATGAACTCCGTCGCGCCGATGTCCACGCCGCGCGTGGGCTGGCACACCAGCAGCGCGGGCGACCCGAAGGAAAACTCCCGCGCGAGCACGACCTTCTGCATGTTGCCGCCGCTGAGGGAGCCGGCGGGCTCGTCCACGCCGGAGGTGCGGATATCAAATGCCTGCGACAGCTCCTGCGCGTATTTCTTCACCTGCCCGCGCCTGAGGTGAACGCCCAGGCGGCTGAACGCCGGCGTGCGCTGCTTGCCCACGATCAGGTTTTCGGCAACGCTGGCTTTCACGTCCACGCCGGTGGAAATGCGGTCCTCCGGAATGTAGCTCAGGCCCGCCTCGCGGATACGTCCGGGGGCCTGGCCGGTCACGTCGCGCCCGCACAGGACGACGCTGCCGCCCGTAACGGGCCGCATGCCCGCCACGCATTCGGCCAGCTCGGTCTGTCCGTTGCCCTCCACGCCGCACACGCCGACCACCTCGCCCGCATGTACGGTCAGGTCCATGCCGCGAAGCGCCGGAAGGCCCCGGTCGCTCAGGGCGCACAGGCCGCGGATGACCAGCCGTTCCTCCCCCGCCGCCTGTCCGCCGGGCAGGTCGCTGAAAAGCACGTCCCGCCCCACCATCAGGGAGGCGATTTCCCGCTCGCTGGTTTCGCGCGTCTCCATGACCTTTTCCAGCCTGCCGCGCCGCATCACGCCCACCCGGTCGCTCACGCGCATCACTTCGGGCAGGCGGTGCGTGATGAGGATCACGGTCATGTTTTTTTCCTGCACCACCCGGCGGATGACCTCGAACAACTCCTCGGCCTCCTGCGGGGTGAGGACGGCGGTGGGTTCATCCAAAATCAGCACGTCCGCGCCCGTTCGCAGCGCCTTGAGAATCTCCACGCGCTGCTGGATGCCCACGCTCAGGTCGCGCACCACGTCGCCCGGCTCCACCTTGAGGCCGTATTCGGCCGAGAGCCTGCGCACCGTTTCCTCCGCCTCGCGCCCGTCGTAAAACAGGCCGCGCCGGGGCTCGTGACCCAGCATCACGTTCTGGGCCACGGTAAAGCTGGGCACCAGCTTGAAATGCTGGTGCACCATGCTCACGCCCATGCGCATGGCGCTTTCCGGCCCGTGCTGGGGACCGGTCTTTTCTCCCTTGATGTAGATATCGCCCAGCGTGGGCGCCTGCAGGCCGTAGAGCAGGTTCATCAGCGTGGATTTGCCCGCGCCGTTTTCGCCCACCAGCGCGAACACCTCGCCCCGGCGGATGGACAGGCTCACATCGTCGTTGGCCAGCGTGCCGGGGTACTGCTTGCTCACATGGGAAAAGCGGACAATCTCCGCGCCCGTTGCAGCGTCGTTCATCGGTTATTCCTCCGGCTCATCTTCCGTATACAGAAGCAGCACCGCTTCCATCCCCGCGTCCACCACGGCGGCGCTGACAAAGGCGGCCTGCGCGGTGACGGTCTCCTCGCCCGTCCGGGTAAAGACCACCATCACGTCCGCATCCGTGCCAAAGTCCATCAGCACGATGCAGGGCACGAAATCTTCGGGCATCAGGTACGTCTCGCTCACGGTGAGCAGGCTGGCCGCCGCCAACCAGTCCGCGCCCGCCTGCCCGTTGAGCAGGCTGGGCGGCATCGCGGCCAGCCGCCGCTCAAGCTCCTCGCCCGCCACCGCGCTCAGCGCCGGCAGCTCCAGCCCTTCCCACTCCGCATAATCCGCGTAGCTGGATTCGCTGCGCAGCGTAAAGCGCCGGACCTGTCCGGCTTCCAGACCCTCGTTGGCCGCCATGCGCTCCACCTGCGCGAGCACCTCCTCGCTGCCGGTGAACAGGCTCACATACGCCTCGTCCACCGCCAGCGCCGTCATGCGCGCGCTCAGCGCCTCCGCCGTATCGCCGGCCCAGTCCGCCCGCGCGCAGCCGCACAAAAGCGTCAGGCACAGCAGCAGAGCGGCGGCGGTTCGTCCTCGATTCATGCGCATCCCTCCGTTTTGCAAAGGCCCCTTGCGCGGCAAACGCCTGCAAGGGGCCCCTCGGTTTTCCCGGAACGGTTCAGCGGGTGCTCTCGACCACGATCTCGCCCGCGATAATCTTTTCAGCCAGCGCGTCCACCTCGGCCTTCAGCTCGTCGGACACCTGCTGGGTCATGGTGTCGTCGCCATATCCCAGGCCGACCAGGCCGCTGGACATATCGGCGTTCCAGATGGTGCCGCCCTCAAACACGCTGTCCTCCAGGTAGTTGCTGATCACGTCGTATACGCTGTCGCCCACGCGCTTGAGCATGGAGCAGATGATGACGTCGGGGTTGATATACTTCTGGTCGCTGTCCACGCCCACGGCGTACTTACCCTGCTCCTGTGCCGCCTCAAACACGCCCAGGCCGGTCTTGCCCGCCACGGCGTACACCACGTCCGCGCCCTGGCTGTAGAGCGACAGCGCGGCTTCCTTGCCCTTGTCGGGCGCCTCATAGTCGTCGGTATAGACGGGATCGAGCACGGTTCCCTCGGGATTGGCGTAGAGCGCGCCCTGCTTGTAGCCCACGACGAAATTGTTGATGGTATCGCTGTTCTCGCCGCCAATGACGCCCACCACGCCGCTCTGCGCCAGCTTCATGGCCACATAGCCCGCCAGGAAGCTGCCCTCGTTTTCGGCATAGGTAATGGACATCAGGTTGTCGCCCACGCCGTCCAGGCCGTTATCCACGAAGATGAACTTGGTGTCGGGCATCTCAGGCACGACCGCGGTCAGGCCGTCCCAGAACTGCCAGCCCACGGCCACCACTACATCGCTCTGCTCGGCGGCCTCCACCAGCGCCACCTGATACATGCTGGCGTCGCTCTTGCACTCCACGACGCTGCCGATCACGCCGTAGTCGGCCTCCAGACGCTTGAGGCCCTCGTTGGCGCTGTCATAAAAGCCAAGGTCGCCCAGCGTTTCGGCGATGCACAGGGACACCCGCAGCTCGCCGCCATCCTCGGCCTGTCCCATGGCGGTCAGTCCCAACGTCAGAAGCATCGCCAGGCACAGAAGCAAAGAGAGGATTTTTTTCATGATATTCGTCCATCCTTTCCGTCTGATAGGGTCGCTCGTCCATGGGATCATTATACTATGGCAGCTGTGCTTTCGCAAGGCTTTTCGGCGCCGGCTGCCGGGCGGCGCACTCAGGAAAATTTGACCACGCACAGATCGTCAATAAAAACGATGCTTCCCTCCGCGGGATAGCAGGGCATGCTCTCCAGCAGCGCCGTTTCCTCCTCCGTCTCCGGCTGCCAGCCATATTCGGGCGTCATGGGCAGGCCCACGATGCGGGTCAGCATCCACAGGCCCGTATCATACCAGTAATAGTCAAACTCATTGCGCACGCCGAGGAAGGGCTGAAAGCGGTTGACAAGCTCATATTCGTAATAGATCAGCGGCTCTTCCTGGGACAGATGCCCGATGGTGGCCAGCCTCATGCCGGAACGATAGCCTTCCATGCTCTCAATGCGCGTAGCCAGGCGGTTGCCGAAGCTTTCCGCCCGCGTAAAGGCCAGATGCATGCGGTAATACGCCTGATTGCTCAGCATGGAAAACGCAAAGCCGTATATCAGGCATGCGGCGGCCAGCGCCGCGGCGCAGATCCGGCGCGGCGCGGGAAGCGGCGGAAGACCTGCCGCGCGCCCGTCCAGGCACAAAAGCGGGAGCAGCAGCAAGAGAATCAGCGGATACAGCGTGATCTGATGCCTTTCGATGTCGTCCCCCATGAAGTAGATGCCCGCGGCGGCCAGCGGAAGCAGCGCCGCGCAGAGCAGCAGCAGCACGGCATGGGCGGGACGCCTTTTGCGCAGGCAGCGGATAACGGCCGCGGCACAGCCTGCCGCGCCTGCGAACACGATCGCCCATTGCGCCAATTGCATCAGCTTGGTGGTGTAGACCGGCATATCGGCGCAGTAATAATCCCATACCGTTGTATAGGCGCCGAGGATCTTTTCCGGCAGCTTGGCCACATCCAGCGCGCCCATCCGGTCCAGCCCCTGATAGCTTCTCAGCTCCACGCCGGCCAGATGCGTCATCGCCCAGTTGCCCGCGATATAGACCAGCAGCCCCGCGACCGCCGCCGCCGCGCACGCCACCGCAAATGCCCAAACGCGTCCGCCCGTCTTTCCTTCCAACGCTGAAAAGACGGTCCTGCGCATCACCAGCAAGATGAGCAGGCCGATGGCCAGCATGATATAGACCTGATAAATGCCTGTGGCCAAAAAGGCAAATCCCGCCGCCCAGAACCATCCGCCCCTGAGTTTCGCCATCGCCCAGGGAACGCAGCAGGCAAAGAGAATGCCGAGCATCTTCAGATGCGCCTCAAACATGAAGCCAAAGATGGTGGCGTTGACCGGAAAGGTGAGCATGATGAGCACCACGCCCAGCGCGCGCCATGCCTTGCGCACCTCAAAGGCGTCGCAGAGGAAAAAGGAGGCCAGACTCAAAAACAGGACGCCCAGAATCCCGTTGAACCAAGGGGTGCTCAGATTGGAAAACAGCTTCCAGAAGAAATACAGCACATATCTCCCCAGGATCAACGCATCCTCGGAAAAGTCCATATAACAGTTCAGATCGTCGTGGTTGGGCAGCTTGTTGGCGAACATGAAACCGTGGGCAAACAGGCCGAGGATCATCCCCGAAATCAGGCACAGCTTCACAAGCGCGCGGCGGTTGAGCGTGACATTCAGCCAGCTTGCCGCCTTTTGAACGGTTTTCATTTCTCTATCCCCTCAATTCCCAAGTCGATAAACCCAAGGAGCCCCAGCGCGTTCTTCCGCGTCCGGGCGGCGCTGCCGCCGCGGAGCGCCTAGGGGTCCAGCGTGCCGAATTTGACCACGCATACGTCCCCCACCAGGCCGACGCTTCCCTCCCGCGGGTAGCAGGGCATGGCGGCCAGCGCGGCGGCTTCCTCCTCCGTCCGGGGATGCCAGCTCGCCGTCGCCTCCACGGGCAGGCCGATCATGCGGGTCAGCAGCTTGGGCATGCTCAGATAGTTGATATAATCCAGCTCCGTATTCATGCCGGACATGGGCGTGAAGCGGTAGGTTTCCTCCGGTTCATAATAGATCAGCTCATCCGGGATGTAGCCATAGACGTATCCGCACAGCGCCACCGTCATGCCGGGCGTGTATCCCTCCATCTGCTCGATGCGTGACGCCAGCCGGTTGGCGAAGTGTTCGCCGCGGGTGTAGGCCAGGTACAGCTTGTAATACGCCTGGTTGCTCAGCACCGCACCCCAGAGGCCATACGCCGCGCAGGCCGCCGCCAGCGCGGCCGCCAGCGCCCGCCGCAGCGCGGGATGCGGCAGGAGCTTGGGCAGGGCGGGCGCCAGCAGCGCCGGGGCCAGCAGCGCCAGCACCAGCGGATAGAGCACCAGGCTATGGATGATGATGTCATCCCCCATGAAGTAGATGCCTGCCATCAGCACGGGAAGGACCGCGACGCAGCCCAGGGCCAGCAGCCCGTCCAGGACCTTTCCGCGTACAAAGGCCCGCGCTGCGATCCACACGGCGGCACCCGCGCCGCCCAGAAAGAGCGCGCCCTGCGCCAAACGCATCAGCTTGGTGAAATAGACGGGCGGATCAGCCAGAAAATAGTTCCATACCGTCCCGTAGGCCTGCGCCAGCTTTTGCGGGATGGCCGACACGTCCAGCGAGCCCATTTTGTCGATGCCCTGATACTGGTTGAGGGCGCTTCCCGTCAGGCGAAGCGCCAGCCTGGCGGCCAGCAGGTAGAACATCAGCCCCAACAGCGCGGCCGCCGCGCAGCGGGCCGTCAGCTTCCACGCATGGCCGCCGACGGACACCTCGCGCAGAACGGCGATCACCATCAGCCCCGCAGCCAGCAGCAGATAGACCTGATAGATCCCCGTAGCCAGCACCACCGCCACGGCCGCCCACAGCCAGCCGAACCGGCCGCGCGACGCCAGCCATGCCGCCAGCGCGGCCAGCATCACGCCCAGCGCAAAGACGTGCGCCTCGTACATGAAGCAGAACAGGGAGATATTTTCGGGAAAAGCAACCACAATCAGCGTCAGCGACAGCGCCTGCCAGCGCCGGCGCAGGCCGAAGGCGTCCGCCAGCAGCGCCGCCGCGCCCGAGAGAAACGCGACGCCCAGCACGCCGTTGAGCCATGGTGTACTGAGGTTGGAAAACAGCTTCCAGAAAAAAGTCAGCGCAAAGCGGCCCAGCTCCACCCCAACGCCGGTGATGTCCACGTCGTAGTAGAGGTCGTCGTGATTGGGGATCTTGTTGGCGAACATAAAGCCGTGCGCCAGCATGCCTGCAAGCATGCCCGCAATCAGGCACAGGCGCAGCAGCCGTCGCCGGTTCATTTCTGCACCGAGCCACGCTCCCGCTGCCCGCAGATATTCCCTCATGGTTTTTCCTCCCTGCTCAGGCGTCTTTGGTTTTCTGGGGCCCCTCATGCTGCACCTCTGCGATCAGGTAACGGGGCCGGCGCTTGGCTTCCATGTAGATCTTTCCGACATATTCGCCCACGCAGCCCAGCGAGATCATCAGCATGCCGCCGATCAGCCACATGCTGATCATCATGGAGGTCCAGCCGGTGATGGTCTCCCCCTGCAAAAACACCACAAGATCATAGATGATGAAGCACAGGCAGAAGAACACGCAGATGAAGCCCGTGATGGAGATGATCCGGAGCGGCTTGACGGAAAAGGAGGTGATGCCGTCCATCGCCAGACGCATCATCTTGGCGGGCGAGTACTTGGACTGGCCCGCGTAACGCTCGCTCACGTCAAAGGGCACCTCGCGCGATACGAAGCCGAAGCTGCGAATCAGGCCCCGCAGAAAGAGATTGACCTCCGTATACTGGTCCAGCGCCAGGAGCACTCGCTTGGACAGGAGCCGGTAATCCGCGTGGTTGCGGATAACGTTCGCGCCCATTGCGTGCATCAGCCCGTAAAACGCCTGAGCGGTAACCCGCTTCAAAAAGCCGTCCGTATCCCGCGCGCGCCGCACCCCGAACACGATGTCCACGCCTTCGGCATAGCAGCGCAGGAACTCGTCCATGGCGTTCACGTCCTGCTGCAGGTCCGCATCGATGGTGATGACGCAGTCGGCATAATCCTTGGCGTACAGCATACCCGCCAGCAACGCGTTCTGATGGCCGCAGTTGGTGGAAAGGGAGAGGAAGCACACGCGTCCGTCCTGCTGGCGCAGGGCGGCCAGCCGCTCCCGCGTGGCGTCGGATGAGCCGTCGTTGACAAACAGCAGGCGGCTTTTGGGCGAGCACAGGCCCTTCCCGGCCAGCTCGTCCAGCTTCTCAAGCAGACGTCCGGCGCAATGGTCGATGCAGGCCTCCTCGTTATAGCAGGGCACCACGACATAGAGAAGCGCACCCATGGGCCGTTCCTTCTTTCTCCAGTATTCTCTCCTCCGCCTTCAGGAAAAACGGATTACGCACAGGTCGCCGATGATCGCCACGCCTCCCTCCGCCGGGTAGCAGGGCATGGCGTCCACGATGGCCTTTTCCTCCTCGGTGGGCTGCCAGTCATATACCGGCGTGAGCGGCAGGCCCACCACCTGCGTCAGCATCCGCACCGCCACATGCGGCCAGGCGAAGTCGACCTCGTTAAGTATGCCTACGATGGGCAAAAAGCGGTCCGTCACATCGTATTCAAAATAGATGAGCGGGTCCTTTTCGTTCATGTACCCCACCGTGACCAGCCGAAGGTCCGGCCGGTACTCCGGCAGGCTCTCGACGCGCCCCGCCAGCCGCTCCATGAAATGCTCGGCGCGGGTGAAGGACATGTACATGCGAAAATACGCCTGATTATCGATCACGGCAAGGGAAAACCCATAGGTCAGGTAAGCCGCGCACAGCGCCACGGCGCACGCCCGCCTGACAACCCCGGTCCGCCCGGCCAACCTGGGCGCGTGGTCCACGCACAGGACGGGCTGAAGCATCAGGACAATCAGCGAATACATCGTGAGGTGATGCACGCCGATCTCGTCGCCCATCAGGTAGATGCCCGCTGCCGCCACGGGCAGCAGCGCCCCGCAGGCAACCAGCAACGCCGCGTGCGCCCAGCGCCTGTCCAGCAGGGCGCGGACGATAGCCGCCGCAAGCCACGTCCACCCGATCACAATCGCGCCCGCCTGCGCCAGCCGCATCAGCCGGGTGGAATAGGAAGGCACGTCCGTGAAGTACCATTCCAGCGCCGTGCGGTAGGCCGCCTGCAGCTTGGCCGGCAGGTTGTCCCAGGACACCTGGCCCATGTGGCTGATGCCCTGATAGTCGTTAAGCGTGACGCCGCCCACATGAACAACCGCCCATACCCCCGCCAGGTACAGCGCCAGTCCGCCAAGCACCGCCAGCGCGCCGCGCACGGCCATGCCCCACACATCCCCCGCCGTGCGGCCGTCCCGCCGCGACGCGTACCAGATTACATACACGATCAGAAGCCCCGCCGCCAGCATCAGGAATATCTGATACACGCCCGTGGCCAGCATCACGCAAACCGCCGCCCACAGCATGCCCAGCCGTCCGCCGCGGCGCATCATCCATGGCGCGGCGGCGGCAAAGGCGATGGCGAGCATGAACACATGCGCCTGATACATGTAGCAGTAGATGGACACATTGACCGGAAACAACACCGTGACCAGCGTGACCGCTCCGGCCCGCCATACGCGACGGCAGTCAAACGCGTCGCACAGCAAAAAGGCCGCGCCGCAGAGAAAGATAAGCCCCAGAATACCATTCAGCCACGGTGTGCTTAAATTGGAAAAGAACTTCCAGAAGAATTGCAGCACGTAGCGCCCGTTCTCCACACCCACGCCCGTCAGGTCCGTATACTGCACAAGGTCGTCATGGTTGGGAATCTTGTTGGCAAACATGAAGCCGTGCGCCAGCATGCCCGCGAGCATCCCCACGATCAGACAGCATTTGAGCAGCTGGCGGCGGCTGAGCGGGGCGCCAAGCCAATCTAGTACCACGCGCACATATCTTTTCATGACGCATCATCCCTCTTTCGTTCATTCCCGGAGAGACAAAAGCAGGGGGAACGCTCGCACGCTCCTCCTGCATCCCGTCTCAGCGGTACAGCATTTCCTCGCGCTTGGGGCCGGTGGAGATCATATGAATGGGCACCTGAAGCTCCTTTTCGATGAAGGCGATGTAGTTTTTACAGTTTTCGGGCAGCTTGTCCCATTCGGTCACGCCGCGAACGTCGCTCCTCCAGCCGGGCAGCATCGTATAGACCGGCTTGCAGCGCATCAGCGTGGGCGTGGAGGGGAAATCGGTGATGGTTTTGCCGTCCGCCTCATATGCTGTGCACACGGGGATCTGGTCCAGGTAGCCCAGCACGTCCAGGTTGGTCAGGACCGCTTCGGTCGCGCCCTGCACCATGCAGCCATAGCGCGTGGCCACGGCGTCAAACCAGCCCACCCGGCGCGGGCGGCCCGTGGTCGCGCCGTATTCGCCCGCGTCGCCGCCGCGGTCGCGCAGCTCCTTTGCCTCATCGCCGAACAGCTCCGTGGTGAAGGGACCCGCGCCCACACAGCTGGAGTAAGCCTTGGTGACGCAGTACACGTCCTTGATGGCGCTGGCAGGCACGCCCGCGCCTACCGTGCCGTAACCGGCCAGCGGAGAGGAGGAGGTGGTATAGGGATAGATGCCGTGGTCCGGATCGCGCAGGCTGCCCAGCTGACCCTCAAGGAGCACGGTCTTGCCCTCCTTGAGCGCCTTGTGCAGGTAGAGGGTGGTATCGATCACCATGGGACGGATGCGCTCGCCCAGGGCCTTGACATGCGCGATGAGCGCCTCCAGGTCGATGGGCGGCTTATGGTAGAGGTTGGAGAGCGTCACGTTCTTCTGCTCCACGGCGCTGGAAAGGCGCTGGCGGAGGATCCCGTCATCGTAGATCTGGCAGACCTGAATGCCGATCTTGAGGTACTTGTCCCCATAGAACGGCGCGATGCCGCTCTTGGTCGAGCCAAAGCCCGCCTTGCCCAGGCGCTCTTCCTCAAAGCGGTCAAAGTCCACGTGATAGGGAAGCATCACCTGCGCCCGGTCGGAGATATACAGCCTGGGATTGGGAACCCCGCGCTGAACCACGCTGTCGTACTCGGCGAGCAGCTTTTCGATATCCAGCGCTACGCCCGGTCCAATGATGTTGGCGATGTTCTGATGGAAAACGCCTGACGGAAGCAAATGCAGGGCAAACTTGCCATAGTTGTTGATGATGGTGTGCCCGGCGTTGGCGCCGCCCTGAAAGCGCACGACAACGTCGCTGCGTTCGGCCAGCACGTCGGTGATCTTGCCCTTGCCCTCGTCGCCCCAGTTTGCGCCTACGATGCTACGGACCATTAAAATGATCCCCTTTCCGATGGTTTTTCCGTGCCGCCCGGCGGCGCGGAAGCAGGGCTGAAGCCCCATCTTTCTTTATACTATACCGTGTATGGAATGTCAAGCAAACAGGAGGAAAACCACATGTCAAAAAAGCGTATTGCCCTTTTTCTGGCCCTGATGCTGATGGCGGCCCCCTCCGCGCTGGCCCAGCCGTATCAGGACGGCGTCTACCGCGACCTGGGCCCCGGCTACAAGGATGAGGTCGTGGTCACCGTCACCGTGCGGGGCGGCGAGATGACCGAGCTGACCGCCGAAAACCGGGGCGGCGGGGAGAAGAGCGAATACTTCGTCAAGGCCGAGGAGGGGCTTTCCAAAGCGATTCTGGAAAAGCAGTCCATCGACGGGGTGGACGCGGTGGCGGGCGCGACCGGCACCAGCGACAGCATCCTCACCGCCATGAAGGGCATTCTGGAGCAAATGGCGTATACGGGTCCCACGGAGGGCGGAGCCATGGCTACCACCGCGCCTGAAACCACCCCCGCGGAAGGCACGCCCGAAGCCACGGCCGCGCCCGCACAGACCTGATTACTCCATGATCTGCGACACGTCCACCCAGCCCGCGGCATGCGAGGCCGCCTCCAGCTGGGGCAGCGTCACTTCCACGGCGCTGTTGCGCGTGCCCGCGGCGGGGAACACCGTGTCGAACCGCCTGAGCGATTCGTCCAGGTATATCTTCACGCCCTCCGGAGCCAGGAAGGGACACACGCCGCCCACCGGGAATCCCGTCAGCTCGGCCACCTGCTCGTGGCCGAGCATTTTGGCCTTCTGATGAAAAACCGCCTTGAACTTGGTGTTGTTCACCTTCGCGTCGCCCGCCAGCACGATCAAAACAGGCGCGCCGTCCACCAGGAAGCTCATCGTCTTGGCGATGCGCTGCGGCTCGCACCCCACAGCCACCGCCGCCAGCTCCACCGTGGCGCTGGAGACGTCAAACTCCAGCGCCTTCAGCCCCATTCCCGCCAGATACTCCCGAACCTGTTCAAAGCTCATCGCGATCATCCTTTCCCAAATATCGGCATGCTACGGCTGCGGCGTCGTGCGCATGCACAGGTAGCTCAGCGGCAGAGAAACCGCCGCCCCGCCCAGTTGAACCCATTGCCACTGCTCCGTCACAAAGCGGGCAACCCTGGCCAGCCACTGCATCCATTCAAAACCCATGGCCATGATCTGCCCATCCGTTCCGCTTTCCAGCGCGGCAGTCGTTTCGCGGATGAAGGGCATCAGCGTCAGCATGAAGCACACGAACGGCACGCCCAGCACCACCGCCAGCGTCAGCCCGCGCCTGCGCCGGAGACAGCACGCCAGCAGATAAAACAGGCATGTCCACTCCAGCAGCCACATGAGCTGCCGGGGCAGCTGCTCCAGCGACTCCCGCAGGGTGTAGCCCAGCAGCGCCGCGCCCGACGGGAGCGCTTCGGTATAGGCCGTCAGGCTGAAGCGGTCCGGCATCGCGCCGGAGAGGGCCAGCACCGTCCCGCCCACCGCCAGGTTGATCAGCAGCGTTCCCAGCAAAAAGGCCGCCGTCCCCAGAAACAGCGCCACCACATTGCTCAGCCACACCGGAAAGCGCGCCGTGCCGAACCGCAGCAAAAACCGCGTGCGGCTGTGCGCCGCCAGGCACGCGCACACCAGCAGCAGCGCTATGGTCAGGGAGAAATCGGCGGATACGCCTTCCATGTTCAGATCGCCCGCGCCCGCCAGGGCCGCGACGATCGTGATGGCGTTGCCCGCCAGCAGCACCAGCAGGCACCAGCCGGCCAGCCGGCCCATCCACGCCCGGTGGTAGCGCATCGCGCCCAGAAAGCGCGAACGCCGCATCCAGCCCGCCTGTTCAACCAGCATCACGCTCCGCCTCCTTTTCCCCGGTCAGGAACACAAACAGCCGCTGCAGGCTCACCGGCGCGGTCTGCACCCGCCCGCAGGCCCGAATCTCTTCGGCGTCCTCCGGCCTGTTCAAATGCACATAGCGCACCAGCGAGCCCGCCACCTCTTCGTCCCGGAGCGTGGCAAACCCCGCCGTCGCGGCGCGCACATCATCGGCCGCCCCCGATACGCACAGGTACAGGCGCGTCAGCGCCTCCGGCTCGCCCTGGGCCAGCAGCCGCCCGCCGTCGATCATCACGGCGTAATCCAGCGTGCGCGCCACCTCGTCAATCAGATGCGTGCTGATCAAAAAGGTGCGCTGCGGCTCTCTCCTGCGCGCCTCCACTACCGCGTCGTAAAAGCGTTCGCGCATCACTGCGTCCAGCCCCAGGCTCGGCTCGTCAAACACCGTCAGTTCCGCGCCGGAGGCCAGCCCCGCGCACAGGAGCAATGCCGTCTGCATGCCGCGGCTGTACCCCTTGAGCGGCTTCTTCAGGGGAAGGCCGAACAGGGGCACCAGCCGGACGGCCTCCTCCTCCTGCCAGGCTGGAAACAGGCTTCGGCACACGGCGAGAAACGACGCGGCGTTTTTCAGCCCGCCAAAGTCCGGGGTATCTCCGATCAGGCACAGGCGGCCCAGCGTTCCCACGCCCACCGGCGCGCCCAAAAGCTCGGCTTCTCCGCCCGACGGGCGAAGCTGGCCGCTCAGGATGCGCAGCAGCGTGCTCTTGCCCGCGCCGTTTCGGCCCAGAAGGCCCACCACCTGACCCGAAGCCACCGAAAACGTCAGCTCATCCAGGGCCACGGCCCGGCCGAAGCGCCTTGTGAGGCTGCGGACGCAGATGGCGGGAGCAGCATTGGTTTCCATCATGAAACGTTCCTTTCAGAAAAGCGCGCGGGGGACAGGTATGCCTCTCCCCCGCGTCGCCGCTTATTTTACGATCAGGTTGCACAGGCGTCCCGGCACGAAGATGACCTTCGCAATGGTCTTTCCGCCCACGATCTGCTGGACGTCCGCGCGCTGGGGAAGCTCGGTTTCCGCCTGCTCGCGGGTCAGGTCCGGCGAAACCATGATGCGGCCGCGCACCTTGCCGTTGACCTGCACGCCGATTTCCACCTCGGCGCGCTTCATGGCCTTTTCGTCGTAGGCAGGCCACGGTTCGCGGGCCAGGCCGCTGCCAAAGCCCATCTGCTCCCACATCTCCTCGCAGATGTGCGGGGCCACGGGGCTAAGGAGCAGAATCAGCGTGCGCAGCTCCTCGCGGGTGCAGCCGCCGGCGGCATAGAACTCGTTGACCAGAGACATCATGGCGGCGATGGCCGTGTTGTACTTCATGGCCTCGTAATCCTCGCCGACCTTCTTGATGGTCTCGTGCATCAGCGGGGTGAGCGCCTTGGAGTAGCCCTCGCCGGGTAGGACCATATCCTGCAGCCGCCACACGCGGTCCAGGAAGCGGCGGCAGCCGCGCGCGCCGTTGGTGGACCACGGAATGGCCTGATCGAACGCGCCCATGAACATTTCGTACAGGCGGAAGGCGTCCGCGCCCAGCTCGTTGACGATATCGTCGGGGTTGATGACGTTGCCGCGGGACTTGGACATCTTCTCGTTGTTCTCGCCCAGAATCATGCCGTGGCTGGTGCGCTTCTGGTACGGCTCCGGGGCCTTGACCAACCCCAGGTCATGCAAAAACAGATGCCAGAAGCGGCTGTAGAGCAGGTGCAGCGTGGTGTGCTCCATGCCGCCGTTGTACCAGTCCACGGGCATGAAGTAGTCCAGCGCCTCCTGGCTGGCGAACGCCTTGTCGTCGTGCGGGTCGCAGTAGCGCAGGAAGTACCAGCTGGAGCCCGCCCACTGGGGCATGGTGTCGGTCTCGCGCTTGGCGGGGCCGCCGCACCTGGGGCAGGTGGTGTTGACCCAGTCGGTCATGGCCGCCAGGGGGCTCTCGCCGCTGTCGGTGGGCTCGTAGTTTTCCACGTCGGGCAGGAGCACGGGCAGCTCGCTCTCGGGCACGGGCACGGTGCCGCAGTGCGGGCAGTGCACCACGGGGATGGGCTCGCCCCAGTAGCGCTGGCGGCTGAACACCCAGTCGCGCAGCTTGTAGTTGATCTTGCGCTCGCCCAGGCCCTTTTCCACCAGCCAGTCGATGATCTTCTTCTTGGCGTCGGCCACGCGCAGGCCGTTGAGGAAGTCGCTGTTGCACAGCACGCCGTCCACGATGTCGGTATAGGCTTCCCTGGTGATGTCGCCGCCGGCCACCACCTCCACCATGGGGATGCCGAACTTGGTGGCGAATTCCCAGTCGCGGGTGTCATGCGCGGGCACGGCCATGATGGCGCCGGTGCCGTAGCTCATGAGCACATAGTCGCTGACCCAGATGGGGATTTCCTTGCCGTTGACGGGGTTGACGGCGCGGATGCCGTCGATCTCAACGCCGGTCTTGTCCTTGGCAAGCTCGGTGCGCTCGAAGTCGCTCTTTTTGGCGGCCTCGTCGCGGTAGGCGGCGATGGCGGCATAGTTGGCGATCTCATTCTTGAATTTTTCAATCAGCGGATGTTCGGGGCTGACGACCATGTAGGTCGCGCCAAAGAGGGTATCGGGCCGGGTGGTGAACACGCGCAACTTTTCGTCCTTGCCGGCGAGCTGGAAGTCCACCTCCGCGCCCTCGCTGCGGCCGATCCAGTTGCGCTGCTGGGTCTTGACCGCGTCGATGAAGTCCACATGATCCAGCCCGTCCAGCAGCTTCTGGGCGTATTTGGTGATGCGCAGCATCCACTGGCTCTTGACCCGGCGCACCACCTGGCTGCCGCAGCGCTCGCACACGCCGCCCACGACTTCCTCGTTGGCCAGGCCGCACTTGCAGCCGGTGCACCAGTTGATGGGCATTTCGGCCTTGTAGGCCAGGCCGTTTTCCAGCAGTTTCAGGAAAATCCACTGGGTCCACTTGTAATAGGCGGGGTCGGTGGTGTTGACCTCGCGGGTGTAGTCGAAGCTGAAGCCCAGGCGCTGGAGCTGCTCGCGGAAATGGTCGATGTTCTTTTTGGTCACCACGGCGGGATGAATCTTGTTTTTGATGGCGAAGTTTTCCGTAGGCAGGCCGAAGGCGTCATACCCGATGGGGTAAAGGACGTTGTAGCCCTCCATGCGGCGCTTGCGGGCGATGATATCCAGCGCCGTGTTGGAACGGGGATGGCCCACGTGCAGGCCGTTGCCGCTGGGGTAGGGGAACTCAATCAGGCAATAGTACTTGGGCTTGTCGCTGGGGAACTCGGCGTTGAACACGCCGCTCTCCATCCAGCGCTTCTGCCATTTGGTTTCGATCTGTTCGGGATTGTACGCGGGGCGCTGCGGCATAATGCTCTCTCCTTCTTTGTTTTATAACCGGCTTGTTTCAAAAGAGTACGTCGGGTGTGATCTCATACGCGCAGGTATGCCAGTACTCAAATACTCTGGGAAAATGAGGAAAGCTTTCTTCAAAGCGCTTCACATAATCCTCTTCGATAAACACAAGCAGCCTTTCGGGAAGATTCTCCCTCTCGAATGCCGCTTTGGAAGTCGCCCACTTGCCCGCTCTTAGGACAAGTTTCCCCTCATTCTCATCCAGTTCTATGGAACCCACCGTCAGCTTACCATCCGTCAATTCCATCATCACATTGGCATACCAGTAGGGTGCAAGGGCATGAGTGTAACCGTTTTCTTCCATGAAATTCGCATAGACACGCGCCGTGTCCGCCAGGAAGATATCCTGATCGAACAGGCCTGTCCAGCTATCCATGTCCCAGCGGTCAATTGAAATATAGTAAACGGTGTAGGCCCCCTGGAACAAAAAGCACATGCAGGTCAGCAAAATCAACAGCTTCCTGCAGGCTGACACAGCGCTTTCCTTCAGCCGGGCAAGCTCCTTGGCCAACGCCGGATAGGCGAACGCAACCACCGGTACATAGTATAGCGGATAATACCGCCAAGTCGAGTCGAAAATAAAAATCAGGGTGGTGGTCACAAACGCTGCAGAAAGCAGAGCCGGGGCAACCCGCGAGGCTACGGGAACGCTCATGTCCCATACGTTTGAAGCCGATGCGCACAGCAGGTAACCAAAGCTTATAAGCGCCGCGAGCAACGAAATACCCGCAATGCCCACTGTGGGCAGATTGGAACTTCTGACCCCGGTTGCGATCAGCCAGGAGTTGAAGATGTCGGCGTAGTGTTCGGCACTTTCGCTGGGAAAGAAGAAGGTGGCCGAAGAATCCCGGATTCCATAGTAGGGCAGGAGCACCTTGATGTTCAGGGCATAGCCAATCAGGAAAAACAGGAAACTGCCTGTCAGAATCCATACCAGCCGCATGGCGTCGCTGCGCAGGAAAGGTTCCCCTCCCACCAGCTTTCCCTTTTCCCACCGATACCGCCTTAGCGCGAGCAGCACCTGCACCACTGCAAACGCAAGCAGAGGCGCCCCCAGGATCATCATGTGGCGGATTCCGTTCAGGCCGGCAACGAACCACAACACCGCCAAAAGACAGACAGGCAACGCCGCCTTGCGCGCGCCGCGCACCTCCATCAGCCCAAGCGTGAGTCCGACCATCCAAAAGGCGTTGGTCAGATAGAGCGCATAGTACAGGTGATAGAGCACGATTCGAGCATAGGGAACGCTGAAGGGGAGCAGCAGCAGCGCGGCCGTAACAACCCTGGCGCGCAGGGAGCCAATGTGCGCCCGTTTGCACAAATACAAAAACGAAAGCACAAACAGAGCCTGCAACGTAAGCGTTCCGCAGATACGCACCATGGACCAGTCGCTGAGAAAGAAGAAAAACAGGGAAAAGAACCAGCCAATACCCGGCAAACTCACTTCGGTTGTATAGTAATAGTTACGCGTAAACGGATTCTTCTCCTGCGCAATAATCCATCCTCGTAACATATGATCGGACGCGTCTCCGTCCAGGATATTATGGGCGACGAACACGTCCATTCCGATCGTGAGCAGCACGACAGCGGCAAAGAAGAGCCAGTGCCACTGTCTTAACACGCCCCTGATGCAGGCCTTCATCAACAATCTCCCCTCAGAGGTTCCTCCGTAACCCTCTTATCCCCGCAGCATCTCAATGCCCTTGTCGATCCGGCTAAGGCTTTCCTCCCTGCCCAGGAGGTAGGCGATCTCGGTCGCGCCGCCGGGCGTGGAGGCCTGGCCGGAGAGGGCCGTGCGCACGGGCCACATCATCTGGCCGGTCTTGAGGCCGTTTTCCGTGGCCAGGGTCATCAGGAGGTCCTTGACGGCCTCTTCGCTGAAATTCTCCAGCGCGGCCAGCGCGGGCCGGGCCAGCTCCAGCGCGCGCAGGGCCACGGCGCTGTCGGTCTTCATCTTTTTATGGGTGTAGAGCTCGGCCCCATACGCCGGCAGCTCGGCCAGAAAGCGCACCATGTCCGGCACCCGGTCAAAGACCTCGGTGCGGGTGTGCATCAGCTCGGCCAGGCGACGGTAGTCGATGCCCTTGCCCGCCAGCACCCGGTCAAACCAGGGCGTGGCCATGGCCAGATAGTCCTCAAAGGGCATGCGGGTGATGTACTCATGGTTGAACCACACCAGCTTTTCGGTGTTGAAGATGGCCGGGGCCTTGCTGAGTCCCTTGAGATCAAAGGCCTCCACCAGCTCCTGCAGGGTGAAGAACTCCCGCTCGTCTCCCGGGCTCCAGCCCAGAAGCGCGATAAAGTTGATGATGGCGTCGCGCACATAGCCTTGGGCCAGCAGGTCCTCAAAGCTGGGATCGCCATAGCGCTTGCTGAGCTTGCGGGAGGCGTCCTTCATGACGGGGCTTAAATGAATATAGACGGGCGGCTGCCAGCCGAAGGCCTCATAGAGCAGGTTGTATTTGGGCGCGGAGCTGAGGTACTCGGTACCGCGCATCACGTGGGTGATGCCCATGAGGTGATCGTCGATGACGTTGGCGAAATTGTAGGTGGGCAGGCCGTCGGCCTTGATGAGCACGTTGTCGTCCAGCGTGTCGCAGGGGGCCTCGACATGGCCGTAGAGCGCGTCGTCAAAGCTGGCTGTGCCGGTAAGCGGGATGTTCTGCCGGATGACGAACGGCTCGCCGCTCTGCATGCGGCGCAGGGCCTCGTCTTTGGGGATGCTCAGGCAATGCTTGTCGTACTTCCACTGCTCGCCGCGGGCCGTGGCCGCGTCGCGGCGGGCCTGCAGCTCCTCCTTGGTGCAGAAGCAGGGATAGGCCGCGCCGCTCTCCACCAGCTGCATGGCGTAGGGCAGGTAGGTGTCGCGCCGCTGGGTCTGGATGTAGGGACCGTAGTCGCCGCCCACGTCCGGGCCCTCGTCATATGCCAGGCCCGCTTCGCGCAGGCTCTTGTAGATCAGCTCCACCGCGCCGGGCACCTCGCGCTCCTGATCGGTGTCCTCAATGCGCAGGATGAACTTGCCCCCGTTCTTTTTGGCGAACAGGTAGGTGTAGAGGGCGGTTCGCAGTCCGCCCAGATGCAGGTAACCCGTAGGGCTGGGTGCGAACCGGGTGCGTACGGTCATGGGGGAGCCTCCTTCGTAATCAACAGAAATGGGATTTCAGGCATCCAACTTATATATTATATCCAGAAACGAGAATTTGTCGATGGTCTTTGACAACAAGTCTGCCATCCTGTCCTCCGCCTTGACAACCGCACCCGCTGCGCCTATTATTTTGTTCTGATAAGAATATTTGAAAATTCGGAAAGGATGTGACATTTCATAAAGAAGTTGCTAGGACTTCTCTATGTGACGGCCATGGGCGTCACGCTTGCGCTTTTGCTGTTTTGGGAACACCTGGAATACATCTACAAGCGCGAGTTTGCCCTGAGCAACGCCGCTTTGCTTGCGCTGGACGCAGCGGCGCTGGCGCTGCTGGCGGGGGCCGTGTGCCTTTTGCGCCGCAAAGGAACGCCTTCCCTGGGTCCCCAGGGCGCGAAGGCCGCGCGCATTTTGATGGTGGCCGTGCTCTTTGGCGCGCAGCTCGCCCTGTGCCTCAACAACCTGTTTGAAACCGGCTGGGACGTGGCGGGCATCGTGTCCAGCACGCGCGACCTGGCCAACGGCGGCCCGCTGCAGCATGACTATTTTTCCATGTACCCCAACAACCTCATGAGCGTGTATCTCTACGGCGCGGTCAGCCTGCTGCTCAAGGCGACCGGCCTGTGGGAAACCGTCGGCTTTCCGGTGGATATCGCGGCCTTCAGCGTTCTCAACTGCATCCTGAGCAGCGCGACCGGCGTTCTGCTGTGGCACTGCGCGCGCCGCCTGGCGCGCAGCAGGGGCGCCGCCGACGCCGTATGGCTGCTCTACGCCGTGCTGATCGGCCTGTCGCCCTGGCTGATCGTGCCCTATTCCGATTCGCTCTCGCTGCCGTTTCCCACGCTTATGCTCTTTGTCAGCCTGCGTCCCTTCCGCCGGCGCTGGACGCGCTGGGCGCTGCTGGGCGGCATTGGTGCGCTGGCCTACGCCGTCAAACCGCAGGGAGCGGTCATGCTGATTGCCATCGTCCTTGGGCGGCTGATCTGCGATGTGCTGCCGGCCTGGCGCAGGCGTTCTTCCGGCAAGCTGCGCCGCTGGACCGCCGCGTGCGTGGCGCTGTGTCTGACCGCCGCCGTGTGTTTTGGGCTCATCGGCGGACTGGCTCCCCTGTTCGGCTTTGAGCTCGCGCCGGAGGAGGCGCTGGGCGCGCCGCACTTCCTGATGATGGGGCTCAACGAGGAAACCAACGGCAGCTACTACCGATGGGACGTGAGCTATTCCGTGTCCTTCCCCACCCGCTGGGAACGGATGAAGGCCAACATCGACCTTGCGCTGCACCGCGTCGTGTGGATGGGGCCGGGTGGTCTGGCGCTCCACGCCGCCAAAAAGGCGCTGGTCAACTTCAACGACGGCACCTTTGCCTGGAAGATGGACGGCGGCGAGCGCTTTTCTGTCGGCGGAGGCCCCGTTTTTCCCACGGAGCACGAGCTTCTCTGGAGCACGGCGCTGCAGGCCGTATGGCTCGGCGTTCTGAGCGGGTGCCTGCTCTACGGCTTCGCCAAAGCGGACCGCGGCAGCGTGACCGTGTGGCTGTGCCTGCTGGGCGTAATGGCGATGGTGATGCTGTTTGAATGCCGCGCCCGTTACCTCTATGCCAACGTTCCCGTCTTTATCCTGGCTGCGGTCCTGGGTGTGCGCGGCGTCGCGGCCCGCGTGCGCGGGCGGTAGCTTTCCGGCAGGCAAAGCGCGCGGCAGGGGCTTCGTCAGCCGCCTGCCGCGCGCTTTGCTTTATCCCTTCACCTGCCTGGCGAAGCTGTCCTTGAGGCCCACCACGCGGTTGAACACGGGCAGGTCCTCCGTGGCGTCGGGGTCCTTGCAGAAGTAGCCCATGCGCAGGAACTGGAACGTATCGCCCACCTGCGCGTCCCCAAGGAACCGCTCGGCATAGCCGCGGCAGACCTCCAGGCTGTCGGGGTTGAGCTTCTTGAGGAAATCGGTCTTGAGCGCCGCGCTGCTCACCGGCGCCGCCTCGGCGCCTTCGGCCTCGGCCTGCGCCTCTGCGGCGGCCTCGGCCTCCTCTTTAGCAAGCGCTTCCTCGTCCATGAGCAGCGGCTCGTAGAGGCGCGCCTCCACGGGGATGCAGTCCTCGGCGCTGACCCAGTGCAGCGTGCCCTTGACCTTGCGGTTTGCGCCCTCGGTGCCGTTGCGGGTGTCCATGTCCACGGTGCACAAAACCGCGGTCACGTTGCCCTCGGCGTCCTTTTCGCATCCGTCGCAGCGGATGATGTAGGCGCCCTTGAGGCGCACCTCGTTGCCGGGGAACAGGCGGAAGTACTTCTTGGGCGGGTTTTCCATGAAGTCCTCGCGCTCAATGTAGATCTCGCGGGTGAGCACGGTCTTGTGCGTGCCCATTTCGGGATGGTTGGGGTGATTTTCCATCTCCAGCTCGTCGCGCCTGTCCTGGGGCCAGTTGGTCAGGATCACCCTGAGGGGCCGCAGCACCGCCATGGCGCGCGGCGCTTTCTCGCCCAGGTCCTCGCGCACGCAATGCTCCAGCAGTGCCAGATCCACCGTGCTGTCGGCCTTGGCCACGCCGATGCGGTCGATGAAGTCGCGGATGCTCTCCGGCGTGTATCCCCGGCGGCGCATGGCGCACAGCGTCGGCATGCGGGGGTCGTCCCAGCCGGACACGTAGCCGCCCTCCACCAGCATGCGCAGGTAGCGCTTGGACATGATGGTGCGGGTCAGGTTCAGGCGGCTGAACTCGATCTGCCGGGGGCGGGAGGGGAGCATGTTGGAGGCGTGCTCCACCACCCAGTCGTACAGGGGCCGATGGTCCTCATACTCCAGCGAGCACAGGCTGTGGGTGATGCCCTCCAGCGCGTCGCCGATGGGGTGGGCAAAGTCGTACATGGGGTAGATGCACCATGTCTTGCCCGTGCGGTGGTGCTCCTTAAAGAGGATGCGGTACATGGCCGGGTCGCGCATGTTGATGTTGGGGCTGGCCATGTCGATCTTCATGCGCAGGATCATGCTGCCCTCGGGATGCTTGCCCGCCTTCATCTCCTCAAACAGGCGCAGGCTCTCCTCCACGGGACGGTCCCGATAGGGACTGTTCTTGCCCGGCTGGGTGAGGGTGCCGCGGTAGAGGCGCACCTCCTCGGGCGAAAGCTCGCACACATACGCAAGCCCGCGCTTGATCCAGTCCACGGCGATGTCGTAGCACTGCTGATAGTATTCGCTGGCGAAATACAGCCCGCCCTTCCAGTCGAAGCCCAGCCAGTGGATATCGGCCATGATGCCGTCCACGTACTCGGTTTCCTCCTTGGCGGGGTTGGTGTCGTCAAAGCGCAGGTTGGTCACGCCGCCGAAGCGCTCGGCGGTCAGAAAGTCCGCCACCAGCGCCTTGCAGTGGCCGATGTGCAGGTAGCCGTTGGGCTCGGGTGGAAAGCGCGTGCGCACGCTTTGGCAGCGTCCGCTCCGTAAATCTTCCTGTACGGCGTCCCAGATGAAGTTGGTCTTGGAGGTTTCCATGCTCGCGCCTTCCTTTCCATCCTGTTTCCGGACAGCGCAAAGCCGCCGGTTCGCATCATTATAGAACGAAACGGCGGCTTTGGCAAGCCTGTACGGCTTGAAAATGCCTGTTTTGCGGCGTTTTGGGGCGAAACTCCCCTCACTTCGCCCCCAGGAACCCCTCGATGCGCGCCCGCGCGGCCCGCGCGTCGGCGCGGCCCAGCTGATACTGCGCCTCCAGCACGTCCGGGTTCTTTTCCACCCGCCCGATGGGGATGCGGCGGGAGGGACACAGCACCAAGGCCCGCCCCTCGGCCTGGGCCTGCTGCGCATAAGCCAGCGAGGCGTTGTACACCTCATGCCGCCGCTCGCTGGCCCGGACAAAGGCGGGATAGCGGCGGTAGCGCGCGCGCATGAGCGCAAGCGCCCGGTCCGGCCGCTTGACAAAGCCCTCCGGCTGCGTGCGCACCACGAGGCAGCGCGCGTAGCCCATGTCCTCAAAGCGCTTGAGCGGGATCGAGTCCGCCGTGCCGCCATCCAGGTAGCGCCGCCCCTCCCATGCCACGATGGTGGACACCAGCGGCATGGAGGAGCTGGCGCGCAGGGCTTCCAGCAGCGTATGCGCGTCCCGCTTTCCGTCCAGGCATACGGCCTGCCCCGTCTCCACGTCGGTGGCCAGCGCGTAAAAGCGCACGGGGCTTTTCAAAAACGCATCGAAGTCGAACGGGTCCAGCCGATAGGGCAGTTCCTCGTAGCTGAAGGCGCGGCCCACCAGGTCGCCCGTGAGCAGCAGCGAGCGCAGGCTCATGAAACGCCAGTTTCGGCAGTATTTTTTCGTATAGCGGATGTTGCGCCCCCGCTGGCCGGAGACGAAGCTCGCCCCGTGGATGGCGCCCGCCGACACGCCCAGAATCCCGTCGGGCCTGACGCCCCAGTCCATCATCTCATCCAGCACGCCGGCGGTATAGATGCCGCGCATGCCGCCGCCCTCCAGCACAAAGCCCGTCCGCTCCATGGGCACCGCTTCCTCTCAACATGGGATGCGTCCATTATACCACGGGCTGGCAAGGGGAAAAAACCGGCTCCGCGCCAAGCCACAGCGTTACATCCTCCCGGCGAAGATACCCGTAGGTTCCCGGCTGGTCCAGCGTGCCGTCCGGCTCGTCCTCAGGCACAAACACCTGCAGCCAGCCGTCCTCCGTCTCGGCCAGCACGAGCAGGCGCCGCTCCGCTTCCAGCGTGCACAGCGCGCCGCCGTCCATGGCCGTCATGAGCCGGCTGCCGGCTACGGCCGTCGTCACCGGGCACGGGCCGGAGGCGCGGTAGGCGAAATCCGCCCAGTCCGCGGGGAGCGAAACGTACCTGCCGCTCACATAGCCCTGCGTATCACCCACGCGCACATGATACCAGGGCACCTCCGTGCCCGGCTTTTGGCCCAGCACCTGCGCAAGCGCCACATGATACATGCCCAGGCTGCGTGAGCGGGACGTAGGTTCCTCGCGCAGGTTCGCGCCCCAGACGATGCACAGGTCCGTCCCTTCAAACGCCGCGCGGCTTTCCTGCTCCATGGCGCGGGCCTCTCCGGCCGTCAGGGGCAGGCTGTCCAGCCGCGTCCGCTCCGCCAGCCACGGCTTGACCGGCAGATAGAACCGCCCGCCGCCCGCCGCCAAGCTCCCGTCCATGAGAAACGCCATGCGCGCGCCATCCGCGCCCGCATACTCCCGGACGAACCAGCCGCTTTGTGTGTTGTACCCGAAGCGCCACCGCCCCCCGCCCGCCTCTGTGGAAAGCAGCAGCTCGAAGTCGCAGAGCCGCGTATCCTCATCCCACAAAGGTTCGACGGCGCAGTCCCCGTCCAGCGGCAGGCCCAGGGCGCCAAAATCCTCCACGCGCGCGTTGCTCCCGCCCGGTTCCCAGCGCAGGCCCGCCAGCGCGTACGCGCCGCCGCGCTCCACCACCACCAGCGCGCTGCTCGTAAACAGCAGGCCGTCCGCGCTTGCGTCCCCGGCCATCGGCTCCTGCTCCAGCGCCGCGCCGCATACGCAGCGCGCGTCGCCAAGACCATATCCGTCCATCAGGCTGCGCACGACCTGCGGCGCCTCCTCCGCAAAGGCGGCGAGCGTCGCCCGCGTCCTGCCGTCCTCCACGACGGTCTGCGTCGTCATCTGCCCCTGTGCCGCAACGGGCAGCGCAAGCATGAGCAGCGTCAGCACAGCTCTCATCACCGCACGCTTCATGTGCTTTTCCTCCCTGGCTCATCATTTTCCGGCGTGCCGAACCTGCATGGCGCAGGCGCCTTCCCGCGCGCCGGCTTCTCTTTTTCTCCCGGAAATAGCAACGAACGGACGAATGGAAACCTTCCCTGTTTCTCCCTTTATCCTTGACAATTTCCGCCATACCTGCTAGGCTTGTGCACAGCGCACAAATCCAAACACAAAGGAGACGATTCCCATTCTGGACATCATCGCGTCCGTCAACCAGGCGGTCAACAACTTTGTATGGGGCCTTCCGGCCATGGTATGCATCCTCGGCGTGGGGCTTTTTTTGAGCCTGCGCACCCGCTTTTTGCAGATCCGCAAATTTCCCACGGCCATCCGGGCCACGCTGGGGCGCATGTTCCAGAAAAAAACCGCGCAGGACGGCGCCATGACCCCCTTCCAGGCCGTGTGCACAGCGCTGGCAGCCACGGTGGGCACGGGCAACATCGCGGGCGTGGCGGGCGCCATCGCTATCGGCGGACCGGGCGCGGTGTTCTGGATGTGGGTCAGCGCATTGCTTGGCATGTGCACCAAGTTTGCCGAGGTCACGCTCGCGGTGCATTTCCGGGAGCGCAACGCCCAGGGCGACTACGTGGGCGGCCCTATGTACTATATCAAAAACGGCCTGAGCCGGCGCTGGCACTGGCTGGCGGTGCTCTATTCCGTCTTTGGCGTGTTTACGGTGTTTGGCACCGGCAACGCCACCCAGGTCAACACCATTACCGCCTCCATCAATACGGCGCTGAGCAGCTACGGCCTGCTCCCAGCGGACGCGGTCACGCTCTGCCGGTGGCTGATCGGCGTGGCCATCGCCCTGATCCTTCTGCTGGTGCTGCTGGGCGGCATCAAGCGCATCGGCCGCGTCACGGAAAGGCTGGTGCCCTTCATGGCGCTGCTCTATGTGGGGCTGGCGCTGGGCGTAGTGGTGCTCAACCTGGGACGCGTCCCGGCGGTGCTGGGGACCATCGTCACGGGCGCGTTTTCGCCCATGGCCGTCACCGGCGGCGTGGTGGGGAGCTTCTTTACCAGCATGCAAAAGGGCGTGGCACGCGGCATCTTCTCCAACGAGGCGGGCCTTGGCACAGGTTCCATCGCCCATGCCTGCGCGGATACGCAGGAGCCCGTCCGGCAGGGCCTGTTCGGGATCTTTGAGGTCTTTGCCGATACCATCGTCATCTGCACCCTGACCGCGCTGGTCATTCTGCTCAGCGGCGTACCCGTGGGCTACGGCCAGGCCGCGGGCGCGGAGCTGACCATCAGCGGCTTTGTCGCCACGTATGGCAACTGGATTACCATCTTCACCGCCGTAGCCATGTGCTGCTTCGCCTTTTCCACCATCATCGGCTGGGGGCTGTACGGCGCGCGCTGCGTGGAGTTTCTCTTCTCCTCCCGGGCCATCGCGCCGTTTATGGTGGTCTATTCCCTGGTGGCCATTCTGGGGGCAACGGCGGACCTGGGGCTGCTTTGGAGCATCGCGGAAACCTTCAACGGGCTGATGTCCATTCCCAACCTGATCGCGCTGTTTTTGCTCTCCGGCACGCTGCTCCGCCTCACGCGCGGAGCCCGGGAGGCGCGGCGGCGCCCCTGAATCCACACGACAGAGCACAGGAAGCGGCCTGCGCGCCCCGGCGCGCAGGCCGCTTTGTCATGCCGCTCCCAGAGCCGTCAAAGCAAGTCCCTGCACCATTTCGTATAACATTCTACTTTTTTTTGCTTATTTTTTATACATATTACTTTACAATTCAAAAAAACTTAATGTATAATATGTACAAATTTATGAGGAATCGTATCCTCAACAAACAAAATAAGGAGGACTACTGTTATGAAGAAAGCCGTCGCATTGTTCCTGACGCTCCTGCTGTTGCTCTCCGCTTCGAGCTTCGCGCTCGCCGAGGACATCACCCTCGACGTGATCATCTGCCAGTATGGTCCCAACACCAGTGACTGGTTCACCGGCACCGGCATGGACGGCACCAGCTTCGTCAAAAAGTTTGAAGAGGCCAACCCCGGCATCAAGCTCAATCTGGAGGTCGTCTCCTGGAACGATGTGTACACCGTCGTTTCCACCCGCATCTCCAACAGCAATCCGCCCGACATCCTCAACATCGACGTATTTGCCAACTATGCCTCCGAGGGGCTGCTCATGCCCGTGACGGACTACTGCCCGGAGGAGCTCTACGACGACTTCTTCCCCGCCTTCATGCAGAACTCCGTGGTTGACGGCGTCGTGTACGCCGTGCCCGACCTGGCCAGCGCCCGCGCCCTGTTCTACAACGTGGACATGTTCGAGGAAGTGGGCATCGAGGTGCCGCAGACCTGGGCTGAGCTGGAAGACGCCTGCCAGGCCATTCTGGACTTCTACGGCGGCGACGTGTACCCCTTCGGCATGGACATGACCACCGACGAGGGCCAGGCCAACTTCGCCTACTTCGCCTGGGGCAACAACGGCGGCTTCGTGGACGCCGATGACAACTGGGCCGTCAACAGCGATGAGAACGTCGAGGCCATCGAGTTCGTCATGGGCATGGTGGAGAAGGGCTACACCAACCCCAATCCCGCCACCCAGACCCGCTATGACCTTCAGGATATGTTCGGCGCGGGCAAGCTGGCCATGGTCATCGCGCCCAACTCCGTGCCCACCTACCTGACCGACAAGGGCTATACCGACATCAACTACGCCACCGCGGGCCTGCCCCACAACGAGGGCGCGACCGGCTCCAGCGTGGGCATCATGGACCGCATCATGGCCTTCAAGGATGACAGCGCGCCCGATCAGGCCGCCCGCAACGAGGCCATCGGCAAGTTCCTCACCTTCTTCTACGATCCCGTGAATTACGTGGACTGGGTCAGCATGGAAGGCTTCCTGCCCGCCGTGAACTCCGCCGTGGGCGCTCTGATCGAGGCGGACCCCTCCTTTGAATCCTGGCTGGACGTGCTCAACACCTCCAAGTTCTATCCCAGCCACAAGGCGGAATGGGACCAGGTGAAGCTCGGCGTGATCAACGTGCAGCAGAACGCGCTCACCGGCGGCGACGTCAAGACGCTGCTGGACGGTCTGCAGGCGGAGCTGACGAAGTAAGCAGTCTCCCGCAGGGGCCGGTGCAAAACCGGCCCCTTTTCCATAGCGATTCTCCAACAGGGAGGAAGTGCAATGAATTCCATATTGGTCCGGCACAAATGGGAACCCTACCTGTGGATTCTGCCCAGCCTTCTGCTGATGGCGGTCTTTGTGGTGTTTCCCATTGGCATCGTGTTCAAGATCGCTTTCAGCGAGGTGTCCAAGTCCGGCGTGGTGGGCGCCTTCAACGGGCTGGCAAATTTCCGCGCCGCCGTCAATGAACCCGCCTTTGGCACCGTCATGAGCAACACCTTCTACTGGGTGGTTTCCGTGGTGGGCATCAGCACGCTGCTGGGCTTCATTGCCGCCATGGTCCTCAACCAGTCCTTCCATGGCCGCAAGCTGGCCCGCTCCATCCTGGTGTTTCCCTGGGCGGCGGCGCTGGTCATCCAGGCCAGCATCTGGAACTACATCATCAAATTTGAGTACGGCAACCTCAACAATATTCTGCTCAATCTTGGCATTCTTCGGGACGCCGTCAACTGGCGTACCTCCTATCAAATCGAGTTTATCTGGGAATGTGGCGTGGGTATCTTCGTCACCATCCCGTTTGTCACCTTCTGCGTGCTCAGCGGCCTTCAGTCCATTGACGCCGCCTATTATGAAGCCGCCACGGTGGACGGCGCGGGCTTCTGGAAGAAGCTGAGCACCATCACCGTGCCCCTGGTCAAGCCGTCGCTTACCGTCAGCACGGTGCTCAATATCATCTATGTATTCAATTCCTTCCCCATCATCTATACCATCACCAAGGGCGCGCCTGCCAACAAGACCGATACGCTGGTCACCTATCTGTATATGCTGGCCTTCTATGACCAGAAAAAAGGGCAGGCAACGGCGCTTTCCGTGATCGGCTTCCTGATTCTGTGCGCGGCCGCGGGCCTGTACATGACGATCACCATGCGAAAGGAGGATGAGCTATGACCCGTTCTCCCGCCGCAAAACGCAATCTCCACGCCCTGTGGCTGTGCGCCGCGGCGCTGCTTGTGGCCGTCGTTTTGACATTCCTCCCTGCGCTGGAGTTTTCCACAGTGGTGTTCACCAAGCGTTCGGGCAATACCTTTGTGGGCGACGAGCGCTACCTGGAGGCCCGCGCCGAAGCCGAAGCCGCCGCCGCGGCGTTTGAGGGCGCGGCGATTCATGAAACCGTCATCGAACGCGTAAATTCCAAGGGCGAAACCACCTCCATGGTCACCTTTGACGTCAAGGAAAGCACGCGCATGACCATCTGGCAGCTTCTGGCGTCCATCGGTGGCTTTTCCCTGAGCAGCGTGCACACGGCGCACGCATTTGCGCTGTGCGTGCTTTTGGCCGTTGTGCTGGGCGCGCTGAGCCTGCGCGGACAGCTGGCCTGCGAGCACCGCCACCTGCCGCGTTCCACGCGCGTGCTGCGCACCTGCGCGGCATGGCTTGGGCTGGCCGCGATGCTGTGCGTGCCCCTGTTTGGCATGTCGTGCAACTACAACTTCACCAGGCAGGTGTCCCTCTATCTGACCGAGCATGCGGAGCTGAGCGGCCAGGCGGTGCCCGCGCTGGAACGCCTGCTTTACAGCGCCGCGCCGGCCGGAGAGCTGGAGGCGCTGCTGGATGGCATGACCATGACCACGCTGTGGCCGCTATGGGCGCTGCTGCCGGTGCTGTTTGTCTTTCTGCTGGGGCTGATTCTGCTTTGCAAGGGGGAGATCAAGCCCACGCTGGCGCGCGGCGGTCTATATGCGTTCGTGATCGTGCTGTGCGTGGTGATTCTCTATCCGTTCTTTGTCATGCTGATCACCGCCTTCCGCAGCAACGCCGAAACCACCGACATGTACTTCCTGCACATCCTGCCGACCACCTGGGTATGGAGCAACATCAGCGACATCGTCGCCAGAGGCGTGCCCCGCTTCCTGCTTAATTCCATCCTGCTGTCCACGGGCGCGACGGCCATCGCCCTGGTGTGCGGCATCCCCGCCGCCTACGCCATGGCGCGCATGCAGTTCAGGGGCAAAAAGTCCTTCCTGGGCTTTGTCATCATGAGTCAGATGTTCGCGCCGGTGGTGCTGCTGGTGGGCATCACACAGCTGATGAACACGCTGCGCCTGAACGATACCATCCTGGGGCTGATGTTCATCAACGCGGCGTTCAATCAGGCGTTCGCCATCTGGCTGCTGCGGGGCACCTTCGTTTCGATTTCCTCGGAAATGGAACAGGCCGCCTGCATCGACGGGTGCAACAGCGTCAGCGCCCTCATCCGCATCCTTCTGCCCATGGCGGCGCCTGGCATCGTAACCACGCTGATTTTCGTATTCATCAACGCGTGGAACGAGTACACCATCTCCACCGTGCTCATCTCCACCCCCACCAACAAGCCCATCACCGTAGGCATTACGCAGTTCAGCTCCTTCAACATGATCGAGTGGCAGTACCTGTTTGCCTCCGCGCTGCTGGCGACCATCCCGGTGGTCATCCTGTTCATGCTCATCGAAAAGCATCTCGTCAGCGGCCTGACCTCCGGCGGTGTGAAGGGCTAAGTTTCTCTGCCTCCTTGCGGATTTAGGGCTTGCTTTTTCCATAGGATAATGCTAATATAATATGTCGATATTCGCCAAGGAGGGAACCCCTGATGACCGTGCTTCACTGGATTGTTGGCATCCTGCTTTTGATATCTGCCCTTGTGATGATTGTGACCGTGCTTTTGCAAAGCAGCGAGCGCAGCGGCCTGGGCGCCATCAGCGGCGCGGCCGAAACCTTTTTCGGCAAGAACAAGGCCAAGGGCATGGACGCCAAGCTGGCGCTGATTACCAAGATCTGCGCGATCGTGTTTGTGGTGCTGTCCATTGTGATGATGTTTTTGGGCTGATGCCTTAAAGCGCGCAAGGCGGTCCCCTGACGGGGGCCGCCTTTTGCGCGTCCTTGGGATTACGCCGTCAAAAGCCTCAGCAGCAGCACATAA
>CALVNG010000014.1 GCA_944349545.1 uncultured Eubacteriales bacterium
CGAAGCGGCTGGCGACGTGCGCCCATGACGGGCTGGCGCGGGCCATCCGCCCCGTGCACACGCAGATGGACGGCGACACCGTCTTCGCGCTGGGCACGGGCCGCGTGGATGCGGACGTCAACCAGATCCAGCTCTGCGCGGCGGCGGCGGAGGTCATGGCGCGCGCCGTGGTCAACGCGGTCGTCATGGGGCGCGACGCATGAGGGGCCTTGGCGTGGATCTGTGCCAGGTCGGGCGCATCGAGCGCGCGCTGCAGGGAGGCGACGCCTTTTTGCAGCGCTTTTTTACAGCCGGCGAGCGGGACTACCTCGCCTCGCGGGGGCAGATGCGCGCCCAGAGCGCGGCGGCGATGTTCGCGGCCAAGGAAGCGTTTCTCAAGGCCGTGGGCGCGGGCATCGGAGGCGGCGTCGCGCTGGACGAAATCGAGGTGACCCATGCGCCCGGCGGCGCGCCCGCCTACCGGCTTATGGGGGCGGCGGCGGAGCGCATGCGGGCGCTGGGCGCCCGGCAGGCGTTTTTGAGTCTGACGCATGAGGCGGGCATGGCCGCCGCCGTGTGCGTGATCGAATAGCGAAGGGGGAGGGCGCATGCTGCGCACCATCACACCGTCGGAGATGAAGCGGGTGGAAACCCGCGTGATGCGGGAGACGTCTCTCACGGGCGAGAGGCTGATGCAAAACGCCGCGGCGCATGTGGCGAGGGCGGTCCGGCGGTGGGCCGCGGGCCGGGCCGGGCGGGTCGTGTGCCTGTGCGGCACGGGCAACAACGGGGGCGACGGGCTGGCGGCCATACGCATGCTGCTGGAGGAGGACCCGGATTTTGCGGGCGAATGTTGGCTTCTGCCGGGCGAGCTGAGCGCGGACGCAAGGCGCGAGCTGGACCGCCTGCTGGCCGCGGCGGGGGACGCCCCGCGCGTGAGCGTGCGCCGGGCGGAGGCGCCGCTTTCGCTGCCGGAGGCGGCCTGCGCGGTGGACGCGCTGTTTGGCACCGGGCTCTCGCGGCCGCTGGAGGGCCTGGCGCGGGAGATGTGTGACTCCCTTAACGCCCTGGCCGCCGCGGGCGTGCCCGTGGTGGCGGTGGACATCCCCTCGGGGCTGAGCGGCGAGACGGGACAGGTGATGGGCGCGGCGGTCCATGCCAGCGAGACCGTCACCTTCCACCGGCCCAAGCCGGGGCTGTATCTCGGGGCGGGGCCGGACTACGCGGGGAAGATCACGGTGGCGGATATCGGGCTTTCCGCCCCGGAGGCAACGGCGCTGGACGACGCGGGCGGCATGCTCGTGCTGGAGAGGCGGGACCTGGGCCGCCTGCTGCCCCCGCGCCGCCGCACGGCGCACAAGGGAAGTTGCGGCCGCGTGGTGCTCTGGGCCGGGAGCCGGGGCATGGCCGGAGCCGCGGCCATCGCCGCGACGGCTGCTCTGCGCGCCGGCGCTGGGCTGGTGACGGTGGCCTGCCCGGACGACGTGGTGGACGTGGTGCAGACGCTCTGCCCCTGCGCCACCTGCGCGCCGCTTTCCACGACGGATGAGGAGGCCGCCTGGGCGGCGCTGTCGGCGGCGCTGGAGCGGGCCGACGCGCTGGGCATGGGCTGCGGACTCGGGCAGGGCACCTTGACCGGCGCGCTGCTGGAGCGGATGCTCAACGCCCTGCACGGCAGCGGCCTGCCCTGCGTCATCGACGCCGACGCGCTGAACCTTCTGGCCAAGAGGCCGGCCTGCCTCACCTCGCCGGCGCTTCGCGTATTGACCCCCCATCCGGGCGAGGCTGCGCGGCTGCTGGGCGTGCCTGCGCGGGAGATCGGCGCGGACGCGGCGGGGCGCATCGCGCACCGCTACGGCGCGGCCGTGGTGCTCAAGGGCGCGGCGAGCGTGCTGCACGCGGGCGGGGAGGAGGCCATCAGCCCCTTCGGCTCGCCCGCCATGGCCAAGGGCGGGAGCGGCGACGCGCTCACCGGCGTGATCGCGGCGCTGTTGGCCGGCCGCGCCGCGGGCCTGTACGGCATGGGGGACCTGGCGCTTTTGCAGGCGGCGTGCGCGCTGCACGGGTTGGCGGGCGAGCGGGCCGGGGAGCGCTTCGGCCTTCGGGGCGCGCTGGCGACCGACCTGTGCGCGTTCCTGGGCATGGACGATGCATGGGAGGAGGCGCGGGAGGACTCGCCGCTGGGGCGGACCGTCCATGTGACGGTGGAGCACGCCCGCGGCACGCGCGACGCGCAGGGCCGCGTGTACGAACTGCCCTGCGGCTATGTGGCCGAGTGCCTCGAAGCGGAAAACCGCTGGCAGGACGCCTGCCTGCTGGGGGTGAGCGGCTCGCCGGAGTGGTTCGAGGGCGAGGTGGCGGCGCGGGTGCGGCTGGCCGGGGGCGATATGTGGGTGGTCGCGCCAAAGGGAACGCGCCTGGCCCCGGACGAGGTCAGGCGCGCGACGGCGTTTTTGGGCCCGGCGGAGGGCGTTGAGGTGCGATGACTTTCATCAGGCGCGGGGGCGCTGGGACAGCGCCAGCCCCACCAGCGTCAGCGCCGCGCCCAGCAGCGCCATGGGCAGCACGGGGTCGCCCAAAAGCAGCCAGGACGCCACGATCGTCACCACGGGGGAGAGGTAGATGTAGACGCTGGTGCGCACCGCGCCCAGCCGGCTGACCGCCACGTTCCAGGTCACGAAGCACAGGGCGCTGGCGCACAGGCCCAGGTAGAGCAGGTTCAGGAGATTGACGGGTTTGAGCAGCGCCTGAACGTCAAAGCGAACCGCCGTGAAGGGCAATGCGGGGAGCAGGAACAACAGGCCGTAGAGGAAGATGCGGCGCGTGACCAAAAGCGTGTCGTAGCCGCAGGTTTCGATCTTTTTGAGGAATACGCTGTATCCGCCCCAGCACACGGCGGCCAGCAGGCACAGAAGGTCGCCCAGGGGGTTGAGGTTGAGCGCCTGCCCGCTGAAGGACAGCAGCGCGATGCCGACAATGGCCACCGCAAAGCCCGCGTAGAAGCTGCGGCCCATCGGCGCGCCGCCCAGAAACAGCCTGACCGCGATGGCCACGAAGAACGGCGCGGTGGAGATGATCACGCTGCAGTTGGCCGAATAGGTGAAGGTCAGCGCGTAGTTTTCCAATAGAAAATACAGGGATACGCCCGTCAGCCCCGCCCCGGCGAAGAGCCATTCGTGGCGGCGGCTTTTCAGTCGCAGCCGCCGGGGGCGCGCCACGGTCAGCGCCGCGATGCCCAGAAGCATACGGATGATGAGGATTTCCAGCGGCGCAAAATCGCGCAGCAGCACCGATGTGGACAGAAACGTGGTGCCCCACACCACGATGGTAAACAGCGCCAGCAGATGGCCCCGGCGTTCCCCGGCGGACATAGTATGGCCTCCTTGCCTGAGGCGCGCGCATGCGCGGCCTTCTTTGGAATGGAACGGGACCATGATACCACGCGCCCGGCGGCGGAGCAAGTGGCCAAATAATCTAACGTTTTTTGCTGTTAAAATAAAAACGTTCGGAAATGCTGTTGACAATACGCTCGATTTCGGATAAAATAGCCGCATCGTTCGGAAAGGAGGGACCCTCGCCGCCATGCGTCCGCTGCGCTGTACCGCCGCCTGTGACCGGCTCTGCGGTTCCTCCCGGAAAAACGCCATCCTTATGCCCTGAACGCAGCCCCGCACGCTTACCGCGTGGGGAGGCTGCTTCTTTCTTGCATGGGAATGGAGCATTTGTCGAAAAGGGAGGCTGGTTCTTTTGAAAAAAGTGGCGGTCATCATGGGATCGGACAGCGACCTTCCCGTTCTGGAAAGCTGCTTTCAAACCCTTAAGAAGCTGAACATTCCCTATGAGGCGCACGTGTATTCCGCCCACCGCACCCCGGACGCGGCGGGCGCCTTCGCCGCCTCGGCCCGCGAAAAGGGCTTCGGCGTGATCATCGCGGCGGCGGGCAAGGCGGCGCACCTGGCGGGCGCGCTGGCGGCGCGCACGGTGCTGCCGGTGATCGGAATCCCCGTGAAGGCCAGCGCGCTGGACGGGCTGGACGCGCTGCTCTCCACCGTGCAGATGCCCGGCGGCATTCCCGTGGCGACGGTCGCCATCAACGGCTCGGAAAACGCGGCGCTTTTGGCCGCGCAGATGCTGGCGCTGAGCGACGAGGCCCTTGCCGGAACCCTCGAGGCGATGCGCCGGGACATGGAAGCGGCGGTCCTTGCCAAGGACGCGGCTCTGAGCGTTTGACACAATCCGATTGTTTGATTTTTGAAGGAGGCAATTCCCATGAAAAAGATGGAGCAGATGTACGAAGGCAAGGCCAAGAAGGTATTTGCGACCGACGATCCCACTCTCGTGCTGGTGGACTACAAGGACGACGCCACCGCCTTCAACGGCCTCAAGAAGGGCACCATCGCCGGCAAGGGCGCCATCAACAACCGCGTGACCAACCATCTGATGAAGCTTCTGGAAAAGGAAGGCGTGCCCACGCATTTTGTGGAGGAGCTGTCCGACCGCGAAACGCTGGTCAGGCGCGTGAGCATCGTGCCGCTGGAAGTGATCGTGCGCAACATCGCCGCCGGGAGCCTGTCCAAGCGCCTGGGCCTGCCCGAGGGCACGAAGCTTGCCAAGACCGTGCTGGAGTTCTGCTACAAGGACGACGAGCTGGGCGACCCCATGGTCAACCGCTACCACATCGCCGCCATGGGCTGGGCCACGGAGGAGGAAATGGACCTCATCTGCCGCTACAGCCTCAAGGTCAACGACGTGCTGACCGCCTATCTCAAGGACCTGAACATCGAGCTGATCGACTTCAAGCTCGAGTTCGGCAAGACGGCCGACGGCACCATTGTGCTGGCCGACGAGATCAGCCCCGACACCTGCCGCTTCTGGGACAGCGTGACCCATGAGAAGCTGGACAAGGACCGCTTCCGCCGCGACCTGGGCGGCGTGGAGGACGCTTACCACGAAATCATGAAGCGCCTGATGGGAGAATGAGCATGCACGCGTTTGACAAGCTGCACGAGGAGTGCGGCGTATTCGGCATCTACCTCAGGGACGGAAAAACCGGCGTGGTGCCCGCCGCCTACCACGCCCTCTACGCCCTGCAGCACCGCGGGCAGGAGAGCTGCGGCATCGCCGTCAACAACGACGGCGTGATCGACTGCTACAAGGACGTGGGCCTGGTCAACGAGGTCTTTACCCGCGACGTGCTGGAAAAGCTGCACGAGGGCAGCATGGCCGTGGGCCACTGCCGCTACGGCACCACCGGCACCCAGAGCCGCGGAAACGCCCAGCCCATGCTCGTCAACCACCTCAAGGGCGGGCTGGCCCTGTGCCACAACGGCAACCTCGTCAACGCCCGCGAGCTGCGCGAGGAGCTGGAGCTGGGCGGCGCGATCTTCCACACCACCAGCGATACCGAGGTCATCGCCTACATCGTCACGCAGGAGCGGCTGAAATGCGACAGCATCGAGCAGGCCGTGCTGCGCGCCATGGAGCGCATCGAGGGCGCGTATTCGCTGGTCATCATGAGCCCGCAGAAGCTCATCGCCGCGCGCGATCCCCACGGCTTCCGCCCCCTGTGCATGGGCGATCTGGACGGGGACGTGGTCTTTGCCAGCGAAAGCTGCGCCCTGGACGCGGTGGGCGCGACCTTCGTGCGCGACGTCGAGCCGGGCGAAACCGTGGTCGTCTCCGCCGAGGGCGTCAGGAGCCTCAGGTGCGGACGCAAATGCGACAGCTCGCTTTGCGTGTTTGAGTTCATCTACTTCGCCCGCCCCGACAGCGTGGTGGACGGCAGCAGCGTGCACGTGGCGCGCCTGCGCGCGGGCGCGTTTCTGGCGCTGGACCATCCCGTGCAGGCCGACGTGGTCATCGGCGTGCCCGACAGCGGCATCGACGCCGCCATCGGCTACGCCCGCCAGAGCGGCATCCCCTACGGCATCGGCTTCATCAAGAACAAGTACATCGGCCGCACCTTCATCCAGCCCACCCAGAAGCAGCGGCAAAACAGCGTGCGCATCAAGCTCAACGCCGTCAGATCCACCGTGGAGGGCAAGCGCGTGGTGCTCATCGACGATTCCATCGTGCGCGGCACCACCTCGGCCCATATCGTCAGCCTCCTGCGCGAGGCCGGGGCCACAGAGGTGCACATGCGCCTGACCGCGCCGCCCTTCCGCTTTCCGTGCTACTTTGGCACCGACATCGACTCCACCGACAACCTCATCGCCGCGCACCACAGCGTGGAGGAGATCGCCAAGATCATCGGCGTGGACAGCCTGGGCTTCCTCGGCGTCGAACACCTGCCCAAGCTGGCCGACCATTCCACCTGCGGCTTCTGCGAGGGCTGCTTCACCGGAAACTATCCCGTGGACCCGCCCCGCGACACCGCCAAGCTCAAGTTTGAGCGCAGCCTGACCGAACGCAGGAGCCAACAGACGGAGGAAGGAAGCCTATGAAGAGCGAGAGCGCAAGCTACAAGGCCGCCGGCGTGGACATCACCGCCGGCTACCGCGCCGTGGAGCTGATGAAAAAACACGTGGCCCGCACGATGATCCCCGGCGTGCTGGAGGGCATCGGCGGCTTCGGCGGCCTGTTTGAGCTGGACATGACGGGCATCCAGCGCCCGGTGCTGGTCAGCGGCACCGACGGCGTGGGCACCAAGCTCAAGCTGGCCTTCCTCATGGACAAGCACGACACCGTGGGCATCGACTGCGTGGCCATGTGCGTCAACGACATCGTGTGCTGCGGCGCAAAGCCCCAGTTCTTTCTGGATTACGTGGCCGTGGGCAAAAACGTGCCCGAGCGCGTGGCGCAGATCGTGGGCGGCGTGGCCGAGGGCTGCGTTGAGGCGGGCTGCGCGCTGGTGGGCGGCGAAACCGCCGAGATGCCCGGCTTCTACCCGGAGGACGAATATGATCTGGCGGGTTTCAGCGTGGGCGTGGTGGACAAGAGCAGGATCCTTGACAAGAACACCATGCAGGAGGGCGACGTGCTCATCGCTCTGCCCTCCAGCGGCGTACATTCCAACGGCTTTTCGCTGGTGCGCAAGGTCTTTGAGGTGGAGAAGGGCGGCCTGGACCGCCGCTACGCAGACCTTTCCCGGACGCTGGGCGAAACGCTGCTCACCCCCACCCGCATCTATGTGAAACCCGTGCTGGCGCTGCTCAAGGCCGGGGTGCGCATCCGCTCCGTCAGCCACATCACCGGCGGCGGCTTTTACGAGAACATCCCGCGCTCGCTGGCACAGGGCATGACGGCCCGCATCGAGCGCAGCGCCGTCAGGGTGCCGCCCATCTTTGACATCATCGCCCGCGAGGGCGGCATCCCCGAGCGCGACATGTTCAACACCTTCAACATGGGCGTGGGCATGTGCCTGACGGTGGCGGCGGAGGACGTCGACCTGGCGCTGGACAGCCTGGCGGACGCGGGCGAGGACGGCGCGTACCCGCTGGGCGAGATCGTGCGCGGCGAAGGCGGGATCGAGCTATGCTGAGCATCGCGGTGCTGGTGAGCGGCGGCGGGACCAATTTGCAGGCGCTTCTGGACGCGCAGGCGGCGGGAACGCTGAGGAGCGGCCGCATCACCCTGGTGGTGAGCAGCAAGGAGGGCGCCTACGCCCTGACCCGCGCGCAGAACGCGGGCGTGGAAACCGCGGTGCTCGCGCGCGAAAGCGGCGAGACGCCAGCCGCCTACGGCGAGCGGCTGATTTCTCTCCTGCGCGCTCACGGCATCGGCATGGTGGTGCTGGCGGGCTTCATGCTCATCCTGGACGCCTGCGTCATCCGCGCCTACGAGGGCCGCATCCTGAACGTGCACCCAAGCCTCATCCCCGCCTTCTGCGGCGAGGGCTATTACGGGCTGCGCGTGCACAGGGCGGCGCTCTCTCGCGGGGTGAAGGTAACCGGCGCGACCGTGCACATCGTCAACGAGATTCCCGACGGCGGGCCGATTCTGGCGCAGAAGGCCGTGGAGGTGCTCCCCGGCGACACGCCCGAAACGCTGCAGCGCCGCGTGATGGAGCAGGCCGAATGGCTGCTGTTGCCCCAGGAGACCGAAAAGCTGGCAAAACGCCTGGAAGGGAGCGAAAACGAATGACCGATCTGTTTGCCTATCTGAAAGAGCGCCCCTATCCGGGACGCGGCATCTTGCTGGGCGCGACGCCCGCCGGAAAGGCCGTGTGCGCCTATTTCATCATGGGCCGGAGCGAAAACAGCCGCAACCGCGTCTTTGAGAAAACCGCCGACGGCATCCGCACCCGCGCGTGGGACGAGAGCAAGATGACCGACCCGAGCCTGATCATCTATCATCCCGTCAGGCGCATGGCGGACGGGACGCTGATCGTGACCAACGGCGACCAGACCGATACCGTGCGCGATTGCCTCGCGCAGGGCAAGGGCTGGCTGGAGGCGCTGTGCTCGCGCACCTTCGAGCCCGACGCGCCCAACTGGACGCCGCGCGTGTCCGGGCTGATTCAGCCCTGCGGGAGCCATCTGCTCTCCATCCTCAGGGCGCAGGGCGGAAAGCCGGACTGCTGCGAGCGCTTCTTCTACACCTACGACGCGGCCACGCCCGGCGTGGGCCACTTTATCAGCACCTATGAGGGCTTCGGCTCCCCCCTGCCCAGCTACCACGGCGAGCCGGTCGCGGCGCAGGTGCCGGACATGGACGCCCGCGCGCTGGCGCAGGCCGTCTGGGACGCGCTGGATAAGGACAACCGCGTGTCGCTCTACGTATGCGTGGACGGGGACGAGGTCATCATCAACAAGCACGGCGGGGAGGATGAAACCAAATGAACGAGCTGGAACTCAAATACGGCTGCAACCCCAACCAGAAGCCGGCGCGCATCTTTATGAAAAACGGCGAGCTGCCCATCCGGGTGCTCAGCGGCCGGCCGGGCTATATCAACTTTCTGGACGCCTTCAACGGCTGGCAGCTGGTGCGTGAGCTGAAACGCGCCACGGGCCTGCCCGCCGCCGCCAGCTTCAAGCACGTCAGCCCCGCCGGCGCGGCCGTGGGCCTGCCGCTGAGCGATGTGCTTCGGCGCATCTACTTCATCGCCCCCGACGCGGAGCTTTCGCCCCTGGCCTGCGCCTATGCGCGCGCCCGCGGCGCGGACCGCATGTCCAGCTTCGGCGACTGGATCTCCCTGTCCGACGTGTGCGACGTCTCCACCGCAAAGCTCATCAAGCCCGAGGTGTCCGACGGCGTGATCGCCCCCGGCTATGAGCCGGAAGCCCTTGAGATCCTCCGTTCCAAGCGCAAGGGCAATTACAACATCGTCGAGATCGACCCCGCCTACGAGCCGGAAAAGCTGGAGCGCAAGGACGTGTTCGGCATCACCTTCGAGCAGGAGCGAAACGAGCTGGTCATCGGCGACGATTTCTTTGCCAACGTCGTCACCGAGAACAAGGACCTGCCCGGCTTTGCCAAACGCGACCTGGCCATTGCCATGATCGCCCTCAAGTACACCCAGTCCAACTCCGTGTGCTATGTGAAGGACGGCCAGTGCATCGGCATCGGCGCGGGCCAGCAGAGCCGCATCCACTGCACGCGCCTGGCGGGCGACAAGGCCAACAACTGGTGGCTCAGGCAGCATGAAAAGACGCTGTCCCTGCCCTTCCTTCCCACGCTCAAAAACCCCGACCGCGACAATGCCATCGACCGCTACATCAGCGACGAGTGGGACGACGTGCTGGCCGAGGGCGTCTGGCAGACGCTCTTTACCCAAAAGCCCGAGGTCCTCACCCCCGAGGAAAAGCGCGAGTGGCTTTCAAAGCTCACCGACGTTTCGCTGGGCAGCGACGCCTTCTTCCCCTTCCCCGACAACATCGACCGCGCGGCCCGCAGCGGCGTTCGCTACATCGCCGAGCCGGGCGGCTCCATCCGCGACGATCTGGTGATCGAGGCCTGCAACCGCTACGGCATCGCCATGGCGTTCACGGGGCTTCGCCTGTTCCATCACTGATTCGGGGGGCTTTGGCATGAAGGTACTGGTCGTGGGCGGCGGCGGGCGCGAGCACGCCATCGTCCAAAAACTCAAGGAAAGCAAGGATGTCACCGCGCTCTACTGCGCGCCGGGCAACGGCGGCATCGCGCGGGACGCCGTCTGCGTGCCGATGAAGGCCACGGACGTGGAGGCCATCGCGGACTGGGCCGCCAAGGAAAAGATGGATTATGTGGTCGTCACCCCGGACGATCCGCTGTGCCTGGGGCTGGTGGACCTGCTGGCGGCGCGCGGCATCCCCGCCTTCGGGCCCGACAGGGCCGCCGCGCGCATCGAGGGGAGCAAGGTGTTCGCCAAGGACCTCATGCGCCGCTACGGCATCCCCACCGCGCGCTACGCGGCCTTCGACGACGCGCAGGCCGCGCTAGCCTACGTGCGCACGGCTCCCTGCCCCGTCGTGGTCAAGGCCGACGGGCTGGCGCTGGGCAAGGGCGTGCTCATCTGCGAGACGAACGCACAGGCCGAGGCGGCCGTGATCGAAATGATGAAAAACGGCAGGTTCGGCGCCTCCGGCAGCCGCGTGGTGGTGGAGGAGTTTCTGGAGGGGCCGGAGGTGAGCGTTTTGTGCTTCACCGACGGCACGGCCATCCGGCCCATGGCCTCCAGCATGGATCACAAGCGCGCGCTGGACGGCGACAGGGGCCTCAACACCGGCGGCATGGGCGTCATCGCGCCCAATCCCTATTACACCCCCGAGGTGGCCGCGCGCTGCATGGAGGAGATCTTTCTGCCCACGCTGGCCGCCATGCGCGCGGAGGACTGCCCCTTCCGCGGGTGCCTGTACTTCGGGCTGATGATCACCAGGGACGGCCCGAAGGTGATCGAGTACAACTGCCGCTTCGGCGATCCCGAGACGCAGGCGGTGCTGCCGCTCATGGAAAGCGACCTGCTGACCGTCATGCGCGCGACCACGGAGGGCACGCTTTCGCAGGCGGACGTGCGTTTCCGCGACGGCGCGAGCTGCTGCGTGGTGCTCGCCAGCGGCGGCTATCCCGAAAAATACGAAACGGGCAAGCCCATCGCGGGGCTTGCGGAGGCGGAGAAAACCGCCCGCGTCTATCACGCGGGCACCAGGGCGCTGGAGGACGGCACGCTGGTCACCTCCGGCGGGCGCGTGCTGGGCGTGACCGCCGTGGCGGACGACCTGCCTGCGGCCATCCGGCTCGCCTACGAGGCCGCGGACCGCATCAGCTTTGACGGCCTGCACCGCCGCGAGGACATCGGCGCGCGCGCCCTCAGGGCGCTCGTCTGACACGCAAAGGAGAATGAACATGGCAGTTTACCGCGTATATGTGGAAAAATCGCCCGAATACGCCGTGGAGGCGCAGGGCCTTTTGAAGGAGATCCGGCACATTCTGCTCATCAAAAGCGTCACGGGCGTGCGCGTGCTGGGCCGCTACGACGTGGAAGGCATTGAGCGGGCGCTGTTTGAGCGCTGCATGCCGGTGGTCTTTTCCGAGCCGCCCGTGGACGTGACTTACGAGCGCCTGCCCGAAGGCGCGGACGCGGTGATCGCCGTGGAATACCTGCCGGGGCAGTTCGACGCGCGTGCGGCGAGCTGCGAGGAGTGCATCCAGCTTGTCAGCCAGGGCGAGCGGCCCACCGTGCGCACGGCGCGCGTGTATCTCTTCACCGGCACGCCCACGCCCGAGGAGCTGGACCGCATCCGCCGCCACCTCATCAACCCCGTGGAGAGCCGCGAGGCCGACCTGGCTGAGAAGGAGACGCTGCGCCAGCAGTACGACGCGCCCGAAACCGTCGAGACGCTGGAGGGCTTCAACGCGCTGGACGGCGAGGAAATCGCCGATTTTGTGCAAAGGTACGGCCTGGCCATGGACCGCGACGACCTGGCCTTCTGTCAGGCGTATTTTCGCAGTGAGCAGCGCGATCCCACCATCACCGAGATCCGCATGATCGACACCTACTGGAGCGACCACTGCCGCCACACGACCTTTCTGACCACGCTGGACGACGTGAAAATCGAAAAGCCCGCAGTGGAGGCCGCCTTCAAGCGCTATCTGGCGCTGCGGCAGGCGGTGTACGCGGGCCGCGAGGGCGGGCCCAAGCCCATGAACCTCATGGACGTGGCCACCATCGGCGCCAAGGCCCTCAAGGCGCAGGGAAAACTTGCCAACCTGGACGAGAGCGAGGAGATCAACGCCTGCTCCATCAAGATCGACGTGGACGTGGCCGGGCGCAAGGAACCGTGGCTGCTCATGTTCAAAAACGAGACGCACAACCACCCCACCGAGATTGAGCCCTTCGGCGGCGCGG
Source organism: uncultured Eubacteriales bacterium (assembly GCA_944349545.1). Classification (GTDB taxonomy): domain Bacteria; phylum Bacillota; class Clostridia; order Christensenellales; family Aristaeellaceae; genus Limiplasma. Next base: position 12,245 of record CALVNG010000014.1, read on the forward strand.
CCACCTGTATCGGCGGGGCCATCCGCGACCCGCTGTCGGGGCGCACCTACGTCTATCAGGCCATGCGCGTGACCGGCGCGGCGGACCCGCTGGTGCCCGTGGCCGACACCATGCCGGGCAAGCTCCCCCAGCGAAAGCTCGTCACCACCGCCGCCCAGGGCTACAGCGCCTACGGCAACCAGATCGGCCTGGCGACCGGGCTGGTGGACGAGATGTACCATCCCGGCTACGCGGCCAAGCGCCTGGAGATCGGCGCGGTGGTGGGCGCAGCCCCGGAGCGCAACGTGCGCCGCGAGCAGCCCCAGCCCGGCGATGTGATCATCCTTTTGGGCGGGCGTACCGGCCGAGACGGCTGCGGCGGCGCGACGGGCAGTTCCAAGGTGCACAAGCTGGAAAGCCTGGAAACCTGCGGCGCCGAGGTCCAAAAGGGCAACCCCGTGGTGGAGCGAAAGCTCCAGCGCCTCTTCCGCCAGCGCAGGGTGACGCGCCTGATCAAGCGCTGCAACGACTTCGGCGCGGGCGGCGTGAGCGTGGCCATCGGCGAGCTGGCCGACGGGCTCAGCATCGATCTGGACCGCGTGCCCCGCAAGTACGAGGGGCTGGACGGCACGGAGCTGGCCATCTCCGAGAGCCAGGAGCGCATGGCGGTGGTGGTCGCGGCGGAGGACGCCGAGGCCTTCATCGGCTACGCCAACGCGGAAAACCTCGAAGCCACCGTGGTAGCCGAGGTCACGGAGGAGCCGCGCCTCAGGATGACGTGGAAGGGCCACACCATCGTGGACATCAGCCGCGAGTTCCTCAGTTCCAACGGCGCGGAAAAGCATGCCCGCGCGCATGTGCCGGACGCGAAGCTCGCGCCCGTGACCTTTGCGGGCGAAACCTTCGCGCAAAAGCTGGAAGCCATGGCCGGAGACTTGAATATCTGCTGCAAGAAGGGCCTGAGCGAGCGGTTTGACTCCACCATCGGCGCGGGCACGGTGCTCATGCCCTTCGGCGGCCGCTACCAGATGACCCCCATCCAGACCATGGTGGCCAAGCTCCCCGTGACCGAGGGAGAAACCACCACCGTCAGCGGCATGAGCTACGGCTTCCATCCCCAGGTGATGGCGCAGAGCCCCTACGAGGGCGCGTACCTGAGCGTGGTGGAGAGCCTGATGAAGCTGGGCGCGGCGGGCTTTGACACGCGCAGGGCGTATTTGACCTTCCAGGAATACTTCGAGCGCATGACCGGCGACCCGGCGCGCTGGGGCAAGCCGCTGGCGGCGCTGCTGGGCGCATTGGACGCGCAGATGGATTTCGGCGTGGCGGCCATCGGCGGCAAGGACTCCATGAGCGGCACCTTTGAAACCCTCGACGTGCCGCCCACGCTGGTGAGCTTCGCCATCGCGCCGGGCGTGAGCGGCGAGGTCATCTCGCCCGAGTTCAAGGCCGCGGGGCACGCGCTGTGCCTGCTGCGCGCCAGCGCGTTTGACGCGCCGGGAATCCGGCGCAATCTGGATGCGCTCTACGAGGCGATTCGCGCGGGCAAGGTGCTCTCGGCCTGGGCGCTGGGCCTGGGCGGCGTGGCGGAGGCGGCGCTGAAGATGGCGCTTGGCAACCGCGTCGGCGCGCGGATTGAAAACGTCGAAAACCCCTTCGCGCAGGATTTCGGCGCGGTGCTTCTGGAGATGGCCCCGGGCGAGACGCTGGGCGAAGCGGTGGGCGAGACGCTTGCGGACTACGTGCTGGAATACGCGGGCGAGCGCGTGGACCTTCTGCCCGTTGAGGAAATTTACGAAGGCAAGCTGGACAAGGTCTTCCCCTGGCGCGGCGAGGGCGAAAAGCTGGCCGCCGTCACCTTCGCGGCCAAGCGCTGGCCCATGCCCAACGTCCTCAACCAGCGGCCCGTGGCCTTCATCCCCGCCTTCCCCGGCACCAACTGCGAGGTGGACACCGCCCGCGCCCTCATCCGCGCCGGCGCGGAGCCGCGCGTGCTGGTCATCAACAACCTCAGCCCCGCGGCCATCACCGAGAGCATCGAGGCGGCGGCGCGCATGATCGGCGAAAGCCAGATGATCGTCCTGCCCGGCGGCTTCTCCGGCGGCGACGAGCCCGACGGCAGCGCCAAGTTCATCAACGCCTTCTTCCGAAACCCCCGCATGAAGGACGCGGTCCACGAGCTGCTCAAAACCCGCGACGGCCTGATGCTGGGCATCTGCAACGGGTTCCAGGCGCTTATCAAGCTGGGGCTGGTGCCCTACGGCGAGATCATCAACGTCAACGAGGCCTGCCCCACGCTGACCTTCAACACCATCGGCCGCCACCAGAGCATGCTGGTGCGCACCCGCGTGGCCAGCAACATGAGCCCCTGGCTGCAAAAGACCCGTCCGGGCGACATCCATACCGTGGCCGTCTCCCACGGCGAGGGGCGCTTTGTGGCCGTGAACGGCGTGCTGGAGCGGCTCAAGCTCAAGGGGCAGATCGCCACCCAGTACGTCGATCCGGACGGCGACCCCACCATGGACCTGCGCTTCAACCCCAATGGCAGCGCCCTGGCCATCGAGGGCATCACCAGCCCGGACGGGCGGGTGCTGGGCAAGATGGGCCATACCGAGCGCGCGGGCCACGACCTGTACAAGAACGTGGAGGGCGACCGCTTCCAGCCCATCTTTGAGGGCGGCGTGGCGTACTTCCGGTAAACAAAGCATAAGGGGCGCGCGCCATGTGCGGCATGCGCCCCCGTTCCATGCAAAAAAAAGGGGACCGGATCGCTCCGGTTCCCTTTTGGGTTGATTTGGCTTTACTGCGCCGCGGCGTCCAGCATGGCCAGCTCCACGGTCAGGTCGATGTATTCGCCGTCGGGGATGGCGGTCTGGTCCTCATAGCTGTCCAGGCCGCCCTCCACGCGGTAGACCTTCAGGGTTGCGGTGTCGCCCGCCTGCTTGCTCTGCAGGATGGAGGTCATCTCCTCCATGCTGGAGACGCGGGTACCGTCCACCTCGACCACGATATCGGCCACCTGCACGCCGGCCTTCTCAGCCGGAGAGCCGCTCTCCACGTCCTGCACATAGGCGCCGGTGGGGATGAGGTTGTAGGCCACGGCATAGCTGTTGGGGTTGAGGTTGCTGACGGTCACGCCGATGCGGGGCTTGTCGCCGGTGGAGATGCTGGCGCTGCTCTGGCTGGAGCCGGAGGCGGAGCTTTCCACGTTGCCGTTGCCGGCGAGCACGTCGTTGATCAGGTCCTTGGCCTCGTTGATCGGGATGGCCATGCCGATGCCCTCAACGGTGCTGCCGGTGAACATGGAGCCGGTGTACTTCATGCTGGGGATGCCGATGAGCTCGCCCGCGACGTTGAACATGCCGCCGCCGCTGTTGCCGGCGTTGATGGCCGCGTCGGTCTGAATCATGGTGTTGACGGCGCGCTTGCCGTAGGCGTCGGTGGAGCTGCTGGTGACCTCACGGTTGAGCGCGGAGATCACGCCCACGGTGGTGGTGCCGGTGAAGCTGAGCGGGTTGCCGATGCAGATGGCCCAGTCGCCCACGGACAGCTGGTCGCTGTCGCCCAGCACCACGGGCTCGATGTCCAGATCCGCAACATACAGCACGGCGATGTCCTTGGCCTCGTCGGTGCCCTTGAGCTCGGCGGGATAGACCTTGTCGCCGCTGGTGACCTCCAGCATGGTGGCGTCCTCAACCACGTGGTAGTTGGTCAGCACGTAGCCGTCCGCGACCACCACGCCGCTGCCGCTGCCCTGCAGCACCTGACGGCTGGTGTCGTCGTCGTTATAGCCACCGCCGTAGCCGTAGCCGAATCCGAAGCCGTAGTAGCTGTTGCGGTAGGTGGTGTAGTTGTTGACGCCTACGACGCTGCCGCGTACCTTTTCGACCGCCTCGGTAAAGGGGCTGGTGACGACGGTGGCGTTTTCAGTGAGCGTGACGGCCTCCGCACCCGCGGTGCTGTCATGGTTGAACAGGGAAACCGAAGCGACGACCATCAGCACAAGCGCGAGCGCCGCCGAGGTAAAAGCGTAGAAATTCTTTCCGGAACGATTGTTGTCCTTCTTCATGTAGTGTCCCTCCTTACTACGCGTTTATTATAGCCGCCATTTTTGACCTTATCGTGAACGAGCCATGAAAATACTTTTGTAAATTTGGAAAGCCACATGGCGCGCACGTTCATATTTGGCGCAGAAGGGAGGGGAAAGGCGCGCAATCAGGCGTTTTCACGCTCGATGGCCTGAATGGCCATGGCGCACTCCAGACGTTTTTGCTCCAGTTTGCACTCCATTTCGTAGGGCTTGGAGATATCGCCGTTGAAGGCGTGGGCATTGGCCTGACAGCCGCCGCTGCAATAGAAGCGCGCCCAGCACTGGGAGCATTTTTCCTTGGTGAGCACGGTGTTTTGCTGGAAGCGCTGCTGCATGGCGGTGTCAAAGGTGCCGTCCAGCACCGAGCCCATGCGCATGCCCTCGCGGCCCACGAACTGGTGGCAGGGGTAGATGTCGCCGTCCGCGGTCACGGCCACGTATTCGTTGCCCGCGCCGCAGCCGGTCAGGCGCTTGCGAAGACAGGGGCCGCCGGTGAGGTCCACCATGAAATGGAAGAAGCTGAACCAAGTGTCCTGATTGCGGCGGCGGATCACATACTCGCGGCCCAGGCGCTCGTATTCCTCGAACACGCGGGGCAGGTCGCTTTCGCGGATGGCGTAGTCGTGGCTTTCGTCGGTGACGACCGGCTCGATGGAGAGCTGCTCGAAGCCCTGATCCGCCAGGTGGAGCACGTCGCTTGCGAAGTCCAGGTTGTAGCGGGTGAAAGTGCCGCGCAGGTAGTAGCGCTGCTGGCCGCGCCGCCGGGCGAACTCCTTCGCCTTCTCGATGATGAGGTCGTAGCTGCCCTTGCCGTTGGGGGTGGGGCGCATGCGGTCGTGCACCTCGGGCCGCCCGTCGATGGAGATGACGACGTTGTCCATCTCGCGGTTGAGGAAGTCCATGATCTCGTCGTTCATAAGCACGGCGTTGGTGGTGGTGGTGAACTTGAACACCTTGCCGTGGCGCTTTTCCAGCTCCCGGCCGTAGGCCACGACCTCCCTGATGACGGGGAAGTTCATCAGCGGCTCGCCACCGAAGAAGTCCACCTCCAGGTTTCTGCGGTTCCCGCTGTGCTTGACCAGCCAGTCCAGCGCCTTTTTGCCCGTCTCGGCGCTGAGCAGGCAGCGGCTGTGCATGTGGTATTCGCCGGTGTCGGCAAAGCAGTACTTGCAGCGCAGGTTGCAGTCGTGCGCCGCGTGCAGGCACATGGCCTTGACCACGCCGCTGTCGGCGGGCTTTACGTCGGAGTAGTCGTCGGGCGTGTCCAGATACCCGTCGGCGATGAGCTTATGAAGCTCGGAGACGGTCTCCTCGGCCTCCCCGCGCGGGTATTTTTCCGAAAGACGCGCCGCGATATCCGCGTTTCGGTCCTCCAAAAGCAGGGAAAGCGCGTCGTAGGCGATGTCGTCCAGCGCCATCACCGCGCCGCTGCCCACGTCCAGCGCCATTTTGCGGCCCAGGGCCTCAAAGAGATGAATCATGAAAACCTATCCTCCTGACGGATCGTGATTGCGTCAAAAAAACGCCGCATCGCACCGGGGCAATGCGGCGACGGGGTGTCATGCGGCTTACTTGCCGAAGGAATGGTTCACCTTGCCATCGCGGCCGGCCAAAACCTGGCTGTCCTTGTTGGCGCAGCTCTGGTTGGCGACGGTGCAGCTGGTCTTGCAGGCGCTCTGGCAGGAGCTCTGGCACTCGCCGCAGCCGCCGTGGGCCAAAGACTGACGCAGGCAGGGCTGGGAGATGGGCTTGATATGCTTCATGACGGATATCCCTCCAATGTCAATTTCATTATGCACCGTTCATTATACAGCATGCCGCGGCGCTTTTCAAGTTTTTGCGGGGGAAAAAGGCGCTTTGCCGGCGGGAGCGCGCCGTGATATAATGAGACGATCCCATAATTTGCAGGAGGTCCCCCGCCATGACGCTGATGGAGCAGCTGTCCGCCTACGTTCCCTACAACGAGCAGGAGGCGCGCGACCGCGCGCTGCTCCTGGAGTGCCTCAGGCGCGAGCCGGAGGTTTTGACCCGGCAAAACCCGCTGGCGCATTTCACGGCTTCGGCATGGATCGTCAACCCCGCGCGCACGCGGGTGTTGATGGCGCATCACAACATCTACCATTCCTGGTCCTGGCTGGGCGGACACGCCGACGGCGAGAGCGACCTTTTGGCCGTGGCCCTGCGCGAGGCGCGCGAGGAAAGCGGCATCCGGTCGGCCCGCCCGGTCTTGGAGAATATCTTCAGCCTGGAGGCGCTCACCGTGGATGGGCACGAAAAGCGCGGGGCCTACGTGTCGTCCCACCTGCACCTGAACGTGACCTATCTGCTGGAGGCCGACGAGGAAGAAGCCCTGACCGTCAAGCCCGACGAAAACAGCGGCGTGCGCTGGTTTACGCTGGAGGAGAGCGAGACGGCGCCCTCGGAGGCGTGGTTCTGCGCCCGCGTGTACCGAAAGCTCAACGAAAAGCTCAGGGCGGGAAACCTCCTTTCCCCGGCGCCCTGACCGCCGGACATGCGGCGGATGCTTGGATTTCCTTTTTGCAGGCATTGACAAGCGCCTTGCGGGCGGCTATAATACGTTGGTAACTCTATGCCCCGGCGCAAGCGTCGCCCCGCACCGCAGGCGGACGGCGCTGCTTTGTGCTATTTTAAGGGGCGCACGCATAACAGAAATGCTAGGGGCGGCCCATGCCGCCGAAAGGAGACCCGGAGCCATGGCGGACCAGGAAAAGAAAGTCATCCTTACCCGCGAAGGGTATGAGAAGCTGGAAAAAGAGCTGGACTATTACATCAGCGTCCGGCGCAACGAAATCTCCGAGCAGATCGCCATCGCGCGCGGCTTTGGCGACCTGAGCGAGAACGCCGAGTACGACGAGGCCAAGAACGAGCAAAGCCGCATCGAGGCCAAGATCGTGGAGATGGAAAACACCCTGCGCAACTGCGTGGTGGTGGAGGACGACGAGGTCAGCACCGACGTGATCGGCGTGGGCAACACCGTCAAGGTCAAGAACCTGACCATGAAGATCGACCAGACCATCACCATCGTGGGCGCCAACGAGACCGACCCCAAGAACATGAAGATCAGCTCCGAAAGCCCCATCGGCGCGGCTTTGCTTGGCAAGCGCAAGGGCGAGACCGTCGACGTGGAGGTGCCCGCCGGCGTGATGAAACTCAAGGTGCTGGAGATCAGCCGGTGACGCACAAGCATACCAAAGGAGAGATATTCATGGACACACAGGCCGCCGTACCCCAGCAGCTCAGCGAGCAGGAGGGCATCCGCCGCGAGAAGCTGCGCAGGCTGCGTCAGGCGGGACAGGACCCCTATGCCATCACCCGCTTTGACCGCACGCACGAAAGCACCGACATCCTCGGCGGCTTCGACGCGCTGGAGGGCAAGGAGGTCAGCGTGGCGGGGCGCATGATTTCCAAGCGCGTGATGGGCAAGGCCAGCTTCGCCCACATCCTCGACGGGGCGGGCGATTTGCAGGTCTATATGCGCCGCGATGACCTGGGCGAGGAAGCCTACGCCGCCTTCAAGGACATGGACATCGGCGACGTGATCGGCGTGAGGGGCGTGGTGTTTCGCACCCAGAAGGGCGAGATCAGCGTGCATGCGCAGCAGGTCACGCTCCTTTCCAAGAGCCTCAAGGTCCTGCCGGAGAAGTTCCATGGCCTCAAGGACCCCGACCTTCGCTACCGCCAGCGCTACGTGGACATGATCGTCAACCCCGAGGTGCGCGAAACCTTCCAAAAGCGCAGCCGCGTGATCAACGCCGTGCGCGATTTCCTCAACGCCCGCGGCTTCCTGGAGGTGGATACGCCGGTTCTGCACACGCTGGAGATCGGCGCGGCGGCCCGCACCTTCAAAACCCACCACAACGCGCTGGACATCGACATGTTTTTGCGCATCGAGACGGAATTGTACCTCAAGCGCCTGATCGTGGGCGGCTTTGAAAAGGTGTATGAGGTGGGCAGGCTGTTTCGCAACGAAGGCATGGATGCTACCCACAACCCCGAATTCACCAGCGTGGAGACCTACCAGGCCTACGCCGACTACAACGACGTGATGGAGATGGTCGAGGAGCTTTACGCCTACGTGGCCCGGACCGTCTGCGGCGCGACCTGCGTGCCCTATCAGGGCCACATGATCGAGCTCAAGGCCCCCTGGCGGCGCGTGACCATGGCCCAGGCCGTCAAGGACGCCTGCGGCGTGGACTTTTTCGCCTGGCACAGCGACGAGGAGGCGCGCGCCTGCCTGGACGCCATGGGCGTGCACGCGGAGAAGGACGCCAAGCGCGGCGACTGCCTGGCGGCGCTGTTTGACGAGTACGTGGAGGCCACGCTCATCCAGCCCACCTTCGTCACCGACTACCCGGTGGACATCTCCCCGCTGGCCAAGCGCAAGCAGGACAACCCCGACCTCACCGAGCGCTTCGAGTTTTTCATCAACGGCCACGAGTTCGGCAACGCCTTCAGCGAGCTCAACGACCCCATCGACCAGCGGGCGCGTTTCGAGGAGCAGGTGCGCCTGCGCCACGCGCAGGGCATCACGACCGCGCAGGTGGACGAGGACTTCCTCAACGCCCTCGAATACGGCATGCCCCCCACCGGCGGCCTGGGCTTCGGCATCGACCGCATGGTGATGCTCATGACCGACAACGACTCCATCCGCGACGTGCTTTTGTTCCCCACCATGAAGCCGGTGGGCGCAAAGGGCGGCGGAGCGGAAACCGCCGCGCGGCAGGAGGCCCCGCAGGAAGCCCCGGCGGAGGAGATCGACTTTTCCAAGGTGGAAATCGAGCCGCTCTTCAAGGACTTCGTGGATTTTGAGACGTTCTCGAAGTCCGATTTCCGGGCCGTCAAGGTGCTCGCCTGCGAAGCCGTGCCCAAGTCCAAAAAGCTGCTCAAATTCACCCTCGATGACGGCAGCGGCGAAAGCCGGACCATCCTCAGCGGGATTCACGAGTATTACGAGCCGGAGGCGCTGGTGGGCAAGACCTGCATCGCCATCACCAACCTGCCGCCCAGAGCGATGATGGGCATCGATTCCTGCGGCATGCTGATCTCGGCGGTGCACCATGAGGAAGGCGAGGAAAAGCTCCATCTTCTGATGGTGGACCCCCGTATTCCCGCGGGCGCGAAGCTGTACTGAGGCGCGGCGCAGAACGTCCGGAAGGACCTTTCAACCCAACCAAAGAAAAACCGGGGCGATGCCTGAAGCAATGGGCATCGTCCCTTTTCGTCTGGAAAAAACCGTTGCGGATGAATGTTACGATTCGTTGCTTGCGGCAACAGCCCGCGCCGGGTACAATGGCGGCGACCGGATGAAAGAAAGGTGGTTATCCGCAATGCTCAATGAGAACATCCGACTTGCCAGAAAAGCAAGGGGACTTTCGCAGGAAGGGCTGGCGGCCCGGATCAACGTGGTCAGGCAGACCGTATCCAAGTGGGAAAAGGGCCTGTCCGTCCCGGACGCCGATATGCTGATTTCCTTGTCGGAAGCGCTGGAGACCCCCGTGAGCGCCCTGCTTGGGGAAACGATGGCCGAGCCGGAGGAGCGGGACGGCATCAGGGAAATTGCCGAAAAGCTGGAGGCGATCAACCTCCAGCTTGCCCAAAGAAAAGCCGCGCGGCGAAAGCTCCTTCACTGGAGCTTCATCGCACTGGGCGCGGCGACCCTCATGGCGTTCGCGCTTCTGATCCGATGCAAAAGCCCCTACCTGGGCTGGGACTTCGGCGAGCCTGAAACCGCGGTGATGGCAACCGGCTTTCACGCGCTGGAATGGCTGTTCGTCAGGGTGGGGCCGGCCATGCTGGCCGGGGCGGCCGTCGGGGCTTTTCTGACGCGAAAAAAAGCCTGACGGCGTCCGGCCGGCGCCATGCCGCCCGCCTCACGCGTCCGCTGTCCGCTCTGCCGCCACGCCCACCCGCTCGCCCAGGCGGACGAGCGTTTCCAGCCCTTCCCGGCTGTTGGCGAGAATATCGGCGTCCACTGCGGCGCGGCCCCTCTCCAGCCCCAGGACGATGGTGGAGCCCCCGAACTCAAAATACCCCTTTTCCATCCCCTTGCGCACCGCGCACGCCCCGTGGTGGTTGCGGATTCTGCCCACCAGCAGCGCGCCGACCTCCATCACAAGGACCGTGCCGAAGGCCTCCGTTTCCAGGAGACAATATTCCCTGGCGTTTTCCTTGTATACGGGGAGATGGTCGACCGCCACGGGATTGACGCTGTGCAGCACGCCGGGAAGGCGGACGTTTTCCGTTTTCCGTCCGTTTGCGACATAGCAGTAGCGGTGGTAGTCGTCCACCGTCAGGCGAAAGATCATCAGCGTGCCGCCATCGAAGCGCGCGGCCAGCCCCTCGTCCCGGAGCAGGCTTCCCAGCGAGTAGCGGCTGTGCTTGATCGCAAAGCGGCTGTCCGCTTCGATGGGGCATACGAGCAGCTTCCCGTCGCAGGGGCTGATCAGAACGTCCTCGCCGGGGGCGACAGGGCGCTTGTGAGGCAGCAGCTCCCTGTGAAAAAACGCGTTGTAGGAGGAAAAGCGCGTCTCCTTGCAGTCGGTGAGGTCGAGGCCGCGCCGCTTCACGACCCATCGCGCCGCCAGCGCGGAGCAGCGGGTGCTCAGCAGCGCGCCCGCCAGCCGTGAGACGGCCGGCCGCGCCAGGGGGCTGATGAGCAGCCGCCCGGCCGCGGTGCCGTAGAGCAGGCGCAAAAGCAGGTCCTGCTTCTGATTCCCCGTGATATCATTGCCGTTTCGATCCCTGTATTTCATCGCGCGCCCGCCCCGATCATCTTCCCGAAAGGAAACAGACCGCCAGGGCGGCGATGTCCAGCAGCATCAGGCCCGCCCCCACGGCCGGCTTTGTCACGGGCACCGGAATGTCCACAACGTACAGGCAGGCGGTCGCAAGCAGCATCCCGTGCAGCGCGACGGCCACGGAGGCGTCCGGCAGCCAGACCCTCAGCAGATAGAACAGCGGCAGGATGGCCGAGATGAAGGTGATGGGCAGCCCGCGGTAATGGCGCTTTCCGGCCTCCGCGACGGCGCGGCATTCCTCCAGCATGTTGAACCAGGCCAGCCGGATGATCCCGCAGCCGCAGTAGATCACGAGCACCGCGATTCCAACCGCCTGATCGACCCCCAGGGTATAGCACAGCACCACCGGCAGCACGCCGAAGCTCACCACGTCGCACAGGGAATCCAGCTGCGTGCCGAAATACCGCTCCTCGCGGGTGCGGTCCTTCTTGGTGCGGGCCACCATCCCGTCCACGCTGTCGCAGAAGCCGGCCAGCATCAGACACGCCACGGCGCAGGTCGGCAGCCCCTCCAGCGCGCATACGATGCCCGCAAGCCCCCACGCCATTCCCAGGCAGGTCATCCAGATCGTATAGTTGTAGAAGCCCAGCATGGCGCTTCTCCCCCTCCCCCGCGTCAGATGATATATCTTAGGAAGGTCGCCGCCTCTCCCAGCACGTAATGGATGATGCACAGGCCCCAGATGTTCCCCTGCCTGTGATACATGAAGCCCAGCGCCCCCAGCAGAGCCGTGGCCCCCAGCATGAAGGGCAGGCCGTAGTGGATGTGCAGAACGCCGAACACCAGCGAGGACACCACGATGGACAGGGCCGTCGCGTACTTTCCGGTAAAGACCCGGTTGAGGTTTTCCTGCATGACGCCCCTGGCGAGAAACTCCTGCAGGACGACCGTCGCCGGATAGAACACGTCGGCGGCCGTGCCCACGCTCCAGTCCCAGAAGGGCGCGCCCTCCGGGAAAAAGCCGGGCGCCACGCGCAAAAGGACGAGCTTGCAAAGGACGAGCGCCGCCGTCCCCGCCGCGGTGATGGAGATGGAGGGCACGAAGGTTTTTCTCGCGTCCGTCACGCGCAGGCCGATGTCGCGGATCGAAAAGCTGGTGGTTTTGAGGATGATGACGAACATCAGGACGGAGATCGCCTCGATCAGCAGGTTCATCACCCAGCCGGGCGGCTCGATGTTCAGATAGCGCAGCAGGCTCCAGAGGAACAGGTAGACGCATACGCAGATCATCAGCACGGCAAAGACCGTGGAGGCCTCCTTGCGCTGGCGGTTGACGCGGACCAGCTCGGTGATGTCCGAAAACACAACCACCACGCCCGCCCGCTCGCCCGGCTCCTCCCCGAAGAGGAACGAGGACGTCAGGCTGAAATGGCGCGTATCCCGGCCAGCCGCCTTGTACGCCGCCTCCCCGCGGTGGGCGCTTTCCTTGTCGTAAACGGCGTCCAGCACAAACTGATGAAAGGCGTCGTTGACCTCGTCGGCCTGCCCGGCCATGAGGGCGAGGCTGTATTTTTCCCCCTCCGGATTCTCCGCCTTCCCCAGCAGCTCGCGCCCCTTCTCATTCAGATAGAGGATGACGCCCCTGGTGTCCAGCACCAGAACGCCCTCGTTCATATCCCGCAGGATGCGGGGAACGATCTCCTTGCCCTCCAGCGGCATCCATGCTCACCCCTTTCCCTGAGTTCCGCCGTTTCACGGCGCGCGACGGCCATGGACAAATAAAGAAAAAATTCCGAAAAGCCCTGATCCGGAAAGGTTTTTCGGAACTGCTGACACGCGTGGGGGGATTCCCTTTGCTGCGAGCCTGACGCTCTTTGCGCAATGCTTCCGGCGTCAGCTCCATGGAACTGCGCTGTTGCGCTGGAATCTCCTGATCATTCCGCCTGTCCGGGCCTCCGTTTTCCATGTGGCGTGGGCGGCGATGGCGGAAATACGAGACCGGGATGGATTCCACAGGACCATTATAGCCGAGACGGCAAAAGAAATCAATGCCGGGAAGCGCCTGCGTTTGGCCCTCCGCTTATGAAGAGACCTTTTGTGGCGGGCCGGGTGGGCCCGGGAATTCCATTCGCCGCGCCTGTCTTTACCTGATCTTAATGCGCCTGAACAAACGTTTATGATTCCATAGCGTTTGACGTGATACAATTTTGACGTCCATGGATACCACAGCTCGATCTGGCAGGAGAAGACAGGTATGGAGAATACGCATCAAACGCAATCCGGTTTTGAGATGGGCGCGAAAAGTACGCTCCTTGCCGGGAAACTGAAAATCTTCTTTGGCTACGCGGCGGGCGTAGGCAAGACCTATGCCATGCTGGAGGCGGCCCATCAGGCGAAAAAAGAGGGCATCGATGTTGTTGTGGGCTATGTGGAGCCGCATGCCAGGCCGGATACGCTGGCACTCCTGGACGGGCTGGAGGTTTTGCCCCGCAAAGAGATAGCGTATCGCGGAATCAAGCTGAAGGAGTTTGATCTGGACCTGGCGCTGGAGCGGAAGCCTCAGCTCATTCTGGTGGACGAACTGGCCCACAATAATGCGCAGGGATGCCGGCACACAAAGCGGTATCAGGATGTGGAAGAGCTGCTTAAGGCGGGGATCAACGTCTATACCACGGTGAATGTGCAGCATCTGGAGTCGCTCAACGATCTGGTGTCCTCCATCACAGGCATTGCGGTCAATGAGCGAATTCCGGATCATGTATTTGACCGGGCCAATCAGGTTGAGCTGGTGGATATTGAACCGGATGAGCTTGTCAAACGCCTTCAGACGGGAAAGGTGTACCGGGAGCGACAGGCGGAACAGGCGCTCCAGCATTTTTTTACCGCGGAGAATCTGGCCGCCCTGCGTGAGATCGCCATGCGGCGCACCGCGGATCAGCTCAACCGCACGGCGCTGCAGGAGGGCAAGGAAAAGAGCGCGAAAGCCGGGGAACACATTCTGATCTGCCTTTCGTCTGCGCCTTCCAATGCGAAAGTGATCCGAACCGCTGCACGAATGGCGGAAGCCTTTCACAGCGGTTTCACCGCGCTGTTTGTACAGACGCCGGAAACAAGCGAACTGTCCGGCGAAAACCTCAAGCGCCTGCGCAGTAACCTGCGTCTCGCGGAGCAGCTGGGCGCGCAGATTTCTACGGTCTATGGAACGGACCCCGCCATGCAGATCGCGGAATATGCTCGCGTCAGCGGCGTAACCAAGATCGTGATGGGCCGCATCAACCATCAGCAAAACCCCCTTACGGGGAAAAAGAGCCTGGCTGACCGCCTGATCGAGCTGACGGATCTGGACGTGTACATCATTCCGGATCACCAGCCGCTATATAAAAAGCCGCCTGGAAGGCCCCGTGTTCCCAGGGCGCGTTTTACCTGGAAAGATACGGGCGTTATGCTGGCCTCTTTGCTGCTTTCCTCCATCGCTGGATTTGGCTTTTATGCTGCCGGATTCAGCGAATCAAACATGATTACGGTTTACATTCTGGGCGTTCTGATTACCGCGGTTTGCACAAACGGTCACTTCTATGGCGCCGTTGCTTCGTTCCTCAGCGTCGCCGCTTTCAATTTTCTTTTTACGGAGCCTCGCTTCACCTTTCAGGTCAACGACCCCAGTTACCCCGTAACCTTTCTGATCATGCTTTTCTCCAGCTTTATCGCCAGCTCTCTGGCCAGCCGCGTAAAGGCGCAGGCCCGTTTGGCGGCACAAAAGAGCTATTATACGGAACTGCTTTTGGGGAGCAGTCAAAAGCTGCAAAAGGGGCGAACCGAATGGGACTGCCTTCGGCTGACCGCGGAACAGTTAAACCGGCTTTTTGACCGGCCCGTGCTCTATGCCCTGAGTGAAACGGAGTTGGCATTTCGAGTGGAGCCGTCCGATGAACAGCATATTCTATCCGAATTGGGTTCCGAAGAAATCGGGGTGGCCAAGTGGGTGCAAAGAAACAACAAGCACGCCGGCGCAACCACCAACACCCTGCCAAACGCAAAATGGCTTTTTCTCTCCGTCAGAGGGACGCAAGGCGTTATGGGGATTGTGGGAATTCCCATCGTGGGCTATTCCGTCCCGGACGCCTTTGAAAAAAACCTGATGATTGCCCTGCTAAGCGAGTGCGGGCTTAGCCAGGAACGCATCCGGCTGCAGGAGGAGCGCAATCAGGCGGCGCTTCAGGCGCAAAAAGAGCGGCTGCAAGCCAGCCTGCTGCGCGCGGTTTCCCATGATTTGCACACGCCGCTCACAAACATCAGCGGCAGTATCAACAAGCTCATGCAGGAAGCGCCTTTGCCGGACCCGGCAGCCAGAAAAAAGCTGTGCACGGCCATTTATGACGATACAAACTGGCTGATGAACATGACGGAAAACCTGCTGGTAGCCACCCATCTGGAAACAGACAGGGAATCCTTCAAAATGCGTCCGGAACGGATCGAAGATCTTTTCCGGCGCGCCGTCGCACAGCTGGACCGCAGAGCCGCGGAGCATTGCGTGTCCGTCCATTTGGAGGACGCCGCGCTCATGGCTACCATGAACGCAAGGCTGATTGAGCGGGTTATCATCAACATCATGAACAACGCCATACAGTACACGCCAAAAGGATCGCATATTGAGCTGCGCGGCACGAAAAAAGGGAATGCCGTGGAAATAAGGGTCACGGATGATGGCCCCGGCATTTCGGATGACGCAAAGCGTCACCTGTTTGATTTGTTCTACACCGCCGGGCAGGGAAAAGCGGATTGTCAAAGGGGCCTGGGCCTTGGGCTGAATCTGTGTCAATCCATCGTCGCCATGCACGGGGGGACAATGGACGTATTGGATCATGCGCCGAAGGGAACCGCATTCCGGTTTGTGCTCCCCCTGGCTTCTCCGGAGACAGGGAGATAGCGCGCAAAATGGAATGAAGAAAGATTTATCTCCTGTTAATACCGCGCTGTTTTCCTTAATCCCCGCTTATTACGGATTGCGATATGCTATGCACGCAAAACGGATTCCGCGTGTTTTGCGTGCATGCCAATGGCGAAAGGAGAACGGTCTTATGGCAGAGGATATGCTGCTTTGCCTGGTGATGGTATGAGCGGCGCCGTCGTTGGGACGTTTGTGCTGACGATCATGGCTGGAAAAATGGTGAATGCGGCATGGTATCATCTATCTCAACGGAGGGAGAGCCGGGTATGATGGATTGCTTTATGGCAGGGATTCTGCTGGTGGGTTTTGGCCTTGTCCGGCTGCTGGTGAACTGGTGCCGGCGGCAAGTTGATTCTCAGGAATGATGGAAAGCAGGAGTTGATCAGGATGTTTTTGCTCGGAATAATTGTCTTGCTGCTGGGCGGATATCTGCTATACGCCCTGGTGCATCCGGAGCGATTCTAACGTCCAGTACACAGCATAGGAGGAATTTCGTATGTTACAGCTGGCGCTGACATTGATCATTTATTTGATCCTTGTCATTCCGGTGGGACGGTATCTATATCATATCGCCGCGGGAAAACGCACCTTTGCCGACCCCGTATTTGATCGGGTGGACGGCGTGATTTATCAACTGGGCGGGGTCGATCCGCGCAAGGGGATGAACTGGAAACAGTACGCCCTGGCCCTTGTCGGCACCAATGCGGCGATGGTCGCCATCGGCTATGTCATTCTCCGCGTCCAGAGCATTCCGCTTTTCAATCCCAACGGGATTGAGGGAATGGAACCCACCCTGGCCTTCAACACCATCATCAGCTTTATGACCAACACCAATCTGCAGCACTACTCCGGGGAAAGCGGATTGAGCTATCTTTCTCAGATGCTGGTCATCATCTTTATGATGTTTGTTTCGGCAGCCAGCGGCTATGCCGCCTGTGTGGCCTTTATCCGCGGCCTGGCCGGAAAGACGAAGGACAATGTGGGCAACTTTTTTGCCGATCTGGTCCGCATCACGACCCGCGTGCTGCTGCCCTTCTCTCTGGCAGGCGGGCTGCTGCTGGTATGGCAGGGGGTGCCCCAGAACTTTTCGGGGAATGTGGTGGTGCAAACCCTGGAGGGTACCTGCCAGGTCCTGGCCATGGGCCCCGTGGCGGCGCTTGAAATCATCAAGCACCTGGGCACCAACGGCGGCGGATTTTTCGGCGCCAATTCCGCCACGCCTATGGAGAATCCCACCATCCTGTCCAACCTGATCGAGCTGTATTCCATGATGCTGCTGCCCGGCGCCTGCGTCATTGCCTTTGGGAAAATGGTGGGTGACGGCCGCCGCCAGCATCAGAGGAACAAGGCTGAGGAAAACGCCCTGACCGTTCATCGGGAAGGAATCATGGACCGGCTGCTGGGCAAAGAAGGCCGAAGCATCTTCTTGGCCATGGGAATTTTGTTTCTGGTTGGCCTAAGCCTTTGCTACTGGGCGGAACAAAAGGGCAATCCGGCGCTGGCCGAGATTGGCCTGAGCCAGTCCGCGGGCAGCATGGAGGGCAAGGAGGTCCGCTTCGGAATCGCCCAATCCGCGCTGTTTACCACGGTGACCACATCCTTCACCACCGGCACGGTCAATAACATGCACGATACATTGACGCCTCTGGGCGGCATGGTGCCGCTTTTGCACATGATGCTCAACTGCGTCTTTGGCGGCAAGGGTGTGGGCCTGATGAACATGATTCTCCACGCGATCCTGGCGGTGTTCATCTGCGGGCTGATGGTAGGGCGTACCCCCGAATACCTGGGCAAGAAGGTCGAGGGGCGCGAGATGAAGCTGACCGCGTTAGCCATCATCATCCATCCGCTGCTGATTCTGGCCTTTTCCGCCCTGGCGGTGGCGACGGCCGCCGGCCGGGCCGGCATGACCAATCCCGGCTTCCACGGCCTGAGCCAGGTGCTGTATGAATACGCCTCCGCTGCCGCGAATAACGGCTCCGGATTTGAGGGGCTGGCGGACAACACGTACTTCTGGAACATGACCACCGGTATTGTCATGTTCCTGGGGCGGTATCTGCCCATCGTCATTCAACTGGCCATTGCAGGCTCGCTGATGAAGAAGAACGAGGTAAACGAGTCTGCCGGCACGCTGCGCACCAGCAACGTGAGTTTTGCGGTCATCCTTGTGTTTGTGGTGTATATTTTTGCCGCGCTGACATTCTTCCCGGCGCTGGCGCTGGGCCCCATTGCCGAGCATCTTACTCTTTGGGGCTAAGGAGGATTTTCGTGCTATGAGTAAGAAACAAAACAAAAAGCTGCTGACCCCGGAGATCCTGAAGCAGGCGCTCGTCGGTTCGGTCAAAAAGCTGGACCCCCGCTATATGATCAAAAATCCGGTCATGTTCGTGGTGGAAACCGGCTTCCTGATCACGCTGCTGTTGACGATTGTGCCGGGGCTGTTTGGCGAGGGCGATACCGGACTGCGCACTTACAATCTGATCGTTTCCCTCATTCTGCTGGTGACGGTGCTGTTTGCCAACTTTGCGGAGTCTGTGGCGGAAGGCCGGGGCAAGGCCCAGGCCGCCAGCCTGAAAAAGACCCAGAAGGACACCGAGGCCCATCTGCTGAATCAGGACGGCAGCGAAACCATCGTGCCTTCCAGCGAGCTGAAAAAGGGCGATGTTGTGATGGTGTCGGCCGGCGAGGTGATTCCCGGTGACGGCGAGGTGATCGAAGGCATTGCATCGGTGGATGAATCGGCCATCACCGGTGAATCCGCTCCCGTGGTTCGGGAGAGCGGCGGCGACTTCTGCTCCGTGACCGGCGGCACCACCGTGGTGTCCGACTGGCTGAAAATCCGCATCACCTCCGATCCCGGCAACAGCTTTCTGGATCGGATGATCGCCCTGGTGGAAGGCGCCTCCCGGAAAAAAACGCCCAACGAAATCGCGTTGAGCACGCTCCTGGTTTCCCTGACCATCATTTTCCTGATCGTGATGGTCACTTTGTATCCCATCGGCATGTATTGCGGGGTTCAGCTGCCGCTGTCCACCCTGATCGCCCTGATGGTTTGCCTGATTCCCACCACCATCGGCGGGCTGCTCTCCGCCATCGGCATTGCCGGTATGGACCGCGTGACCCGCTTCAACGTGATCGCCATGTCCGGCAAGGCGGTTGAGGCCTGCGGCGATGTGGACACCATGATTCTGGACAAGACCGGCACCATTACCTTTGGCAACCGCCTGGCCGCCGATTTTTTCCCCGTGGAGGGCGCAAGACGCAGCGACCTCATTCGCTGCGCGGCGCTGACCAGCCTTCGCGACGAAACCCCCGAGGGCAAATCCACGCTGGAGCTGGCGCGCCGGCTGGGAGCCGACATTGAGGAAACCCCCGGCTCTTCCTTCATGGAGTTTACGGCCCAGACCCGTATGAGCGGCGTGGATCTCCCGGACGGCACCAAGGTCCGCAAAGGCGCCTCGGACGCGATTGAGCAGTACGTCGCCTCTCAGGGCGGAAAGATTCCCGCCGATCTGCATGTCCATGTGGAAAAGGTGTCTTCGCTGGGCGGCACCCCGCTGGTTGTATGCCAAAACAATCAGGTGCTCGGCGTGATTTACCTGAAAGACACCGTAAAGCCCGGCATGACGGAGCGTTTTGAGCGCCTGCGTGCCATCGGCATCAAGACCATCATGTGTACCGGCGACAATCCCCTGACCGCGGCCACCATCGCCAAGGAGGCCGGGGTGGACGGCTTCATCGCCGAGTGCAAGCCGGAGGACAAGATCAGCGTCATCAAAAAAGAGCAGGCGGAGGGAAAGATCGTCGCCATGACCGGCGACGGCACCAACGACGCGCCCGCCCTCGCCCAGGCAAACGTGGGCCTTGCCATGAACTCCGGCACCACCGCGGCCAAGGAGGCCGCCAACATGGTGGACCTGGACTCCGACCCCACCAAGATCCTGGAGGTGGTGGAAATCGGCAAGCAGCTGCTCATCACCCGCGGCTCCCTTACCACCTTCTCCATCGCCAATGATATCGCAAAGTATTTTGCGATCATTCCCGCCATGTTTATGGCGGCCATCCCTCAGCTGGGCATTCTCAACATCATGCACCTGAGCACACAGAACAGCGCGATCCTGTCCGCATTGATCTTTAATGCGATCATCATTCCCTGCCTGATTCCTCTGGCCATGAAGGGCGTCAAGTACCGCCCCATGTCTTCTGGAAAAATGCTGGCCCGGAACATGATGATCTACGGTCTGGGCGGCGTTGTCACTCCCTTCATCGGCATCAAAATCATTGACATGATGATTGCTCCCATCCTGATGGCCATGGGCATCTGAGGAGGTCCCTTACCATGAACGAAACAACTAACAAGAACGCACTTTTTCACGGCCTGCGTCAGTCTTTGGTGGTAACATTGCTGTTGCTGCTGCTCTGCGGCTTTGGATTTCCCGTGTTGCTCAGCGGTATTTCCGCTGTGATCTTCCCCAGCCAGGCCAATGGCGGCCTGGTCTATGCAGATGGCCAGGCTGTGGGGGCGGTCAACATAGGGCAGGATTTTACGAAGCCCTATTTCATGAAGGGACGCCCTTCGGCTTACAACTATAATACCTATTATGAAGATGAAGAGGGCAACCAATACTGCAACGACGGCAGCGCGTTTGCCGGGCTCGGTTCCGGCTCCAACAACTATGCGCCTTCCAATCCTGCGCTGACCGAGCGGGTCGAGGCTGACATCGAGGCATTTCTGGAGGCGAACCCGGATGTGAAGCGGGAGGATATTCCCGCCGATTTGGTGACGGCTTCCGGTTCGGGGCTGGACCCGCATATTACGCTACAATCAGCCCGCATTCAGCTGCCTGCCTTGGCGGCCGCCTCGGGTCTGAGCGAGGAGGAGCTGGAGCGGATTGTAGAGGACAACACGGAGGGCAAGCTGCTGGGCATTTTCGGCGAAGAAACCGTCAACGTTCTGGGCGTGAACCTGGACATTGCCAAGGCGATGGAGCTTGTGGAGGACGCGTCCAGGTAAGCGTCGTCCCCGCCGGGGTTGGGAAACGGAGGCGCGCGCTATGCGATTTCACTGCGACAAAACGCTGAAACAGAGCGTCGAGGCATAGATCCGGATGGCGGATGAAACTCCGGCATGGCTGATGGTATACCTGACAAAGTCCCTGAAGGAGTGGCTGGGCCAATCGTGCACAATATCCCATCAGGATCTGTGTTTGGGTATCCGCTTTGTCCGCCGGGCGTATGTGCCGGCTTCTGCGGGCGGCAGCGCGTGACGGGCGCGCGGTTGCCTTTGACTGGAGATTCCTTCATTCCAACAGGTTTTTGGGCTTTCTGCTGATTTTTGTCGGAATGCCTCTTGTCACCCTGACGGCGGTTTGCGCATGCGCAACCCTTGTCGCTTTGCCGATCGCGCTCATGTTCGGCTGGATGTGAATGCCCGCAAGCATTCTGCCGCAAGGGGCGCGGGAGGGAGGAGAGAGGTCTTTATGCCGTCTTAATATGCATCCTGATACATTAACACCTCCTTTAGACCAGATATGGATAATGGGGGTGTAAAGAAAGGTTAAAGGCGTATTAAGAGGTGGAGGCTTATGCGGCAGCTTTTGCAAAAGAACAATAAGTCGCCTTTCCGGGTTATCATTGTGGGATTCCTTTTGGTCATTTTGATGGGAAGCTTCCTTCTCATGCTTCCGGTATCAACACAGGACGGCATCAGCACCCCATTTGGAGACGCCCTGTTTACGGCTACATCCGCTGTCTGTGTAACGGGATTGGTGATTCATGATACGGCAACCTACTGGTCCAACCTTGGCCAATTCGTCATTATCCTGCTGATCCAGATCGGAGGGCTGGGCGTTGTGACGGTGGCGGGCGCCTTTGCCATTCTCTCGGGGAGAAAGATCGGGCTGATGCAGCGAAGCACCATGCAGGAAGCCATTGCGGCGCCCAAGGTGGGAGGCATCGTCCGCCTGACCGAGTTTGTTCTCAAAACGGCGCTGACGGTCGAATTGCTGGGAGCGGCGCTTCTTTTTCCCGTGTTTTATGAAGAGCTAGGGCTTGCAAAGGGCATATGGTACGCGCTGTTTCACTCCATATCCGCGTTTTGCAATGCGGGCTTTGATCTCATGGGGATCAAAACCCCGTTTGCTTCCCTGACGGATTATGCCGGTCAGCCTGTGGTTACCGTTGTGATTGCGCTTTTGATCGTGACGGGGGGAATCGGGTTTCTGACATGGGAGGACATCCGCATCAATCGTCTGAGCCTCCACAAATACCGGATGCAGAGCAAGGTGATTCTGACGGTGACCGGCATCCTGATCGCGCTTCCGACAGCTTATTTTTTCTTGTTCGAGTTTGCGGATGCGCCTGGCGGAGAGCGGGTTCTTTTATCTGTTTTTCAGGCTGTCACGCCCAGGACCGCCGGTTTCAACACGGCGGATCTCACGGCCATGAGCGAAACCGGGCAGGCGGTGATGATGATTCTGATGCTGATCGGCGGCTCTCCGGGCTCTACCGCCGGCGGCATGAAAACCACCACTTTGGCCGTCCTGCTGGCGAGCGCTTTCGCGGTTTTTCGCCGCAAAGAGAATCCGCACTTTTTCAATCGGCGTATACCGAACGGAACGGTGACTCAGGCAGCCACGGTTATGATGATGTATCTGATTCTGTTTTTCACCGGCGGGCTGATCATCAGCAGGCTGGAAAACCTGCCTGTTCTTGACTGCCTCTTTGAGACGGCCTCCGCCATAGGAACGGTGGGCCTTTCGCTGGGGATCACTCCGCAGCTGGGGCGGATATCGCATCTGATTCTGATTGCACTGATGTTTTTTGGCCGGGTCGGCGGACTTACATTGATCTTTGCAGCCCTTTCCAACATCCGGGGCAACAGCGCCCGACTTCCTCAGGAACGAATTACGGTAGGATAAAGAAACAAGCGTGGAGGATTTATGAAAAGCATTTTATTGATTGGCTTGGGCCGTTTTGGCCGTCACATTGCGATGAAGCTCAACGCGCTGAACCACCAGGTCATGGCGATAGACAAGGATGAGGAACGAGTCAATGCGGTGCTCCCCTTTGTGACCAACGCCCAGATTGGGGACAGCACCAGCGAAGAGTTCCTTTCTGCTGTCGGCGTGCGGAATTTCGACGTGTGCATCGTCGCGATTGGAGACAATTTTCAAAGCTCCCTGGAAACGGCGTCCCTGCTGAAGGAATTGGGGGCGAGAAAAGTGGTGGCAAGAGCCGCGCGGGACGTACAGGCAAAGTTCTTGCTCCGCAACGGGGCCGACGAAGTTGTCTATCCGGAAAAACAGATGGCGATCTGGACTGCGATCCGTTACAGTTCCGATCATATTTACGACTATATTGCGCTGGGCGACGACCATGCCATCTTTGAAATTGATGTTCCCAACAGCTGGGTGGGAAAGACGATCGGGCAGCTGGACGTGCGCAAACGCTACCATGTCAACATCATGGCGATCAAGCAGAACGGGAGATTCTCCATGACGGTCATCACCCCGGATACCTGCCTGCCGGAAAACAGCACGATTCTGGTTCTGGGTACGCAGCGGGACATCCAGAAGTGCTTCCATATATGAGCACGGCATCCTTGCGGCGCAAGAAGGAGGGATGGAAATGGGTATGCGGGACCTCGCGTTGCTGGGCGTTTTTGCTGCTATAGCGGTATTGGGGTATTACGTTATGGGGAGGTTGGATCGTTTCCTGCACAAGGTTGTACCGGAGAGCGAGGAACGGGAGCGGGCGGCCTGTCTGCATGTGGCCACCTCTTGCTTCAGCGCCATACCGGCTGTTTCGGACATTCTGAAAGATATCCGTCATTCGCATCCCGATGTGCGGTGCGACCTGTACGTCGGGCGTGAGCAGGAAGTGATAACGGCCTTTGACCGCGGGGATGCCGACGTGGCGATTGTATCCGCCGATTCCGGGCTGAAAACCGAAACGGTGGCGCAGTGGAAATGCGCTACGCTAAGCCCGCGGTCCTTTTCCATGGATCATGGAATGATTGAGGTGAAGGCCGTAGAAAAGAATCCGCAGCATCAGAAGGTCCTGTGGAAAAGCGGTGAAAGACGCTCCACAGTATTGCGTTTGATCGATTGCCTCTGCGGACAAAGGCCGTAGAGTCATGCTATAATACATTTGCTTGACAAGGGGGGATTGCAGTGAACGCGGTCGCGCCGCCTGAGCAATACGCAGGAGAGAAACAAGGAAAGCTCACCATTTTTGCCGGCTATTTTTCCGGCGCGGGCAAAAGCTATTCCATGTTGGAGATGGCCCAGGAGGCAAGAGAAGCGGGGCTGGATGTAGTCATCGGCCTGCTCTGCTGTGAGCGGTGGCCCCAAACCAAACTGCTGGCAGAAAAGTTTGAGACGTTGCCCTGCAAAACGGTCATCCGGGAGGGACGAACCGATGATGAAATGGATCTGGATGCCTGTCTGAAAAGATCGCCGGATCTGATTCTGGTTGATGATTTGTCTCACCTGAACATGGACGATTCCCGCCACATGAAGCGCTATCAGGATATAGAGGAATTGCTCAAAGCAGGCGTGGATGTCTATACGACGCTGAATGTTCAGCACATTGAGAGCATTCAGGACACCGTTTTTTCCATCCTGGGGGCTTCCGCATCGGAGCGCATTCCAGACCGTGTGTTTGATCAGGCGGCGCGGGTGGAGTTTGTCGATATCGAGCCGGAAAGACTGCAGAGACGTCTGCTGCAGCAAAAGAGGGGAGAGCTGCTTGCAGACTGTACGCTGTCACAATTGAGCGCGCTGCGGGAGATCGGTTTGCGCCGCTGCGCAGACAGAGCGGCTTTGTACAATCAGGATTCCCAGCGAAAAAGGGAATACCGCACTCGAGAACACATTTTGGTGTGCCTTTCCGCGGCTCCTTCCAATGAGAAAATCATCCGTACCGCGGCACGGATGGCAAGTGCTTTCCGATGCGGGTTTACCGCGCTGTTTGTGGAAACAAAGGAATTTCAGTGGATGCCCCAGGCGGACAAGGAACGTCTCCAGGCCAATATTCGTCTGGCGCAGCAGCTGGGGGCGTCCATTGAAACCGTCTACGGCGATGACGTTGCATACCAGATCGCAGAATTTTCACGCCTGTCGGGGACCACGAAAATCGTGCTTGGCCGTAGCGGGATACCGCATCATATGCTGCTGTGGAAGCCGTCTTTAACCGAGCGGCTGATCGAGCTTACGCCGGAGCTGGACATTCACATCATTCCCGATAACGGATTGAACGGCCGGCTTGCCGCGAAACATCGGGAAATCATGCGCCTGCCGACCCTGTCGATTCTGGATTTGCTCAAAAGCGCGCTGCTCCTGGTTTTGGCTACGCTGATCGGTTTTTTGTTTTATCATCTGGGCTTTACGGAGGCCAACATTATTACGCTGTATATTCTGGGCGTTATGCTGGTTTCCATATCCACAAAGAGCTCTGTCTGCAGCTTTATTGCGTCCTTTGTCAGCGTGCTTACCTTCAATTTCTTCTTCACGGAACCCAGGTTTTCTCTGCACGCCTACGATAGCGGATACCCGGTCACTTTTCTTGTGATGTTCCTGGCCTCCCTGCTCACAGGCTCTCTGGCATCCAAACTCAAGTCCCATGCCAAACGGTCCGCGCAGGTAGCATGGCGTACGAAGCTTCTTCTTGAAACGAATCAGAATCTTCAGAAGGCGCGGACACAGGAAGAAATCATCTCGGTAACGGCAAAACAGCTATTGGAGATATTCCAACGGGATATCATCGCCTACCGCATCCAGGAAGATAAACCTGCGATGCCGGAAATCTTTCTCACCGATGGCGCGGCTTCTTCGGAGCGTTACATATCCGAAAAGGAACGGGAGATAGCGCAGTGGGTGATGATCAATAACAAGCGGGCCGGTGCGGGAACAGAGAACTTTTCCGATTCCTGCTGCACCTATTTGTCGGTACGGACGGGAAAGCGGATTTACGGGGTCGTGGGCATCGCCGCATCGGACAAACCTCTGGATTCCTTTGAAACGAGCATTCTTCTCTCTGTTTTGGGCGAATCCGCGCTTGCCCTTGAAAACCAAAAGAATCTGGAGGAAAAAGAAGCTGCCGCGGTTCTGGCGAAAAACGAACAGCTTCGCGCCAATCTGCTCCGATCCATCTCCCATGATTTGCGCACCCCTCTTACTTCTATTTCGGGAAACGCCAGCAACCTGCTCTCCAACGGAGATTTGTTTGACGCAAAGACCAAGGAAGAGATGTATACCGATATCTACGATGACGCCATGTGGCTCATCAACCTGGTGGAAAACCTGCTGTCCGTCAGCCGGCTGGAGGGAGGACGGATGAATCTGCATGTGTCTACGGAGCTGATGGACGAGGTGGTTGCGGAGGCCCTGCGTCATATCAATCGCAGGAGCGCGGAGTATCACCTGAGGGTGCACAACAGCGAGGAATATCTTTTGGCGCAGATTGACGCAAAGCTCATCGTTCAGGTGATCATCAACATCGTCGATAATGCCATCAAGTACACGCCGTCAGGATCTGAAATCGACATTGGGTGGGAACGAAAGGGAAACTATATTTATATTTCCATAGAGGATAACGGCCCGGGGATTCCCGACCAAGCCAAACCGCATATTTTCGATATGTTTTACAGCGCGTCCAATCAAATTGCGGACAGCCGCCGCAGCATGGGCCTGGGCCTGGCCCTGTGCAAAGCGATTGTAAATGCCCACGGCGGAGAAATCATGGTCGCCGACCATCTGCCGCATGGCTCCATCTTTACGTTTTCCGTACCAGCCGGGGAGGTAGAACTGCATGAATAAGCCTTTGATCCTAGTCGTTGAGGATGACACACCCGTTCGCAACCTGATTACCACAACGTTAAAAGCCCATGATTACCGCTTTCTGACTGCGGTTAACGGAGAATCCGCCATTTTGGAGGCCTCCTCCCACAATCCCGAAATCATTTTGCTGGATCTGGGGCTGCCGGATATGGACGGCGTGGAAGTCATTCACAAAGTTCGGTCCTGGTCCAATATGCCCATTATCGTGATCAGCGCCCGGAACGAGGATACGGATAAAATCGATGCGCTGGACGCGGGCGCGGATGATTATCTGACCAAGCCCTTTTCCGTGGAAGAGCTGCTCGCGAGGCTGCGCGTGACACAGCGGCGTTTAACCGCGCTGCAGATCGGTTCTGTGAATACGGATGCGATTTTTACAAATGGCAAGCTAAAGGTGGATTACGCGGCCGGCTGCGCTTTTTTGGATGGACAGGAGCTTCACTTAACCCCCAGCGAATACAAGCTGCTGTGCCTGCTCTGTAAAAATGTGGGCAAGGTGCTGACCCACACCTTCATCACCCAGCAGATTTGGGGAAGAAGCTGGGATAACGATGTTGCTTCGCTTCGCGTGTTTATGGCTACCCTGCGCAAGAAACTGGAAAAAGAGCCGGGCTCTCCGCAGTATATCCAAACCCATATCGGGGTCGGGTACCGCATGATGCGGGTAGAGCCGTAAGAATCGACCACAAATATCGAAGCGGGAACGGCCCTGCCGGGGGGCATGGGCCGTGTTTCCCAAGGCGGACGCAGAAAAAAAGGAACCTCCTGGCGCAGCACGCGGGAAGCAAACTGCAACGGGAGGCTGCCGTATGAGGCAAACGGAGAAGATACGGGGACGGGCGGCCGGGAAGCCGCCCGTCCCCGAGCGTTTATTTTTTCAGGTTTTCCTCCTTGTGGAAGAAAGCCGATTTCAGCATGCGGTATTCTTCGTCCGTGCAAACCGCCTTGCATTTTTTCTCGTACGCCTCGGAACGCCCGAGCAGATCCGTTGTTTTCCCGCACGGAAAACGGGGGCATTGACTGCATTTTTCAACGTGGTTTTCCTTGACACAGTCGACCAGACGATAGGTGCACTGCTTGTGGGAGGAGCATCCGGAGCACCGAATCTCCTCGATGGGAACAATCCGGTCTCTCCAGCCGATTCGAAACCATAGCTCCGCCACCTTTTCCAATTCGCCGTTGGTTCTTGCAAGGTAGCGCGGGCATTTGCAGCAATCATCGCCGCATAGCGTGATTTTTTCCATCTCAGACGTCCTCCGCGGGGGAGGCGGGTGGGGTTATTCCCACTCGGCAAATTCAGATATATGGGAGCGTATTTAGGGTGATTTTGCAGGCAAAACATTCGCAAATATGTTAAT
>CALVNG010000015.1 GCA_944349545.1 uncultured Eubacteriales bacterium
GCCGCAGCAGGTGCAGGACGATCCCGCGGTGATCGCGGCCTATTTGGGGGTGGATGAGGAATGAGCCTGCTGGAAGTGAAGGACCTGGTGGTCAGCTACGGCGGCATCGAGGCGCTCAAGGGCATTTCCTTCAGCGTAGACGAGGGCCAGATCGTCACGCTGATCGGCGCAAACGGGGCCGGGAAATCCACCACGCTCCGCGCCATCACCGGTATCGTGCCGGCCAAGAGCGGCACCATCACCTACAACGGCGAGGACATCACCGGTATGGATACGCAGAAGGTGGTGGAGCGCGGCATCGCGCTGGTGCCGGAGGGGCGGCGCGTGTTCGCCAACCTTACGGTGCTCGAGAATCTCAAAATCGGCGCTTATCTGCGCAAGGATACCGTTCAGATTCAAAAGGACATCGAATACATCTACAAGCTCTTTCCGCGCCTTCAGGAGCGCAGCTGGCAGCTGGCGGGCACGCTTTCAGGCGGCGAGCAGCAGATGCTGGCCGTGGGACGCGCCATGATGACCCGTCCCCGGCTGATCATGATGGATGAGCCTTCGCTGGGCCTGGCGCCGCTGGTGGTGAGGGATATCTTCGGCATCATCAGCCGCCTGAGCGCGGACGGCATCACCATTCTGCTGATCGAGCAAAACGCCAATGCTGCGCTGCACGCGGCGCACTATGGGTATGTGCTTGAAACCGGCATGATGACGCTCTCCGGAACCGGCGAGGAGCTGCTCAGCAGCAAGAGCATCCAGGAAGCCTATCTGGGCAAGGGCAAAAAGACAAAGCACACATGAGGAAAGCGCCCTCCGCGCGGCACAGGTCGCACGGAGGGCGCTTTTGTCGTTTTCAGGCTTCAGCCTTCGCGCTTCGCCTGCGCGCGAGACCTGTCAAAAGCAACAGGTAAACGCCCGTCACCGCCGCCGCGGCCAGGACGCCCGGAAGCAAGCGAGGACCGCCGGTTAGAACAGGCGCTGCCATTGCCAGAAGAACCGCAGCCAGCAGCGCCGTCAAGGCCGCGCGAAGCGCTCCGGCGGCGCAGTATTGCCGCACCGACCACAGCAGAAAACCGTAAAAGCATATGGACGGCGCGGCCTGAACAGCGTCCCGCGGCAGGCGCATAAGGCCACCCGGAGCGTGCGGTGCGCCCAGCCATTCCAGCGCCGTGCCCAGCAGAAGCGCTGCGGCCAGGTTAACGACCACGGGCAGCCGTGCGTCGTCCCTGGTCAGCAGCAGCGCCGTGCCCACCGTGACCAGCGCCATGGGAAGCGGTTCCGCCAGCCGATCACACAGCGCCCGCAGCCATCCCCAAGAATCATGGAGAAAACGTGCCGCAAATAGGGCGTGCACGTCCACGGTCATCAGCAGCAAGGCCACGGCGGCCGCAAGTATCAGCACATGCCGCCTTGTCATGCGCATCGCACCCTTTCCAGACAAGAATCATCCGGCGTTTTTCTGCCTACAATGATACCATATTTCGGCCACTTTGAACAGGCAGGAAAAAGATTGGGGATGTAGAATGTTCTATCACAAATCGCCAAGGGAGGAAAACCCATGTACAGGACGGGCGTATATTTCGGCCGATTTCTTCCGCCGCACCGTGGCCATCTGTACCAGATGATTGAGGCGTCCACCCGCTGCGAAAAGCTGCTGGTGGTCATATCCGACAATGCCGATCAGACCCGCGAGATCTGCCGCCGCGACGGCATTCCCGAAATCTCCTATCGTCTGCGCAAGCAGTGGATTTCCCAGCAGATTCAGGACATCACGCACATCGGCGTACGCGTGCTGGACGAGACGGACATTCCTGTCTATCCGCAGGGCTGGGAGCTGTGGAGCCAGCGCATGCGCGAGGTGGTGGGGGAACCCATAGACGCGTTTTTCGTGGGCGACATGGAATACGGCGAAACGCTGGCGCGGTATTTTCCCGAATCGGAGATTGTGCTGTTTGATCCTGCGCGCACGCGCTATCCCATCTCCGCCACGGACATCCGGGGCGATATTCTGGGCAACTGGCATTATATTCTGGGCGCGGCGCGTCCGTTCTTTGCCAAAAAGGTGCTCATCGCGGGCACGGAGAGCTGCGGCAAAACCACGCTGACCAAATGCCTGGCCAAGCTGTACAACACCTCCTGGTCCGAGGAAGTGGGCCGCTACTATGCCCGCGACTTTCTGGGCAACGATGAAACCATTTACACCGACGTGGATTTCAGCCGCATCGCTCATATCCAGTACGAGCAGGATTATCAGGCGCTCCGCACGGCCAACAAGGTCTGTTTCTTTGACACCGACGCCACCTACACCGACTATTTCAGCGAACTCTATATGGGCCATCGCAACGAGCTGGTGGAAAAATACATTGACCCCAACCGCTATGACCTGCTGATCTACCTCACGCCCGATGTACGCTGGGTGCCCGACGGCCAGCGTCTCAACGGCGATGAGGACCGTCGCAGAATGCTCAACGACCGCCTGTGGGACATGTATGTGGAGCATGGCTTCAAAGACAAGATGGTGGTGGTGAGCGGAGACTATTCGCAGCGGCTGGCGCATGCCATCCGGCTGGTGGACGGACTGTTGGGAGGCTCGCGTCCATAAGGAAGGACATTCCGGGTAAATTCCGTGCCGGGCGCTATTGACATTGCGGCAGGCAGTTACTATAATGGTTTCAGAGCCTCCTGAAGTGTGCGCCAGGGCCCTGTTTTTACCCACATTTCATAAAACGGAGCTCGGGTTCGGCGTCGGATGTCATGCCCCCGTTCTTATGGACGCCAGGGGACGGCAGAAGCCGTCGACAGAGCACCGGCCTGCTTAACATAGCGGGTGAAAAAACGGGTACAGCGGCACTTTGGGTTCTCGAATGAGCTTTCTGCCATAGGGAGAAGGCTCTTTTTCTTGCCGTCGCCGCAAGGCGCGCCTGGCTCTATGCAAGCGGCGTGGCGCATGCTATAATGTTCCATATGACCGGGCGAAGGAGGCGCAAGCCGTTATGGATTATTATCAAATTACCGCGGGGAGTCGCGACGTGGCAAGGGCCGCAATCGAACTGTGCATGACGCAAAGCCGCGAGGAGGAACAGCGCTGCCGTCAGATGCTGCGCCAGCAGGGGATTAACGCCGCCGCTGCTGATTTTGGCGGCGATTTTCTCACGGGTATTGTGCGCATTGTGGAACGGGCGGTGGTGGCCGCCAAGCGCGAGCAGGTGATCGGCGAGTCCCACCTGGAGGAGGGCGGCGTGGCCGGAGCCGCGCGCGAGGCGCTCAATCAGGTCACGCCCAAGGCGCTTGGTATGAGCGTGGGCGGAAAAATCGGGGTTGCGCGCTCCGGCGAACACGTAGCGGTGGCCGTATTCTTCAATATCGGCCTGGGGCATCTGGATGAGGTGTGCATCGGCCTGGGTCACCGCGCCATTTGACCGACGCGATAGGAGGGGGATGAAAACATGGTTCTGACCATTGCGATGGACGGCCCCGTGGGTGCGGGCAAAAGCAGCGTGGCCGACGAGGTCGCCCGGCGTCTGGGCATACTTCACCTGGACACGGGGGCGATGTACCGCGCCTTCGCCTGGATGGCGCTGAAGGAGGGTGTGGATACGAGTGATGCGCAGGCGCTGGCGGCTCTTGCCGCGAGCGTGATGCCGGAGGTGCGCTTTGAAAACGGGGCGCAGCGCACGCTGATCGGCGGCAAGGATGTCACGGATTTCATCCGCACGCCGGAGATCAGCACGGCGGCAAGCGTGGTTTCCACGGTGCCGCAGGTGCGCAGGGCTATGGTCGCCCGTCAGCAGGAGCTGGCGCGGCATCAGAGCATGCTGCTGGACGGCCGGGACATCGGAACCCGCGTGCTTCCGAACGCCACGCTCAAAATTTTCCTGACCGCATCGGCCGAGGTAAGGGCGCGACGCCGCTTCGATGAGCTTCAAAGCAAGGGCGATCCCTCCACCTATGAGCAGGTGCTCGCGGAGGTACGCAGCCGCGACGAGCGCGACACCACCCGTGAAGCCGACCCCCTTCGGCCCGCGGAAGACGCGCAGGTGCTCGACAGCTCGGAGATGACGCGCGAGCAGGTGGTGGAGGATGTGCTGCGCCGAGTGGCAATCCGGCAGGGGCATGCCCTGCGCCCGGAAGAACCGCTCACCCCCATGTACAGGGCGGCGCGCGTGGCGGCGGCCGTGCTGCTGACCTGCCTTTCGCCCGCCACCTATCACCATCTGGAACGGGCCCAGCTGGATGCGCCCTACATCCTTATCGCCAATCACAATTCGCTGATGGACCCCCTGCTGGTGGCCTGGAAGTGCTATCGGTACCAGATCCGTTTCCTGGGGAAAAAGGAGCTGGTGAAAAACCCGCTTCTGCGCTGGCTGTTTGAAAAGCTGCTGATGATCGCGGTGGACAGGCACAACATGGACATGACGGCGATGCGCGCCTGTCTGAAAACGCTGCGCGAGGGCCATTCCCTCGGCGTGTTCCCGGAGGGCACGCGTCACAAGGAGGGCGTGATGGAACACATGGAAAGCGGAATCGCCATGATCGCCCTGCGTAGCGGCGCCAGAATCCTGCCGGCTTACATCGCTGGGAAGCCCGGACTGTTCCGCCGCACGCATGTCTATTATGGACAGCCATTCAGCGTCAGGGATATCGCTGCCCGAGGCGTCAACCGCGAGGCCTGTCAGGAAGTCATGGAGCGGATTCAGCAGGCTTATCTGGCGCTTGAGCGGGATCATGCCGACGCGCAAAAGCAGGCAAACTGATTTTTACATATATTACATTTCAAGGAATGGATGCAAGCGCGGTTATCCATATGAGCGCAGAACGTGCGAATGGTCTGAGGCCTAAGCTCACAGCCCGTTGCCTCCCACGGGTCGCCCTGCCTGTACGCGGAGGTTACGAAAGAATTGTCAATTATTAATTCTTTATAAAAAGAAGGATAATGCACGCTGGACGGCGAATAGGCATCATGATATGCTTAGGAGGACGGTTTTATGCCGGTTTCGGTGGCTCGACACGCGGGCTTCTGCATGGGGGTCAAGCGTGCGGTGGATGGAGCGGTCAAAGCCGCGCAGGAGGGAAAGTCCATCGTTTCCTTCGGCGAGTTGGCCCATAATCCCGAGGTGATCCGCCGCCTCAACGCTATCGGCATATCGGTCATCCATGAGGTGGAGCAGGCACGCGGCAAGGTGGCGCTCATCCGAAGCCATGGCGTGGCGCCGGATGTCACGGAAGCTCTTCGCCGCACCGCAGACGAGGTGATCGACCTCACATGTCCCTTTGTTGCCCGGCTCCATGACGTGGTCGCACGGTACAGCTCCGGGGGCTTGCCGGTGATTCTGGTTGGGCAGAGCGATCATCCCGAAGTTATCGGCACCATCGGATATGTCCGCGGAAAGGTCTACACCGTTCATGACCGCGAAGAGGCTGCCGAGCTGCCGGAAATGGAGAGCGCGCTGGCTGTCTCGCAGACCACCTTTCCCCATGAGCGCTGGGAGGAAATCCTGCCCGTTTTGCACAGCCGGGTGAAGAACCTTACCGTTCAGGACACCATCTGCACCGCCACGGCCCTCCGGCAGAACGAGGCGCGCGAGCTGGCCGAAAAGGTGGACGCCATGCTGGTGGTGGGCGGCCTGGGCAGCGCCAACACCCGCAAGCTGTACGAAACGTGCAAGCGCATTTGCGGGCGCACCCTTTTGGTAGAGCGTGCGGCGGATATACCGCCGGGCTTTGCGAATATCCATTCGGAATCCATTGGAATTACCGCCGGCGCGAGCACGCCGGATTGGTCACTTAAGGAGGTTGTCACACGCATGACTGACAAGGAACAATTGGACCGGCAGGTTTCCACCGAGGAGGCGGAAAAGGACAGCTTTATGGCTGATGTGGAAGCGACTCTGGTCAAGATCAGGCCCGGGCAGACCGTGAAGGGAACCGTGGTGCAGATCACCGACGACGAAGTCTGTGTCAACATCGGTTTCAAGAGCGACGGGCTGATCAAGCGCGAGGACCTGGTGACGGAGGATGTCAAACTGGGCGACGAAATCGAAGTGGAGGTCGTCAAGGTCAACGACGGCGAAGGCAACGTCTTGCTGTCGCAGCGCAACATCTTGAACCGTAAGGCCTTCGCGGAGCTTGTCCAAAAGCACGAGAACAACGAGTATGTCGAGGGCGTGGGCAAGGAGGTCGTCAAGGGCGGCCTGATCTGCACGGTCAACGGCATTCGCGCGTTCGTGCCTGCGTCGCAGCTCTCCAACCGCTACGTTGAGAAGATCGGCGACTTCGTGGGCCAGACCCTCAAGCTCAAGATCATCGAGATGGATGAGCAGAAGCGCCGCATCGTGGCCAGCCGCCGCGCGGTGGTGCGTGAGGAAGCCGCCGCAAAGAAGGCCGAGGCCTGGGCCCGTCTCCAGGAGGGCGAGGTCGTGCACGGCATCGTGCGCCGTCTGACCGACTTCGGCGCTTTCGTGGACCTGGGCGGCGTAGACGGCCTGATTCATGTGACCGATCTGAGCTGGGCGCATGTCAAGCATCCTTCCGAGATCGTCTCCCCCGACCAGGAAGTGGACGTGAAGATCCTCAGCCTCGATCCGGAGCGCGAGCGCATCCAGCTTGGCCTCAAGCAGCTTCAGCCCAAGCCCTGGGATATGGCTCCCGAAAAGTATCCCGCCGGGGCTGTGGTTACGGGCAAGGTGGTCCGCATCACTACGTTCGGCGCCTTTGTGGAGCTTGAGCCCGGCATCGACGGCCTGGTGCACATCAGCCAGTGCGCAGCGACCCGCATCAACAAGGTGGAGGATGCGGTCAATGTGGGTGATGTGGTCAATGTCAAGGTGCTCAACATCGATCCTGAAGCCAAGCGCATCAGCCTGAGCATCCGCGCATTGCTGGAGCCCGAACCCGCTCCCGTGGAGGAAGCGCCCCAGCCTGTTTACGAGGATGACGGCGCGGAGGCCGTGCCGGTGGACATTGAGGCTGTTGGCGCGGCTCTGGAAGCCGAGGCTGCTCAGAACGAGACCAACGAGTAAATGGGTATTTCCCCCGCACGCCGCGGCGTGCGGGGTTTTTTTGTGCGCAATCGCCGCCCTTTTTAGGAAAAAGATTGCAAATCCTTACAGTCTGTGATATAATACCGACAACCGATGGTCAATCAGGTCTTTCTAAGCTGTCCAAATCCGCCTGCGTGAAAAGAGGTTCATGTGCGCTACGCGATGCTTTTGAAGCCGCATCCAAACGTTCGTTATCGCCAATCCCTGCAAAAGCTGGCATTGATCGAACTGGAATGCATCCTTGATGCCTGGAATGTTGCCTGCGAACGGCCAAGGGTGGAATATCTGGCGAACGAGCCTTTTATCGTATTTGACGCGCAGGAGCTGGAAGCGGCGGCTTGGGAGGCAGTCTCAGGACATTCGGCCATCTGTTTGGCTGCGAGGCTTCGGGAGGACGGAACGCTGCAGCCGTTGCGCCGCAACCCCCCGGCTGGATGCCGGAGGATCTGCCCCATGTGCTCAAATATAAAGGGAAAACCAACGCGGACTTCACGTATCTGATGTTGCACTGCGCCAGGTCGGCGTCTGCGTTTGCGCGTGAGCCGGGCTCGCTGAGCGTGCTGGACCCCATGTGCGGGAAGGGCACGACGCTGATGTGCGCTTTGTGCGAAAACTACAATGCAATCGGCGTTGATATGGACGCGAAGGCGCTTCGGGAAGCGGAAGATTACCTGGCGAGGTCGCTGAAACTGCATCGCGTCAAGCATCGCCGCACATCGGGTGCGCTGACTCTGCCATGGGGAGGAAGCGCCAGGTGGAGCGAGTACGCGCTTGCGCCGGACGCTCAAACCATGCGCGCAAGCCCGCTTTCCCTTCGCCTGATTCATGGGGACGCGGGCGGACTGGCGGCGCTGGTCCGTCCCCAAAGCTGTCACTTGGCGATATGCGACCTGCCTTATGGCGTGCAGCACGCGCCCAGGGAAGGCGGCACGGTTTCCTCGCTGAGCAGGCTTGTCGAGCGCGTTTTGCCCGGTTGCGTACACGCGCTCAAAAAGGGCGGAGCCGTGGCGTTTGCGTTTAATCTCAACACCTTGCGTCGTTCCGAGGTTTCCGCGCAAATGGAGAGGGCAGGGCTGGAGGTCATGAGTCATCCGCCGTATGACGACTTTTCCCACTGGGTAGAACAGGCGGTTGACCGGGACGTGGTGATTGCACGAAAGGTATGACCGCCGGAAGTGATGCGGGCTTTTTGTTGATTGGGTAAGGAGGGTTCAAATTGCAGAACGCACAGCTGCAAGCGATGACGGTTGTTCAGCTGCGAAAGCTTGCAAAGGAAAACGGCGTGAAGTTGAGCGCGGGAATTGACAAGTCCGGAATCGTGGCTCGCCTCTCGGAGGTGCTGGCCGATGAGCCGTCCAATCAATCGGCGGCGCCGCAGCCGGTTGAGGCGCTGGTGGAGCCGGCTGCGCCGGAACTGACGGAAACGGCTCGTGAAGCGGTGCCGGTGCTGGAACCCGACCCGATAAAAACGGATGAAAAGCCCGCTGAGACGCAGGAAAAGCTGCAGGAGGCGGCTCTTTCCGCGGATGTAACCGCTGTCTCGCCTGGCGGCTTGGGATTTCGGCCCTGGAACAACCCGCAGGAACAGAGCGGCTTCCGCCCGGTTTATCGACAGGCTTGGCAGGCACGCAGCACGTCGCGCGATAACGCGCAGACGCCTGCCTGGCAGCAGCGCGCCGGGAGCACGGTCAACCGCTTCGGGCCGCCTGTACGCCCGGCGCCCGTGAAGCAGGAGGAAGCCCAGGAGCCGCGCAGACAGGCGTCGGAGTATTCGCGTCCGCCGGTTCAGGAAAACGTGCCCAAGCTGGATGGATATCGGCTGGGCTACCGCGCTGCGCCGCAGCGCACACCCTATCAGAACCGCGGCGAGTATGGCGCTCGTGAGCAGGGCTATGGCGGATATCAGCAGCGCGGTGGATATCAGCAAAGCGGCTACAGGCCTGCTGGCAACTTTGGATACCAGCAGCAGCGCAGCGGCTATCAGCCTCCCGTCTCGGAAGGACATTACAACGACGCGCTTTATCGCATGGCGCGCGATCCGCAATTTGCCGCTCAAGCCGAGGAAGGCCAGATTCCCGATCTGCTGAAGGTGCAGGAAGGGGAGCCCGCCAGCGGCATCCTGGAGATCCTCCCGGACGGTTACGGTTTTTTGCGCGGCCATACGCTGCTGCCCGGGAAAAAGGATATCTATGTTTCTATGGCCCAGATCCGTCGCTTTGGCCTGCGCACAGGCGACTCCGTGGAAGGTACGGCACGTGCACAGCGAGACAGCGACAAATTTGCCGCGTTGCTGACAGTAGATCGTCTCAACGGCCATGAGCCGGTGGAGAATCCGGACCGGCTTTCCTTTGACGAGCTGGTGCCTGTGTATCCCAACCGGCGCATCGTGCTGGAAAGCGAACAGGACCACGAGGACATGGCCATCCGTCTCGTGGACCTGATCGCGCCCATCGGCTTTGGTCAGCGTGCGATGATCGTCGCTCCGCCCGACAGCGGACGGCTATTGATGCTCCGGGATATCTGCCGCGCGATCAAGCGAAACGACGCCGACGCCGAAGTGCTGATGCTGCTGATTGACATCGCTCCGGAAGAAGTGACGGAAATCCGTGAATCGGTAGACGCAGAAGTATTCGCCTCCACCTTCGCCGACGCGCCCGAAACGCAGACGCGCGTGAGCGAAACCATGCTGGAGCGCGCTCAGCGACTGGTGGAGGACGGCAGGAATGTGGTCATCCTGCTGGACAGCCTCACCAAGCTGACGCGCGCCTATCAGGCGGCGCTGGTGCAGGGCGGACGCCCCATGACCAACACCGTAACCCCTGCGGCGCTGGTGCGCCCCAAGCGCTTCTTTGGCGCGGCACGCAATACCCGTGACGCTGGAAGTCTGACAGTGGTCGCCACCATCGCGGTGGAAACCGGCTCGCGCGTGGACGATATCATCTTCGAAGAATTCAAGGGTACGGCCAATATGGAGCTGTTCCTGTGCCGACATCAGGCCAGCGATCCGGTCTATCCGATGATTGATTTGCAGCTCAGCGGCACCAAAAAGGACGATATGCTCCTGAGCGACGAGCAGAAGGAAGGCCTGCGGACGATTCGAAAGGTCCTGGCCTCCACCACCAACGGCGAAGCCGTGGTGCAGCTGATTGACATGATGCAGAAAACCCGCTGCAACGCGGATCTGCTCAATCGTCTGCAGGATTGGATTGCCCTGTGGGAAAAGAGCGGATATCTGAAGCGCTGAATACGGTCCGTTTTTACGCGGCCCCGCCAGTCTTTTGCGGCGGGGCGCTTTTAGCCTTTTTGGCAGGTCGCTTGACTGTCCTCGTGCAGAGTATTAACGAACCTTCATTCGCTGTGCGGTGTCCTTCTCTTGCTTCACCAGTCCAGGCTTTTTAACGATAAAAAGCCATGCCGGCATATGCCGACACGGCTCAGTTTGCTGATAAAGCGCGGGGTGCAGGGGCTGCCCCGGTCGCTCAATCATTCGCGCTTCCCTGACTTTCGCAAATATCGGCGTTCTGCGCACTGGCCGCGCGCAGCCCTTGTATTTGCTCACACCTGCGGGTCGCTTTGCCGCCTTTGGCGGCAACAGCCCGCCGGGCTGTCGCTTCCCTCCGGTGCGCCAAGCCCTTATGCCGCAGAATTTTCTGCGAGCGTTGCGAGCGTCCGAAGGACGCATGAAACGCGGCTTTCCCCAACATCAGGGGTTTTTCAACGGTCCGAGCCATGCCGACATGGCCAAAAACGCTGACAAGACGCTATAGAACCACATTCTAAGCCTGTTTCCGCAGCCTCAAACCGGCATCGAAAAAGAGATCACATGGCGTAATCCTCGCCGGGGTAGGTGACGCACTGGTGATTGCGGAACACGTTGCCCGCCTCGAACCACTCGCCGCAGATTTCGCACTGAACCATTTCGGGGCTGCTTTCGGCGGCTGCGTAATCCTCGCCGGGGTAGGTGACGCACTGGTGATTGCGAAACACGTTGCCCGCCTCGAACCACTCGCCGCAGATTTCGCAGCGGACATATTCCGTCTCCGCCGCGCCGCTACTTGAATCCGGATTGTCGCTCTGCCCGGAAAGTGTTATGGAAAAGAGCATTTCCCGCAGATACGGTTCCACGGCCTCCTGAATAACGGCATAGCAGGCCAGCTCAATCAGCAGGATGCTTCCGTCGCTTTGCGGCACGCAAACATACTGCACCACCCGGTCATGCTCCTGTGAGCCCTCGCAAAAGGAATAGGAGAGCGCCTCCTGACCGTCCAGCGTAATGGCGGAACGTTCCCCATCCACGCCGGACTGGAGGGCCAGGCCATTTATCGCTTCTTCCAACGTATAGCCCGTCAGGCGGGAAACGCTGAGATAGCAGTTGGGCATCCCCTCGGTCTGATCGTTCCATCGGTAGGTGTCGATTCCATCAGACCGCTCAAGCGTAAAGAGATCCCTGTCGTATACCAGCGTATAGCCCAATTCGCCGCTATCCCGAAACAAATAGGAAGTCATGCAGTAGCCGGTGCGGTTGTTTAAGGAAATCTGCGCCCATTCGCCTTCCTTGAGCAGCTTTACAACTTCAACCGCACTGCCGTTGTCAATCGTGGCGATAATGCCGCCGATTTTGGAGGCCTCGCTGCGCACATTGAGGGGCTTTCCGTTTGGGGTTTGGACATGCCAGATTTCTGCGGCTGCAACGGTACTAGCAGCCAGGCACAGGACGAAAAGAAAACAGAAGATGCTTCGCTTAGTCATGGTCTCCTCCCAAAAGATCATTCGGATGGCATTTGAAACGCCGTATTATTGTAACCAAATCGTAAGAAAAATGCAAGACATCCTGCATGGGATGCATCTTAGCTGCATGGGATGCATCTTAGCGGGGAGCCATGAAAAGCTTCCCAATTCTCAACATCTGCGTTTTTTTATATTCCTCAAGCGCGTGTATTCTTGACGCAATGCGGATAATATGCTATTGTATGAAGCTGGGTACAAGTTTTTATCCCGAAGGCAACGAGGTGTAAGAATGACGGACAACCATTCCGACACAAGGAGCCGCGCCCGGCGCAGCGAGCGGGCGCAGCGTTTCTATACGGCGCGGACGTTTTCTGACGACGAAATCATTAGCGGGGAGCAGCCTATCAACCCGCATGAGGAGACGGGGCATGAGGCTGTTTCCGGGTCCGTTTCTGCCGCGGCGGTGGGCAAGGGCGTCTATGCGCCCAATGAGCCGCCGGCTTCACCGGAGGAAGCGTGGGAAGGCTACGCACCCAACGAAACGCCTGCGGTGGGAGACGCGCCGGTCGAAGCCGAAACCGGCGCCGAGGGTGAAGCGGATTTTTCTGCCTACTACCGCAGGGATGGAAAGGCCACGGATGGCGAGGAGGCGGAACCTGCCTTTGCGCCGCCCATCAAGCTGGACTTTTCCGGATATGAGGATCAGCCGTGGAACGAAGCGCCTCAGCAGGAGCCGCAAAGCAATGTTTATCGTCCGCGGGAGGCTACCTGGGCTGATACCGCTCGGCGCGACGTGCTTGCGTCGGACGGTGTGGGCTATCAGGTGCGAGAGGAAAGCGAGACGCCGGCCCGTGGCAGGCGACGCAGACGCGCGCTTCGCAACGCGTTGATTGCGCTGTCTGCATTGGCCGTGCTGGCGGGCGGCGTCTGGATGTTCCGCGAGCCCATCGCCGGGTGGCTTTTGCAGAGCGGCATTGTTCCGCCTGCCAGCGAGGAGCCGTTTACCGCCGTCGTCACGCCGCAGCCCATCGAAGGGTATGACGCGGCGCCCGCCGTGGAAATCGCGGACAGCACACGCACGGCCATCAGCAAGCTGAGCGGAACGGTGCAGATGGACATTTGCGCCGCTACGGAAACCCATGTTCTCACCAGCAATCTGAGGCCGGACGGCACCTATGATTTTTATCTCTTCACCGCTTCTGATGGACGCCTGCTGTGCTATTTCGACGGCTTGAGCGAACAGGGAATGTTCCCGCAGGCTTTTGGCGGCTTCTATGTAGACCAGGAGCCTTATCTGGTCGCGGCCAACGGTTCTGCGCTGATACGGCTGGATGATCTTCAGGCCACCTACGGCCGTGAACTGCGCCTGCATCCCATGTATAACGGCTGGTCTGTCATTGAAGGGACCGAGGACGGCAGCGCAAACTACATCAGCGCCGCCGGCCAGATGCTCAGCACGCTATGGTTTTCCCGCGCCTATCCCTTTACGGGCCAGTATACCGTAGCCTATGTGGATACCGGCAGCACGGCCGACAGCGAACAGCGCTATCTGCTGTATGTGCTTGGGCAGGACGGTACCATGAGCCGCTGGCTGGCGAAGCCCGGCATGGACGACCTGGTAGCCTCGGCGTGCGGGATAGCCTATATGGCATCCGGAGAGATCTATCTTTTGCCGGATACATCCGCTCCGCTGGCTACCTCGCCGCAGGTGGACGCCTATCTGGACTGCGACGCGCTGGTGGTCAGAGATGCCGAAAGCGGAAAATACGGCCTGTTCGTTAAGGGCGAGCAGCATTACGATTTTATCTATGACAGCATCCGTCCGGTGGAAAGCGACATTCAGTGGGCAGAAAAGACCATCAGCGGCCAGGGCGGAAGCTTCACCGTTCATGCGGTGACGGGAGCTGCCTATCCGCAGCCGCTGTCGCATTCCTTTGTGCTGGAAAGGGACGGACAGTCCGAATACGTGGCGCTGTCCACCCAGTCGTGCTATCCCATCCGGCTGGAAGGCGAGTTTTGATAAGGGAGGAATCCGGGGATGAGACGGTTTGTAGCGCTGGCGCTGGCGTTTATGATGGCGCTGGGCACAGCATCGGCGCAGGAGGCCGAAATGACCGCGCAGGGCGTGACGGTCGTGCGCAATCATGTGGAAGAGACGATGGGCCGCCAGCAGATTGTGGTGGATTATCCCACTTTCAGCTGCGAGGACGCGCAGCTGGAGCTGTACCTGACGGACCATGTTACCGCGCCGATTCAGGCCCTGCAGCGCAGAGGACAGATGGCGCAGGATGAGGCCTACGCCGACGGTGGGCTGGATGAGATCCGCGGCGGATACAACGTGTCGCTGGATTTTCCGGGGCTGCTGTCCGTGGAGGCCTCGGTGCGCAACCGTGCCGTGGACGCCGAGGAGGCCACGACGGAGTTTTTCTACCTGCTGGTGGACCTGGACAAGCGCCAGACCGTGACCGTGAACGACCTGTTTGAAGAGGAGGACGACGCGGTGGCCGCGGCGCTTCGCAGCGCCGTGTACGCTCGCGTGAGCACGCAGGAAGGCCTCGCGCCGGAAATCGTCTCGGAGGCGGATGTGCCGATGCCCAAATCCTATTTTGCGGCGTCCGCGGCCTTGCGCCTGCTCTACGCCCCCGGCCAGCTTGCCGGCGAGGCGGTTGTGGTCGACATTCCATGGGCGGAGCTGCCGCTTACCCCCTCCGTGCTGATCACCGGTGAGGAATCTCAGACCGCTACAACCGCCGCGCCGGCGGCGCAGGTGAGCGCTACGCCGTTGGCCACGGTTACGCCTGCGCCCCCGGCCACGCTGGACCCCAACTTCTCGTTGGCCCCTGTGGTTACGCCCACGCCCATGCCGCTGGCAGGCAATGACGCCATTACCGTGGACGTCCTCACCCACGGCCTGTGGAAGCCTCTGGGCACGGATGGCGAGGTCTACTATCAGTTTACCGCTGACGGCAAGCTGCTCACCGTTACCGTAACGGATTACACCGTGACGGACGGTGTGCTCGCCAGCGGCGTGCTCGACGGCACGCTGGATATCGGAAGCGACAGCGCGTTCACCCTGCGCGGCGAAAACGGCGAGCTGAGCGGCTATGTGCTCAACCGACAGGGCGAGAGCGTGGCTCCGGAGGAATTTGTTACGCCCACGCCGACCCCCGTGCCCACGCCTACGCCATCGCCCACGCCGACCCCGACCCCCACGCCGACCCCCACGCCGTCTCCCAGCCCCACGCCCACCCTGTCTCCCTACCAGCAGGCGGTGCAGCAGGCTCCCAACCTGACGAATCTGAGCGACGCCGCGTTTGAAAAGGCGCAGACGCTGCCCGTTTACTGCGCGCCGGGCGAAGAAACCTACCGCGTGGACGGCGCACAGGTGGACACGGATGA
Organism: uncultured Eubacteriales bacterium; assembly: GCA_944349545.1. Classification (GTDB taxonomy): domain Bacteria; phylum Bacillota; class Clostridia; order Christensenellales; family Aristaeellaceae; genus Limiplasma. The sequence continues at coordinate 15,159 of CALVNG010000015.1, forward strand.
TACGGTGCTGATTTACGGTGTGGAAAACGGCTGGGTGCTGGTAAGCTACACCATTGGCAATGGTTCCCGCGGACGCATCGGCTATATCAAGAACACCACGCTGGCTGACGCTGAAAATGTGGCAAAGCTTGGCTTCTGCTCGGTGCCGCTCACACTGGCCAGCGACTGCGACGGCACGGATGACCCGCTCTACGGAAAAGAGACGCTGACATCGCTCAAAGCCGGCGATCAGGTGACGCTGCTGGCCTTCATGGGCGATGAATGGGCGTATGTACAAATCGGGCTGGAGGGGCGCGTTTGCCGGCTGTTTATTCCGCGTTCGGCGCTCTCGCAGAACTGAACGGAGCCTTGACAGGGAGGGAGTAACCCCGTGGATCGCAAGGATGAAATCATCCGTCTGCAGATGGATGTGATCAGCCAGATGACGCGGAGCAACCTGCGCCGCATCGCCGACGATCTGTGGAGCGGGCAGGATGCGGCGACGCCTGCTCCGTCCGCTGCCTTGCAGCAGGAACCTGCTGCGGCCGGGGAGCGTATCAGCCAGGCGCAGGAAATGGGGGAGTCTCCTGACGAAACGTTGGATGACCTTCGACGGGAACTGGATGGGTACATCGGCCTTTCCTCCGTCAAGCGCGAGGTGGAAAGCCTGATCAACCTTGTATCCGTGCAGAAATTGCGCAGGGAAAACGGCCTGCCTGTCGGTGATCTGTCGCTCCATATGGTGTTTTCGGGCAATCCTGGCACCGGAAAGACGATGGTCGCCCGCCTGATGGCGCGCGTGTACCGCTGCCTGGGCATCCTATCCAAGGGCCATTTGGTAGAGGTCGATCGCAGCGGACTGGTAGCCGGCTATGTGGGCCAAACCGCGATCAAGACCGGAGAGGTCATTCACAAGGCGATGGGCGGGGTGCTGTTTATCGACGAGGCCTATGCCCTCACAGACCGGGGAGGGGGCGATTACGGTCAGGAGGCCGTCGATACGCTGCTCAAGGCCATGGAGGACCACCGTGATGACCTGGTGGTGATTGTGGCCGGATACACCGAGCGCATGGAGCGCTTCATCCATTCCAATCCCGGCCTGGAAAGCCGCTTCAACCGGTTTTTGCACTTTCCGGATTATACGGCGCAGGAGCTTCAGGAAATCTTTGAGATGCGCTGCAAAAGCAGCGGGTATGCGCTGGCTGACGATGCGCGTCAGCCGCTTATCCGCCTGCTGGAGCGCGGCTGTGTGGACCCAGAAGACTTTGGCAACGCGCGCGGCGCCCGCAACTTGTTTGAACGCGCGGTGAGCGCGCAGGCGAACCGTCTGGCCCACGAGCCGCAGGTCACCCGCGAAACCCTGATGCTGCTGACGGCGGAGGATCTGCGAGCGGTCGGCGCGGAAGAGATCGCCGCGTACAAAAAGGAATAAATGCTATTGAAATCGCGTGCGCAGTTGGTGCTCACGCGATTTTTCGAGTGAAAGGATGATCGAAACCGCGCTCGGAAGCGTTCTTTGGAGGAAAATCTGAAGCTTCGCCGGAAAGAGGAGAGCGAGAAGCATTCGCTTCAATCATCCACAGAAATCAGATCGGGGAATCCATAACCGAGGAAACCACAGCGCCCGAATAAGCATGAATTTCTACCTCAAAGGAGGAGACGTTTGTGATATCGCTTCTTTTTTCCTCTACGCTCATACCTTTTGCTCGCACGGAAGAAAACCAGAAAACCCAGACGGGATTTTCAGGATCGGTTGCGAAATAATTTGTTTTAACGGTGCGCGTATCTACCGTGGTGGCATCGGCACCCATTCTGATCACCTCCGCCTTGGCCAGCTTGATGGCCTCCTGCTCGGAAAGAGTATTTTCATCAGGAATGCCGTATTTTTCTTCCATTGTAATCGTATACTCAAAGCCGGGCTGATTCATGTAATAGGGATGATCTTTGATCCACTGCTCTACATAGGGTTTCCATCTTTCTGCGGTCTGTACCCTTTGCTCAAACGACAACGTTCCTTCAAACAGCGCTGCAAACGCCTGCAGCTCTGTCCAGCGATCCCATCCGGGATAGGTGTTGTCCCAGAAATTTTCATTAGGCAACTGATAGCACTCAAAATCCTGATGATAAGGAACCAGTGACATGGGATAGCCGTTGTATCCATACGCAGCTTTCCACTTTACGACTCCTTCGTTGAGAATGTAGACGATCCAAACCGGGATGACGCCTTGGTTGAACTGTTCATGATAGAGAAAAAAGGCCTGATACTCAAGGGTTGCCGCTTGCTGTGGGGAACAGAGCTTTTGATCGATCACCCATTTTTCTGCAGTGGAAATAGCCTCATCCTTTTGCATGTCGCCTGGAAGCGGGTCGGCAAAAATGGCATTTTGCAAAATATCGGTTGCGTTTTGTCCCGGTGTCGTTTCAGCAAACGAAGGAAAGAGGATAGCCATGCAGAAGGTCAAAATCAAACCATAAACAACGCTTTCTCTTTTCATGCGGACCTTCCCTTCTGAGCATCGGATATGGGAACAAGCTGAATATCAATGGACGAACGGCTGTTTTTTTTCTGCGCTTGTCCTCCTCATTATCCAAACGAATCAATATGGTTGTATCTTCCTCCCACAGCACCTGTTTTCACATCCGAAGCGTTGCATGCATACGGCTCTTGTTGATTTCCACATTCCGCCGGACTTCGCGCTGGTGTGTGGAACTCAGACAACAAGCATTAACAAGCGCCTATGCTGTCCCATTGCGAACGCAGGCTCCTTTTTTGCAGGCAGAAGGAAGTAACCAATGGCATTTGCCCATCCGACAGCAAAAAAACCTGCTTTCGGCGTGTGCGGCCAGAATAAGCTCTTCATATCATGATCCTTCATCCTTTACCCAATGCTGCCTGTGTCGCCCGTCAGCCTGATTGCATCAGGCTGGCCATCCACTGACGTGATGGTGGTTCACAAAGCATCTTCGACCGTGAGAAAGAAAAACTGAAACAGACGCCCATGCCTTTTTCGGCATGGGCCCGTGCGTTTATAAGCAGTTTGATGCTATGGAGGCTTTCTTCAATGGGTTCCATACGCCTCGTCGGTCAGGGGGTTAGGGTATTAGAGACATCCCCGTAGGCAAATGCGTTGACCACAGGGACCAGCGCTTTGAACTGGCGCGCTCGTTGTTCGCCATGCAGGATTCCCGTGGCATGTCGGAGCAGGGGGGAATAGTCCCCCGTACGGAAGAAATGCTCCTTTACATAGCTGAAATCTGATTTTATGTGATCTGTCTCCCCCTTGTTGACAAAGCCGTGTTCATACGTGAACAGTTCCACGATCTGCTCTGTGAGGGCGTTCGTGGATTGGGCATAAGCCAGACAGGACGCCACCGCCGGCAACAGGAAAAACATGCGAAGGAACTCTTAGTAAAACGCCCTGACGGCGCATGTCGTGACAGGTGGGGAAGAACCGGCATGAAGCCCTTTTTCTTCAAAAAAAAGGGCGCCGTAGCGCCGCTTTACGCGGACTGCAGCACCCCTGCTTTGGCTTGTCAGTGTTATTCCGCGGTGTCAGCCGCCACGGCGTTGGCCGCCGTCCGGCCGGAGACGAAGATCTCCACGATGGCGTTGCCGCCCAGGCGGTTGCCGCCATGGATGCCGCCGGTCACCTCGCCCGCGGCGTAGAGGCCGGGGATGATGTTGCCTTCGGTATCCAGCACGTGGCGCTCGGTGTCCACCTCAACGCCGCCCATGGTGTGGTGCGTGGAGGGGGCCATCAGACGGATGCGCAGCGTGGTGTTTTCCAGATCGTAGGTATCCACGTTGTAGCTGCCGTCCTCGTTCTTTTCCACGTCGCCGATGGTGCGGGAGGCGATGGCTTTGCCCACATCCTCGAATTCGCCCTGGCCCATCACGGCCATGTCGTAATTGCGGATGGTTTCCAGCACCACGTCGGCATCGGCCTCAACGCCGATCTGGGCAAACAGGTCGCCCAGCTCGGTGGCCTTGCGGGTGTAGTAGCGGCCGTCAAAGTCGCCCTCGGCCAGCTGGATGGGACCGGGGATGGGCTCTGCGGCGTTGTAGATCTCCACGAACACGCCCTTGGTGCCGTTGACCTCCATACCGTTTTCAAACTCGGCCAGGGACAGCACGTCGCGCTCGGAGCCCTCGTCCACAAAGCGCTTGCCTGTGGTGGGGTTGATGTACACAGCGTAGTTGCCGCCGCCGAAGGCCAGGTTGCCGTTGTCCACCCAGGAAATCGGCATCAGCTGGGTGAAGCCCATGCCCGTGGTGGCCGCGCCGACCTCCACCGCCATGTCGATACCGCTGCCGGTGAGGGAGGAACGGTTGGTGGTCTTGGTGGCCTCGGTCAGGTATTCGCTGGACCAATAGACGTTGGTGTCGAGCACCATGTCGATGTTGGCCGCATAGCCGCCGGTGGCCAGGATGACGCCCTTGGTGGCATAGGCGGTGACCTCGGTGCCGTCGTAGCGGGTGGCCTTGACGCCGATCACGCGGCCGGTGTCGTCGGTGATGAGGCTTTCGGCCGTGGTGCGCAGCATGATTTCGTTGGCCTCGTTGGCGGATAGGAACTCGTTCATGGGCGCCACGAAGTAGGTGCCCCAGCGTCCGGCGCAGCTTTCGGTCTCGCCGTCGCCGTCGGTATCGACCTCGGCGCCGATGAACTCGTTTTCACGATACCACAGCGCGCCGATGAGGGTGGGCTGGGTGTCCTCGATGAAGGTGGAGCCCATCTCCTCCAGCCAGGGCTTGAGCTCCTGGCCGTCCTCGATGAACTGGGTAACCAGGTCGATGTCGCCGTAGATCCACTCGCTGCCATCCGCGCTCTGGCGCAGGCCGCCGTAGTAGGTCTGGAAGATGTGCAGGTTGAGCGTGGAGAACAGGGTGAGCTGGTTTTCGGGCACGCCCGCGTCCAGCTGGGGCTGCGCCCAGTCCAGATAGGCCTGGATCTCGGCCTTGAGCGCCTGGAGCACGGGCAGGTAGTCGGCATGGACGCCGTGCTTGGACAGCTCCTTCATGTCGCCGGCCACGTACTCGTGATCCTTGTAGTAGTCCGCGTCGAACTCCTCTTCGTTCCACTCCAGGATGGCCTTGAGCTCGTCGATGCAGCCCTGCACGGACTTGACCTTGTCGTAGGTGTTGCCGTCAAAGCCCACGCCCGTGGTGGCGTCGGGATCTTCGGGGTCCCACACCAGGTAGGGCATCACGCTCTGGTACTGGCCGCCGGAGACCAGCGTGTTGCCGCCGACCTCGGCGTTGGTTTCGATGACGAGCACGGTGTCGCCGTTCTGGGCCGCCTGCGCGGCCGCGGCGATGCCGGCGCCGCCCGCACCCACGATCACCACGTCATGGGTGACCTCGATGGGCTCCTGCGCCTCGTAGGAGAAGGGCCTGGCGCCCGCCTGCAGCGCGGCCACGTCGCAGCCGGCCTGCTCGGCCGCCGCGTTCACCGCGCCAAACACCGCGCGGCTGGTGAACGTTGCGCCGGAAACGCTGTCCACGCCGGTGGAGGTGTATTCGATGATCTGGGGGAAGAGGATGTCATAGGCAACGTCGCCCACGTGCTCCGTCTCGACGGAGGAGACGACCTCGATGGACTCGATGGCGTCCTCCGTGAAGGTGACGCTCAGCACCACGTCGCCGTTGTAACCGGCAGCGGTGCCCTCATAGGTGCCCGGCGTGAAGGCGATTTCGGCCACTTCCTGCGCCTCGCCCCTGGCCTGCGCGAGGGCATTGCCCACCGCGGCCTTGACGGCGTCGCTGGTGATGGTCGCGCCGGTCATGCCGTCCACGCCCTCGGCGTCGGCCTGACCCACATACGCAGCGCCCATCTGCTCGATGGCCGCGCCGCCCAGCGCCGGGGTTTCGCCATCGCCGGTGATTTCGATGGCGGTGATGGCCTCTTCATCCACCGTGAGCTTCACGTTTACAGCGCCTCCGAAGCCCTGCGCGGAGCCCTCGTACTCGCCCGGCGTAAACGTCGCAGCGCCAGCGGTGAATGCCGTGCTCAGCAGCATGACCGCCAGCACGATACCCGTCCATTTCCTGATGTTCATTCTGTTTTCCCTCCTATTAGAATGTCGGATGCCTGAATTCCATATTTACTATAACCATCAATTTTGTGGATGTCAAGGACCTTTTGACAATTCATCCACATCCCAGCGGGCGCCTTCCCACTGACGAGAAGCCGTCTCAACTCCGGATTTCCGTCATAACAACCGGATCAAGCAATTCGTCCAGTTCGCTTTCCGTCAACAATCCCCGGCTTTGCGCAAGTTCTCGAACGCTTTTTTGGGTGGTGAGCGCTTCGCGGGCCAGCGAGCACGCGGCATTGTATCCGATTTTGGGGCACAGTGCGGTCGCGAGTCCGGCGGAGCGAGACACCTCCTGACGGCACACGCTTTCGTTGACACGAATGCCGCGGATACAGTGTGCGGTGAGCGTACGGAGCCCTCCGCGAAACATCGTAATGCCCTGATACAGGCTGTCAAAGATCACAGGCTCAAAGGCGTTCAGCTCCAGTTGCCCGCCCTCCACCGCCAACGTCACCGTCATGTCGTAGCCCACCAGGCGGAAAGCGATCTGATTGACTACCTCCGGAATGACGGGATTGACCTTGCCGGGCATGATGGAGGAACCGTTCTGCCTGGCGGGAAGGCTGATTTCTCCAAGACCGTCTCTGGGGCCGGAGGACATGAGCCTCAAATCATTGCAAATCTTGGACAGGCTTGTAGCGCAGCCCTTTAAGGCTGCGGACAGGGCCAGGTAGCAATCCGCGTTCTGCGTGGCGTCGATGAGATCATGGCTCTGCGTAAAGGGAATCCCCGTCAGCTCCGAAAGCAGCGGGACCACCCGGCCGATATAGGAAGCGTCGGCGTTGATCCCGGTTCCCACAGCCGTGCCTCCAAGGTTGAGGTCCAGCATTTCCTGCCTTCCACGAGCCAGACGTTCCCGCTCCCTGCGCATGACCGAAGCATATGCGGCAAACTCCTGTCCCAGCCGGATGGGCACCGCGTCCTGCAGCTGGGTCCGCCCCATCTTCACTATGCCGTCAAACGCCTTCGCTCGTTCGATGAGCGCGCCGATCAGCACGTCCAGTCCGTCGAGCAGCCCCTCGCTGACCCGAAACAACGTCATTTTTACGCAGGTGGGGTAGATATCATTGGTAGACTGCCCACAATTCACATGGTCGTTCGGGTGGACAATGGAATAGTCGCCTTTTTCTTCGCCCAGCAGCTCAATGGCCCGGTTGGCGATGACTTCGTTGGCGTTCATATTCGTGGAAGTACCCGCGCCGCCCTGTATGGGATCGACAATAAACTGGTCGTGCAGCTTTCCGGCGATCAGATCGTCGCATGCCAGTTCGATGGCGTTTGCGATGCGTTCCGGCAGCACTCCGGCCATCCGATTGGCTCTTGCGCATGCTTTTTTGATCCAGGCCATGCTCACGATCATGTCGCCCGGCAGGCGCTGGTTAGTAATCGGAAAGTTTTCCGCTGCACGGAGGGAATGAATGCCGTAGTATGCCCCCCGGTCAATCTGCTTTTCGCCTACCAGGTCGTGCTCCGTTCTGTACATCGCGGGCTCAGCTCCTTCCATAGCCCTTTGGCTTGTTTTCAGTATACCTTTTTGATATACTATTTTCAAATACCAATTCTATGAAGTGACTTATAGGCTATTGCCTATGAATAGGAGGGGTTGTCATGCTGCTTCATGAAATGGCCTATGTATACGAAGTCTATCGTCAGCGGAGTTTTACCAAAGCGGCGCAGCTGCTGTATATTTCCCAACCTTCGCTGAGCCAGATGATCCGAAAGGCAGAGGAGCGCATCGGCATGACAATCTTCGACCGTAGCACCTCGCCCATCGGACTGACGGAGGCGGGAAGGGCCTACATCCGCGCCGCGGAGCAGGTGCTTCAAATCGAATCGGATCTTCGCAGATATCTGGACGACGCGGAACGGTGCCTCACGGGCGTACTGACGCTCGGCGGTGCGATGTTGTTTACCTCCTATGTGCTGCCGCCGCTCCTCAGCGCTTTTTCCGAGCGCTATCCGGGTGTGGAACTGCGCTTGCACGAGGCGCCTACCGCCCGTCTGAAGGAACAGCTCAAGGAGGGGATGCTGGACTTTGCCGTGGATAACAGCGCCTTTGATCCGGCAGTTTACGAGACGAGGCTTTTCAAGCAGGAACAGGTCATTCTGGCCGTTCCGCGCACGCTTGAGGTTCATGAAGCTGCCGCGCGCTTCCGACTGACTGCCGGCGAACTGCGCCGACCGGATACGCCGCGCGTATCGCTTTCCCTTTTTCGGGATACGCCTTTTTTGATGCTAAAGGAGGGGAACGACACCCGGGAGCGAGCAGAGCACCTGTGCGCCCAAGCGGGTTTTTTCCCAAAAATCAGGCTTCAGCTCGATCAGCAGCTTGCGGCGTATACCCTTGCGGGCTTTGGGCTTGGCGCGGCTTTTATCAGCGATACGCTGGCAATGAGCGCTCCTCCGGATGAAAGGCTGTTCTTCTACCGCATCGACAGTCCGGATGTGGAGCGCAGCATCAGCCTGTTTTACAAGCGGACAAGGATCCTAAGCGCCCCCATGCGCGCATTTCTGGAATTGCTTCCCACGGCCGGCGAACGGCCTGGAGCATGCTCCAGCAATCCCGGGGGCGATGCATAAGCCTCGCATAACGCCTCGTCAATAACCAATGTCAAGCGCAGGACAGTTTTTTGTTCGATGAATCAGGGAATCGAACCGCTGATACATCGCATCCGGGTAAAAACGGAAGCCCCACAGACGTATGTTCCCGGTTGTATCGAACCGTCAACGGAGAATCATTGAAATGCTGGAAGCCATGGCAGACAAAGAACTGCGATAATAACCCTCTCCATTTCCACATCCAGGAAAACAACAAGGATACAGATGTGCGAAAAAGGGCTAAAAATGTTTTCACTTCGTTTTTTTGTTGTTTCACGCTTGACGAAAAAAGACGTGTACGCAGGGATTGCTCAAAGCCATTCCCAACATACAGGAAACGGTTAAACGGCTGCACATCATCAAGGGTGCGGTGCTCAGTCCGAAGGAATTCGGAAAGGGATGCCGCTTCCGCATGCGCTGCGCCTATGCAACCGAGCGCTGCACGCAGGAGATGCCTCAGCTGTATCCGGTGGGGGAAGGGCACAGCGTAAGATGCTTCCGCTATGAACCCGCGAACAAGCAGGGAGAAGGGGTGAACCGTGATGAACCGTGAGCCGCTTTTGCAGGTGGAGCACCTGAAGGTCTATTTCCCGGTACGCAAATCGAAGATTGGCGAAAAGCAGCGCTATGTCCATGCCTGCGACGACCTTTCCTTCACCGTCTACCGGGGCGAGGTCTTTGGCATCGTGGGGGAATCGGGATGTGGCAAGACCACGACGGGCAAGGCGCTGGTAAAAATCGTCAAGCCCACGTCCGGGGTCATACGCTACCGGGGCAAGGACATCTACCGCGACCTCACCCGCGAGGAAGCGTTCGCGTTCCGACGGAAAATGCAGATTATTTTTCAGGACCCCTATTCCTCGCTGGACCCGCGATTTACGGTGCGCCGCATCATTCAGGAGCCTTTGGACATTCATCGGGAGGGAACGCCGGAGGATCGCCGACAGCGCGTGGAGCAGCTGATGCGGGATGTGGAGATGCGCCCCGAACAGCTGACCAAATTCCCGCACGAGTTTTCCGGCGGGCAGCGACAGCGCATCGGCATCGCGCGGGCTCTGGCGCTCAATCCTGAGGTGATCGTGTGCGATGAACCCGTTTCCGCGCTGGATGTGGCCATTCAGGCCCAGGTGCTCAACCTGATGTGCGATTTGCAGGACAAGTACAGCCTGACCTATATTTTTGTATCGCACAACCTGAGTGTGGTCAAGCATATCTGCAACCGCATTGCGGTGATGTATCTCGGACAGTTTGTGGAGCTGGCGGACACGCAGACGCTGCTTCGCCATCCCATGCATCCTTATACCGTGGGCCTTCTGGAAGCGATTCCCGTTCCGGACCCTCGCGTTCCCTCGCTGTTGGCCGGATTGGACGGCGATGTTCCAACGCCCATTGATCCGCCGCCCGGATGCCGCTTCTGCTCCCGCTGTCCGCACGCTACAGAGGAATGTCGCCGTCAGACTCCGCAGATGCAGGAATTGGAGCCGGGGCATTTTGTGGCCTGCTATCATCCCAGATAATCCGAAAGGAAGAGAATCCCGTGATTATTACCAACGCTAAGGTCTATACCATGGAGGACGACCGGGTATGGGACCGGGGCTATGTCCGGTTTGAAAACGGAAAAATCGTCTCCGTGGGTCCGATGGACGAGGCGCCCTGTGCAGAAGGCGAAGAAACGCTTGACGCAATGGGCGGATGCGTGATGCCCGGCATGATCGATGCGCATACGCATATCGGCATTTGCGCCGAATCCATCAATGTGGCCGCTGAATTTGTCAACGAGATGACGGACCCGGACACCGCACAGCTGCGCGCCATCGACGGCTTTTTCCCGTTCGACACGGCCATTCCCAAGGCGCGCGCAGCCGGCGTTACAACCGCACTCATCAGTCCCGGCAGCGCCAATGCCTTTGGCGGGCAGATCGCGGCGGTCAAGCTGGACGGGACGCGCGTGGAGGATATGATCCTCAAGGCACCGGTGGCGATGAAGATGGCGACCGGCGATAACGTCCGCACCACCTACTGCCCGCAAAACAAGCTGCCCATGACGCGGATGGGTATTGCGGCCGTGATGCGCGAAGCCTTCATGCAGACGCTGGACTACCTGGAGCGCAAGGAACGCGGCGAGCATCCCGCGCTGAACGTACGCTGGGAGGCGCTGGCTCCCGTGGTGCGGCACGAGCTGCCCATCCACATCCATGCGCATCGCAGCGACGACATCTATACGGCGATGCGCGTGGCGCGGGAGTTCGGGTTGGAGCTGGTGATCGTGCATGCGACCGACGGCGCCGTGACCGCGCAGGATATGGCACGCGAGCATGTCCCGGCGATAGTGGGACCGTCGCTGTTTTCAAGCACCAAGCTGGAAACCTTGAATCTCAGCTTCAAAACACCCAGTATCATGGCAAAAGCCGGGGTGAAGATTGCCCTGACGACCGATCATGATGTGGTGCCGCTGGAATACCTGCCGATCTGCGCCGCCGTCGCGGTGCGCGAGGGACTTGATCCGTATGAGGCGCTGAAAGCCATCACCATTCATCCCGCGCAAATCACGCACCTGGATGACCGGATCGGCTCCCTGAAACCGGGCAAGGACGCGGACATCGCCGTGTTCAGCGGACACCCTCTTGACTGGATGAGCCGCCCGATGGCGGTGTTTGTGTCTGGCAACCGCCGTGCCTAAAGACGGGTTTTGCACCTGTTTTCCGGATAATTCAAAGATGGAGGTTTGGATACCATGAGCATGACAAAGGAAGAGTACATGCGGCACATGCTACTGATGAGCCCCGATGTGGAAGAGGTTCGAGGCAAGCTGGAAAAATCGCCTGACGACCCTGAACTGTGGTATGAACTGGGCATGGGCCTCTCCGTTGCCGGGGATGAAAAGGGGTCCATCAATGCCTTTTCCCATGGGCTGATGTACGCTCCATTTGACGCGTTCCTGCATTTTGGCAGGGGCCGCAAGCTCAATTCCGCAGGTTATTTCTGGCCGGCTATCGCGGAACTTACGCTGGCGCACCGACTGGATGCCACGGAATGGACGTTTCTGTACTATCGCGCTACGTCCTATAACCTGCACGGCATGTACAAGGAATCCTGTGCGGATTTCAAAACCTGCATCACCATCGCCCAGCCTGGCGAGGGATGCGCGCTGGTTCACTAGCTGTTCACCACGTATGTGCTGGAGCTCAAGGATAACGCGCGGGCGGCAGAATGCCTCAAGCTGATTCCGCCGGACGTTGTGCCGCCGCAGATGGACTACGGCTTTCATCGGAACTTCCAGCTCTATACCGGTCAGATATCCCGCGAGAACTTCGTGGATATCCCCGATATGGAAAAGAAGGTGCTCAAGCGGCCCGGACGCGTGCAGCTGGAGCTGGTCACGATGTACTATGGCCTGTTTGCCTACTGCGTCTACCTGGGCGATGAAAAGGGAGCCGACGAAGCGCTGTTGGAGGCCCTGAAGCTGAATATCCCCAACGCATTTGGCTATATGAACGCCCGCAAATTCGCACTCAAGCGCGGCCTGATCAAGGAGTAAGGAGGTATCTGTACGATGAATACGGTGGAAAAAAACCTGATGATGCGTGACCGCCTGGTGAACGCGCCTGCGCTGGAGGACGCCAAAGCCAGCCTTGAGAAGGAACACACCGCCAGCAACTGGTATGACTACGGCATGGCGCTCAGCAAGGCTAAGCGCAGCGACGACGCCATTGATGCATATTCGCAGGGCCTGGTGGAATTTCCCTTCAGCGCGCTGCTCTATTTCGGCCGTGGCCGCCGGTATATGGGGACCAGCTACGAGCAGGCCATTGCTGATTTTACAATGGCCATCCAGCTGGAGGGCGATGTGAATCTCTACTGGTACTATCGTGCGGTATGCCATAATATGTGTGGCAACTTTGAGCAGGCGATCTATGATTTCCGTCAGGCCTTGCGCTACGCGCAACCCGAGGACTGCTACAGCATGTACGACTGGATTTTTTCCAGCTACGTGGAAATGGGGGACATGGAGAGCGCGCGCAAGCTGCTGCAAGACGCTCCGGACGATCAGGACGTGCCCGACATGGACTGGGATTAAAATAAGGCTGGGCAAGCCTTTCGCTCGTTTGTTCGTTTTGGATTTTTGGGCGAGGTGAAGATTCGACGAAGAATCCCGGAAGAATCCTAGAAAAATTTTTGGGAGCATTGAAAAAACAGCATGAAATGTGTGTCTAATTGGGTGAAGGAGGTGAACGGTTGATGGAGGTTGTTATGGGCCCTGACAACATCCGTGAGGAAGAACTGCGCCGACTGATGAACCAGCATAAGAACGACCTTATGCGAATGTGCTGCGTGTTTTTGAAGGATCAGGCATTGGCCGAGGATGCCGTTCAGGAAACGTTCGTCAAAGCCTACAAGGCCATGGACACGTTTCGGGGCGACAGCAGCGAAAAAACGTGGCTGACGCGCATTGCCATCAACACATGCAGAACCATGCGCCGGGATCGTTGGTTCCGCCTTGTGGATCGCAGCGTGGCGCTGGATACCCTTCCCCTGAGCACGGCGGGCGGCGAGGATCGCGCCCTGATGGACGCGATCATGAGCCTTCCCTACAAATACAGGGAGGCTGTGCTGCTCTATTACTATCAAGGACTGACCGTTCGGGAAATGTCGGAAGCCTTGGGTGTTGCCGCTTCAACAATATCCACGAGGCTGAAAAAATCGCGCGAAAGGCTTCGCTATGATTTGGAAGGAGGGCATGAGCATGTGTGACCGCGCGCCTGAGAACAACGCCATCCGCCGGGCGATGGATGCCTGCCTTCCGAGGCTGGAAAATGAGGCTGATTTTGAGCGGATGGTACTCAAACAGGTGAGAGGAGAGATTCAGGTGAAAAAAAAGTTATCTGTTGGTTTTGTTTTGGTGATTGTGCTGGTGCTTGCAACGGTGACGGCGCTGGCGGCAGCATTGCTGTGGGAACAGCAAGTGATTCCGATGAAGGAAATCGAACAGATTGAGGGTGACTATATGGACTGGCCTATTGGCCGGAAAGAGGTATTGATTCAGGCTCTAATCGATTCGGACAACATTGCTGAGAACAGCGATACGGCACGGCTGTTTGACGACGCCACAGCCGAGGAAGAAAAACATACCATTGCTGATCAACTCGTGCTGACGTTGACGGGGCAAACGGACACAAAAGAAATCACCGTGGACATCATTACCTATGCGATCATGGGGTCTGAGGACACCTGGACGCCAGAGCAACGCGTTTGGTGGCAGGAGGTCACTCGTCAGTTCTACGGAACTCAGGGTTCGTCGGACACGTTCGTAACGCCAAACGGCACGGAGCCCACCGAGGCAGAGGCCATAGCGATCGCGAAGGAGGCGATCCTCTCGGCGTATGAACTACCGCCGGACGCGCTTGATGAGATAATGCCTGTTGCAGATCTGTACGTGACGGAACAGCGCCCCGAGTATCGTAGGTGGAATGTTCAGTTCAAAATATTCAGAGAAGGCAGTGATAACTACCTTGAGCAAGTATATACTGCTATAGTAGACGAAAATGGAGAGGTGATCGCCGATCCCGATATCAGCATGCCATCTGTAGCTGAAATGGCAGCAAATCGCAAGGCTTTACAAGGCACGGCGGGTTCTTCTGTCATTGATACATATATGCAGTATGTCAAACAAGCGGGAAATGTAAGTTTTCAATTTTGGCCGCTAGAGTTAAAAGCAGAATACTCCCAAGATGTTGCTCCTCAGGTGCGCGCTATCGTCCAGAGTGGTGACTTGTCTTCGCTCAACAATGGCGGTGTGACGGATCTTGATGTGATTGCTTTCTCGTCTTATACGTATGGCATTCCTCAAGCGAACGACATAACACTCGACGACGCATTCGACATTGCACAGCAAACTGTTATGGAAAACTATCAAATTGATAGTGAAACAGTTGCACTATATGATTCGTGTTACGTCTACTTTGACATTACTAACTCAAACGCCCCCTTATGGAAAATCGTATTTTGGCCAAGTTATACTTCCGCAGAAAAATTCCCAGATGGGTTCGCCAGTGGTCAAGGGAATCTTCGGTATAAAATCGAGATCAACTCGCGAACTGGAGAGGTGACGAAAGCAGAAGCGTTTGCATTTCAGGCTTTGGGTGGCGACTTGGAATATAAGTTAAAACTATACTAAATTAAGTGAATAGTAGCTTATATTTACCAATTTGAATCCAACGATACAAAAGAAGAGGGAAGGGCTATTGAGCAACCCTTCCCTCCCATTTTGGTTTACATTTGTTTTAGTAAACAACAATCAGATTGGGCCAGACAGAGCAGGCATTCCAAAGCGCTTGTTTTGTATTCGCACCCACGATGCCGTCAACCGCAGAAGAACCCATGTAGTTTCTCTGGAACCTTTCCACTGCGTCCTCAGTGGCGGAACCAAAGATACCGTCAAGTGCCAGACTTGTATGAAGGGTGGCGTTTAGGAGCATTTGAAGGTTCTTGACTTGATCACCAGTATGGCCACGCCGGATGTTGTAACTGCTCCCCGGCCCTCCCAGGTAAGGGGTATAACTCCCTGTCAATGCAAGAGCAGGCGCAGCAACAGCCAAAAGGGTGACGATGACCAGAGCCAGACTTACGAATTTTTTCATGTTTTTCATTTTGAAATTCTCCTTTCAATTTAGGCGCACTTACAAGTGCCGCGTGCGCCTTTACAAGGGCCTGCGCAAGCCGGAGGAGATGCTGAACCTGGAGGAGATCCGGCAGCATGTATCGGATTCCGACGATGATTTGAAGCTGGACGTCGTCACACTGCGCTATGGCATGTTCATCTATTATACCTATATCGGTGACCTGGAGAAAGGGAACGAGCAGCTTCTGGCCATCGTGAAAGACCCGTTTGAGGGCGCCTTTGCCACCACGAAGGCCCGGCAGTATGCCAAGGCCCGCGGTTTGATTTGAAGCGGGCAGGAAAGGAGCGAATCGTGCCCATGATCCGAAGAATTGACCCGGATACCACCATGTCCCGCGCTACGGTGCACAACGGCGTTATCTACTTTTGCGGCCATGTGGCGCCTGGCGCAGATATGACCGAGCAGGCGACAAAGTTGCTGACCCGTTATGAAGAACTGCTCCTGGAAAACGGAAGCGACAAGGACCACATCCTGTTTGCCACGATTTATGTGACGGACATGGCGCTCAAAGGCGAATTCAACGCCGTGTGGGATAAGTGGCTTCACCCCGGCTGCGCTCCTGCGCGCGTGTGCGTGGAGGCGGGGCTGGGCGGAGGCGGCTTTCTGGTGGAGGTCGCCATAACAGCCGCCCTTTTGGAGGCATGATGCAACAACCGCAACGCGCGGCACAGGCGAGCCGAATCCCGGACTGCCGATAGGAGAAAGGCTTGCAGGAAAAATGGGCTGTGAACCAGAGAAAGAGGTATCCTGGTTCACAGCCCTTTGCGTTCTTCGCGGAAAAAACGCCAGGCCTCCAGGTGCGGAAGGTCTGGCGCAAGCTGTCTTTGGGAACGGTTAGACGATGGTATATCCGCCGTCCACCACCAGGTCGGACCCGGTGGCAAATTCGGACGCGTCGCTGACAAAGTATACATAGGCGCCGATCAGGTCCTCCGGGAAGCCAAGACGGCTGCCCTCCGGCATCATACCACCCCATACGGGAAGCATGTCCTTCATGGTGGCGATCAGATCCGTCTGGATATAGCCGGGGCTGACGGTATTGCAGCGGATGCGATATTTTGCCAGCTCCACCGCCATGCTCTTGGCCAGCTGAATGACGCCGGCTTTGCTGGCGCAGTAGTTGGCGATGGTCTGCGGGCGGTTGACGATGTGCGCGCTCATGGAGGCGGTGGATACGATGGAACCGCCCTTGCCCTGCCTGACCATCTGGCGGGCTGCTGCCTGTGCGGTATAGAAAACGCCGTTCAAGTTGACATCGATGACGGATTCAAAGGTCTTGGCATCAATGTCCAGCACGCCATCGCCGGTAAAGATGCCGGCGTTGTTGACCGCAAAGTTCAGCTCTCCAAAATCGGCAATGAATTCCTGGACCATCTTTTCCGCCTGATCCGCCTTGGTGACGTCGCAGACATAGGCCTTCACCTTGCGTCCGGTTTCCTGAGCAATTTTTTCCGCCGTGGCCGAAGCCTTTGCAAGATTGATATCCACAACGCCGACCTCAGCGCCCAACGCTGCGAAAGCGTGAGCGAGGCATGCGCCGATCCCCTGAGCGCCGCCTGTAACAAAGCCCTTTTTCCCTTCCAGACTGAACAGCTTCTTAACATCCATGTGATACACGACCTTTCCTGACTTTGATTTGATTGAACCGGAGATATTTGCCCGCAAACAGGGACAACAGCAGAATCGCTCCCAGCACGAAATTGGTCCATGCCGAAGAAACGCCCAGCATGTTGATCCCCGTTGTGATCATGGTAAGCAGAATGGCGACCAGGGCGATACCGTGCGCCTTGAAGCGTCCGAAAATCACGCTGGAAAACACGGCGATGGTCATGGCGTTGAAGAGCCAGCCGTCGCCCATGTTGATGGTAGCGCTGGTGAGCTTGCCGAACTGCAGGATGCCCACAATACCCGCGATGGCGCCTGAAAGCAGGAATGATAGGAAGGTATACCTTTTGGTTGGAATACCAATGTAATCTGAAGCCACAATGTTGGAACCGGTGAACTGCATTTTACGCCCGAAGGCGGTCTTTTGCATCGCGAACCCGACAATCGCCAGCATCAGTGCGGAAAACAGGATAAGATTCGATACTCCCAGTGCGTTTCCCTGTGCCAGCTGTTTGATCGTGTTCCCGGAACGATAGCTGTTTCCGGCCGTAATCCACTGCCGCACGCCCACCAGAACAAACTGCATGCCAAGCGTTGCGATGAAGGAGGAAATACCCATCCATGCCACCAAAAACCCGTTGACCGCGCCAATCAGGACCGCCGTGCCCAGAGCCGCCAGCATGGCCGGATACGGGTCCATCCCCAGCGAGCGAAGGAAATATCCGCACATCAGCGCGGCGAAACCCGCAGCATGCCCAATGCACAGATCAAATCCGCCGGCGGAGATCACCACGCCCATGCCCAGCGCCAGCACAGCCGACAGGCAGGCGCTCAATACGATGGCGTACAGGTTGTCTGCCGTGGCGTAGGCGGGCTTGAGCAGGCCGAAAGCCGCCAGACATATCAGCATCAGGCCGATGAAAGACATCGTCTGCGGAGTGGGCAGGAGCTTTTCCCACATGAATTTGCGCTTCATTGCCGCTTACCTCCCTCCTCAAATCTTGACCTGCTGAATCGTCGCACGATTCTTGAAGCAGGACAGGCCCACCGCCAAAATCAGGATCAAACCCTGCACCAATGGCGTAAAATAATACTGTGCCGACAGCAGCGTCATAAAATTGGAAACGCAGATCATAAACAGCGCGCCTACAAATGTGCCCGCAATGTTGACTCTGCCGGGCTTGAACATGGTAGAGCCAAGATAACAGGCGGACAGGGCAGGCAGCATATAGTTCTGTCCTGCGCCAACAATCGAGCCGCCGTAGCGGATGGGTTCCGTCGTAGAGGCCAGCCCGTAAAGCGCGCCCGCCACCACAAAGGCAAGAATCTTCATACGCCGGTCGGCAACACCCGCTTCTCTGGCTGCGAACCTGTTTTCGCCCACAATGCGCAGTTCAAAACCAAACCGGGTTTTTTGAACCACGAACAGCGCAATGGCAAACAGAGCGATCACTTCCCACCCAAGAACGAAAAAACCAGCGATCTGCATGCGTCCGATGCCAAGCACGGTCTCGCTCTGCATCCAGATGGTGATACCCTCGTTGAAGGAGCGCTCTATGCCCAGTCCCATGAACATCACGGCGATGGATACGATAAAAGCGGAAAAACCGAACCGCGTGACAGCCAGCGCGATCAGGCAGGCGATGAGCATGCCGATGACCGCGACGATCAGCAGCGCAGGCAAATATCCCACACCCGCATTGATCAGCATGGTAAACACAGCGCTCATCATGCCGAGGGTTCCCGCAAAGGAAATGTCGCTTTCACCGGCAATCATCACAAAGGAAAGCCCCAGCGCCAGAAAACCAAGCACACTTGTCTGAAGAAAAATCGTTTTGATGTTTTCCACAGACAGGAGATTCGCGTCAGGCCGAAGAAGCTGCATGCACAGAATCAGCAAAAGCAGAACGACCGGCATGGCGAATTTGGCAAAGGCCGCCGAAAGGTTTTTATTGCGCATGAGTGCCACCTCCCATGATGCGGGCAAGAAGGTCGTCCTTGGTGGTCTGGGCCGGACTGCTTTCATAGATGATGCGCCCTTTATAGAGCACGATGATCCGGTCGCTGATTCCCATGGCCTCTTCAATATCGCCGGTTGCCAGCAGTACCGCTCCGCCCTTCTGCGCGATCTGGCCGATGATCTTGTAGATTTCAGCCTTGGCCTCGATGTCCACACCCGCTGTGACCTCGTCCATCAGGTAGAGGGGATACTCGGCGGTCAGCCATTTCCCGACGACAACCTTCTGCTGGTTACCGCCCGAAAGCCCCGTCATGATATAGCGGATATCGTTCGGGCGCACGTCCAAGCGGTCCACGAGCTTTTGAGCCAGCTGATCTTCCTTGGCGCGGCTGAAAACCCCCGCGTGACATGCTTTCGCCATATCCACCGATGACAGATTGGCCCGCACCGTGTCGTCGCCGATCATGCCCTGGGAGGCGCGGTCCTCCGGAATCAGCGCCATACCCAGGTCAATGGCCCGGCGAGCATTGTGGCCGCGCGACAGCTCCGTCCCGCGCAAGGTCATTTTTCCGCCGTCCCATTGACGCAGACCGAACAGGCATTCCAGAATCTCCGTTTTGCCCGCGCCCACCGCGCCCACCAGAGAGACGATTTCGCCGGCGTGTACGTTCAGGCTGACGCCGTTGAGCCTGTCGCGGTAGCGAAGGTCCTGAATCCTGAGAACCTCACCCCCGATCGGCGCTTCCTCCTTGGGGAAAAACGTTTCCATCCGCTTACCCAGCATGGCCTGCACCAATTCCGCTTCGCTCAGCAGCGCCGCTTCCTTGCTCAATACATGCATACCGTCACGAAATACGCTGATGCGGTCACAGATGGTGTAGATTTCCTCCATGCGATGGGAGATGTAGATGATGGTCGCCCCCCGCTGCTTGAGCGTGCGGATAAGCGCAAAAAGCTTCTGCGTCTCCTCCATGCCAAGGCGTGCGGTAGGCTCATCCAGCACCAGGATTTTGGGCTGATGAATCAATGCGCGCGCCAGGATGACAAACTGCTGCTGAGAAACGGACAACGACCCCGCCGGTGCGCTCAATTCCAGCGGGAAGTCAATTTCTTTCAGTATCCTGCGTACCGTATCCTGACCGGATTTCCACTTCAGCAGGCCGCAGCGGACGGGAGGATTGGCCAGAAGGATGTTTTCCAGCACCGACATGCTACCAACGATATTGAGCACCTGATGCACGACCTGGATTCCCAGCTCCTGCAGTTTCAGAGGCGTAAAGCCGGTGATGTCCTGACCGTCGAAAAGGATGGTGCCCTCATCGGGCCGGTAGATGCCGGCCAGCGTTTTCATCAGGGTGGACTTACCGGCACCGTTGGAACCGACAATTGCATTTACCTGACCCCGAAGAATATCCAGATCCACCCCTTTGAGCGCCTGGGTGGCCCCAAAGGATTTGTGGATGTTTCTCATTTGCAGAATCTCGTTCACGCGCTCACCCCTGTATGGCACGCATGGAGCCGCCCGCCTGTCAGGCAGCTCCATGCGTCTATGCATTGGTTTACTTCATGTAGTCCTCCAGCGTGCCCAGCACGGGCTCAAGCACCTCGGTCCAGTGCTCCGCCGGAGTCTGAATCTTCACGGTCTTGATATCGCTTTCCACGTACGCATCATTGGTGACAAAGTAGGTAGTGCCGATCTGCGCGAAGGGAACCTCGCCGCCCTGCATGTGCGTAAGCACGGACTGCGCAGCCAGCGTGCCCAGCTCGTAGGAGTTCTGGCCCATGAAACCCCAGGCTCCGGCCGTATCCTCCAGCATGGCGCTGATGACGTCGTCGCCGGTATCGGCGGAGATGATGGTGACGTCGTCGATCTTGCCCATCTCCAGCAACGCGTTGTAGACGCCTACCGCAGGCATGTTCCAGGTCACCAGCACGGCCTTGATATCCGGATCGGCGGTCAGAGCGGCCTTGGTTACCTCGTAGCCCTGCGTCACAGGATCGGACGCGGATACTTCACGGGTTTCGCCGACTTTCTCAATTTTGCTGAAAGAAGAGAGAACGGATTCGGCTCCCTCGCCGCGGTCCAGCAGCGTCGCCCAGCCGGAGGTGTCCAGCAGGATGTACTTGCCCTCGCCCTGCATCTGGTTCACGGCGTAAACGCCCATCTGCACGCCGCCGCTCCAGTTGTCGCACATGATGCCGGTGATGGCGCCATCCAGGAACATATCTACGCCGATCACGGGGATGCCGGCTTCCTTGGCCTGCACGGAAACGCTGTTGAAAGCGCCGCCTTCGCCGCCAGCGACGATGATGTAATCAACCTTCTTGGTGACGAAGTTCTCTACGGCAGCCACCTGCTGAGCGGTGGAGCCGCCGCCATCCTGATGCTCAACGGTGAAGCCCAGGGGCTCCAGCGTATCCTTTACGGCCTGCACGCAGTTCTTGTTCCAGGCGTTACCCATGTGCTGCGTAGCGATGCCAACCACCTTGCCGGTGCCATCCACCGTTTCGGCAGAGGCCAGTGAAAACAGTGACAGAGAAAGAACGACGATCAGGATCAGAGACAGAATTTTTTTCATGAAATGGGTCCCTCCTTAAGTCTATATTGCTGGCACATGCTTCGTGCCGATTCCCAGTTGTACGGCGGCCCTGCGCCAAAACCCGTGCATCCAGCGGATGTTCAGCCGGATGCATGCCGGGCCGCCATGCTCTCTGCATGTCAATACAGATCGTGTTCGGAAGTTTCAAGCTTGAAATTGCGCTGGATATTCAGCCTGGCATCCACTTCGTCCATGATCGCCAGAATGCTTCTCAGCCCGATGCCAAAGCGCGAACAACCCGCGTCCATCATGGCCAGCACGGTATCCAAGGTGCGGATGCCACCCGCCGCTTTGATAAGCACGCTGTCTCCCACAACGCTTTTCAGCAGGCGTATCGTATCCACGGTGGTGGGCTTGTTGGCCCAGCCCGTGCCGGTTTTTACGTATGTCACGCCTGCCTTGACGGCAAGTTCCGCTCCGCGGCGGATTTCATCATCGGTGAGATAGGCCACTTCAAGGATGCTTTTGACCGGCTTCCCCTGCGCGGTATCCACCACGGCGCGAATGTCTTCCTCCACCGTCTGATACATGCCGCTCTTCAACGCGCCTACATTGATCACCATGTCCAACTCGTCACAGCCCGTGCGCAGATGCTCGCGGGCAGTTGCAACCTTGATGGCCGTAGAATCTGCCCCTGAAGGGAAACCGATAACCCCGCCAACCATGACGTCCGGCACGTCAGCCAGCGCCGACTTCAAATACGGCGTAAAGCAGGGCATGGCAAAAGCGCAGACGAAATGATACTCCCGGCAGGCAGCCACAATGCGGTCGATTTCCTGTCGGCTTACATCGGTGCGGACGCCGCTGATATCTACAACGCGTGCAATATTGCGAAGCCGTTCGTCCATAATGAACCTCCCTCGGCGTATTTGATCTCCGTTTTTTGACATAATCATAATAACATAATTATGTTATTATGTCAACAGAAATAATTTTCTTTTTCGACGTTTCAGAAAATGACCATAAGCCAGATAAATCAATGGATGCAGGTGATTTTCATTGCTATGAAGGAATTATATAGATCATAACATAATTATCTTTTTGAGGCGAACAAAAAAGCGGACGCCTTTGCTATTCGCCGCCGCAAGCAGAAAAATGAACCCAGGGCATGCTTTTTTGGGCATACAAAACGAAAGCATGGAACAAGGGGGAAGGCATGGGTTTGGAGTGATTGCCGCTTTCTTCACTCTATCTTTGACAGTTCCTGTGCAAACGCATGATATAGTTCATGCAACAGCCTAAGGCTTTCTTCCCGGGAATAGCAGCGCTCCTTTAGAACGGTTGTTTTGAAGTAATCCGTATATTGACTGGTGAACTCGGGATAGGACAGAAACACGTAGTTGTATCCTGCGAGAAGGTCGTAGTTTGTGTCGTATTCGGTGAGAGCTACCCCCAGACGGTCATAACCAACGGTAAGATATTTCCCTAAAAATCCATGCTCTTTGAGGACGACGGGGGAATAGTAGCGATTTGTATCTGCGTATTTCAGCATGATTGCAAAGGTAAGCAAACGCTCTTTCGGGCGAAAGGGGCGGATGCCGGCAAAGTGGTCGCGGCTTTTGCCGCTCTCCAGAAAGCGGCGGCAGCCTTCCAGGCTCAGTGTCATGATGCACGGTTTTTTCTTGGTATAGAGATTCTGAAAGCGGCGCTCATGCAAGGGAGGAAGCTGCTTTATCATGCTGCTGGCAATTTCGGAAGGGAACAGGGCTTTATCCTCAAAGGCGGCGATGGCGATATCCGTGGGTACCTGCATAAAGCTGATATCCGTGCCGTAAACGAAGGTGGACCGGTTCAGCTCGCGGCTCAGACATGACATCAGAAGGGAAGAATAGTCCGCCGGGGTTTGCTCAAACATTTTCAATGGCGTCGGGCGGAAGGGAAGCTCCGCAATGATGCGGCTGTAAAAGGCAAAGAAGCCCACGGAGTCGGCGTTGGGCAGTTCGTAGGCAGATCTGGCGTCGCTGACAACATAAAGCTGCTCCTCTGTTCGCTTGCCAAACCGGGCGCTCAACAGCAGCAAGTTGCCATTGACCGACGGGTATAGTCCGGTATCGGACCAGGAGGCGAGCAGATAGGGTGAATAGCGCGCGTCAAATAATATGGGCGCTATACAAGCTACAAATTCTGCGGCATTCAACCCCCCGATATCCGGCTGGATATAATGGTGCATGATCACATGCCGGCCATGGTCCGCAAAAAACGGTTGCAGGGCATAGATCACCGAGGAATAAATGCAGTTGATGCAAAGGATTTTCACTTCATCGGCATCAAGCAGCGAGGCTAGACGGCGCTGAATCAACGGTCCGCCTGATATGCAACACATCTCGTGCGCTTCATCCTGCTGTATGGACAGCAGGTGATCGATGGATTTGCGGCTGGCATAGCGCTCTATGCCGACGCGACTGACCTCCAGCGATTCCCTTAACTCCTCGCATTCCTCGGCTGAAAAGGGACCGTTGAAGCACAGCCTCTCACATAAACTGGCGCAACGCGCGCTGCTGAGATCGTTGGACAGTGCGCGCCGAAGATCAGAGCGCGCACCAATCTGCGCACCTAACGCACTGGCGGTCAGCCTGTGCTCTTTCAGCAGCTGATCCAAGCATTGTGCAAAGTTTTTATAATGAGGCATACAGCAACTCCTACCCTTGCCTTGTTCGGAGGTGACCTTTTTTACTATACCACATCTCAGCTAATATTAGAAAGTTCTTCCTTTGTATTTCGCGGATTGCCACTCATGATTCCAGATAACGCTATCCGGAAAGCATGATTTCATCGAGAAATACGGATCGTTTTGCTGCACGCTTGTCAACGGATCAGCCATTTCTACCCGGAATAAGGCCATCTGTGACGGTACCTCCCGGTATGCAAAACCAGTCCATTCTTCTACGGCCCAAGGGAAGTGAAGACGCCCGTCTGTCCTTGATTAAACCCGTCCCGTTCAAATTCTTATTTTTTCATCTGGGTCTTTTCAGGACATGAACGCGGACCTTTTGATTCCATGAGCTGTTCATAGGTTTGATTGTGGCGGATAATCGAGTATCTGTTCCTACAAAACAAAGGGTATCTCGTAACGAATCCTCCAATCAGGGGAATCCGCCATAAAATCAGCCGAGTATATACAAGAAACGGAATTGCCATCTTCGGCAATCCCGTTTGAAATGGTCAGACTGTCCGAAAAGATATGAAATCCCGCAGGCTCCAATAGAGACAGTGGGATTTGAATATCCCTGATTAGT
>CALVNG010000016.1 GCA_944349545.1 uncultured Eubacteriales bacterium
CCCTGGGTGGACGATCAGGGCCGCACGCAGGTCAACCGCGGCTACCGCGTGCAGTACAACAGCGCCATCGGCCCCTACAAGGGCGGCCTGCGCCTGCATCCCAGCGTGAATCTGTCCATTCTCAAGTTCCTGGGCTTTGAGCAGGTGCTCAAAAACAGCCTCACCGGCCTGCCCATCGGCGGCGGCAAGGGCGGCAGCGACTTCGACCCCAAGGGCAAGAGCGACCGTGAGGTCATGGCCTTCTGCCAGAGCTTCATGACCGAGCTCTACCGTCACATCGGCCAGGATACCGACGTGCCCGCCGGCGATATCGGCACCGGCGCGCGGGAAATCGGCTTCCTCTACGGCCAGTACAAGCGCCTGACCGGCCTCTACGAGGGTGTGCTGACCGGCAAGGGCCTCAGCTACGGCGGCAGCCTGGCCCGCACCCAGGCCACCGGCTACGGCCTGTGCTACTTTGTCAAGAACATGCTCGAGGCCAACGGCAAGACCGTCCAGGGCGCGACCGTGGTCGTCAGCGGCAGCGGCAACGTGGCCATCTACGCCAACGAGAAGATCACTGAGCTGGGCGGCAAGGTTGTCGCCATGAGCGATTCCAACGGCTATATCTACGATCCCAACGGCGTGAACCTCGATGTGGTCAAGCAGATCAAGGAAGTGGAGCGCGGCCGCATCAAGGAGTATGTGGACCGCGTGCCCGGCAGCGAGTATCATGAGGGCTGCAAGGGCATCTGGACCATCAAGTGCGACATCGCCCTGCCCTGCGCTACCCAGAACGAGCTGGATGCCGAAGGCGCCAAGGCGCTGATCGCCAACGGCTGCTTCGCGGTGGGCGAGGGCGCCAACATGCCCTCCACGCTGGAGGCCACCGAGCTGTTTTTGCAAAACGGCGTTCTCTTCGCTCCCGGCAAGGCGGCCAACGCCGGCGGCGTAGCCACCTCCGCCCTGGAGATGAGTCAGAACAGCCAGCGCCTGAGCTGGACGTTCGAGGAAGTGGACGAGAAGCTCAAGGGCATCATGAAGGGCATCTTTGAGAAGTGCGCCGAAGCTGCCGCGGAATACGGCGACAAGCCCACCAACTACGTTGTAGGCGCCAACATCGCGGGCTTCCTCAAGGTGGCCGACGCCATGATGGCTCAGGGCATCGTGTGATCCAAAAACAGAAGACAGGACCCGGCGAAGGACTTCCGCCGGGCCCTTTTTTCATGCGGGAGGGGAAGCGGTTCCACGCCAAAGGCGCCGGAGGCATGGAAGGCCGGGCGAAATCCGGCGATAGAAAAGCGGGGCCCGCTGTGATATACTCAGCCTGCAGGATTCATCGGAAAGGCGGTTCTTTGGAATGAAGAAAGTGAAGATCACCATTCTCAAAACAACGTTTGACAAGGAACTTGCGGACGAATATGGCGCGGTTGGATTGACGGCCTGCCCCATGATGAAAGAAGGACAGGTCTTTTATGCGGACTATGCCAGGCCGGAAGGTTTTTGCGATGAGGCATGGAAGGCGGTTTATCAGTATGTGTTCGCGCTGGCCCATGGGGCGGGAAGGGAAACATTCTATTATGGAGACTGGATCAGAAAGCCGGGCGTGGCCATTTGCAGCTGCAACGACGGGCTGCGCCCGGTGATTATGAAGCTGGAAGCGACGGAGCAGCCCTCCGAAATGGAGTATACCCCGGTCCGCTGAGGCCGCAAGGCCGTTTCCTTTGCGGCAGACGGGCGTGCGGCCGCTAAGGCCGGCAGGCTTTTTCCTCTGCTCCCTGGCGGCAGAAAAAAACGGTACAGACACATGCAGCTGCAGTCGGCACGCCCGTCCATTCAGATGGGACGACCGCGAAGCGAGCCCCGCCCGCCGCCGACAAAACTGCAGGGCTTGGCGAAAAAGGCCCGGCGGAAACCGTTCCGCCGGGCCTTTGTTTCGCTATTCCGCTTTCGCCTGCTTATCCTGTCAGCCCCGGTCGTCGATGCGCACGTACTCGCGCCGGTCCTGCACGCTCATGTAGGCGGGACGGATGATCTTGTCCATGTTGATCAGCTCCTCCAGCCGGTGAGCGCTCCAGCCCACGATGCGCGCGATGGCGAAGATGGGGGTGAACAGCTCCTCCGGGATGCCCAGCATGCTGTAGGTCAGGCCGCTGTAGAAGTCCACGTTGGGGCTGACGCCCTTGTAGATCTTGCGCTCGCGGGAGATGATCTCCGGGGCCATGCGCTCGACCATGGCGTAGATGGCGAACTCCTCCTCCTTGTCCTTCTCCTTGGCCAGACGCTCCACAAAGCCGCGGAAGATGGTGGCGCGCGGGTCGCTGATGCTGTAGACGGCGTGGCCCATGCCGTAGATGAGGCCCTTGCGGTCAAACGCCTCGCGACTCAGGAGCCTGTGCAGGTAGTCGGCCACCTGGCCCTCGTCGTGCGGGTTCTTAAGGGTCTGCTTGAGGTCGGCCATCATTTCGACCACCTTGATGTTCGCGCCGCCGTGCTTGGGGCCCTTGAGGCTGGCCAGCGCCGCCGCAACCACGCTGTAGGTGTCGCTGCCGGAGGAGGTAACGACGTGCGTGGTAAAGGTGGAGTTGTTGCCGCCGCCGTGCTCCATGTGCAGGATCAGCGCCAGGTCCAGCACGCGGGCTTCCAGGTCGGTATAGGACTTGTCGGGGCGGAGCATGCGCAGAAGGTTCTCCGCGGCGGAGAGGCTGTCGTCCGGGCGGTGGATGTAGAGGCTTTCGTCGCGCTCATAGTGGTTGTAGCTGTGGTAGCCGTAGACCGCCAGCAGCGGGAACACGGCGATCAGCATCAGGCACTGACGCAGTACATTGGCCAGCGACACGTCGCTCACGTTGTCATCATAGCTGGCCAGCGTCAGCACGCTGCGGCTCAGGGAGTTCATCATGTCGCGGCTGGGGGCCTTCATGATCACGTCGCGCACGAAGTTGGTGGGCAGCGTGCGGCTGTCCGCGAGCGTGCGCTGGAAACCGATCAGCTCCTCACGCGTGGGCAGCTCGCCGAAGAGCAGCAGGTAGGCGATTTCCTCAAAGCCGAAACGGTGTTCCCGCGCCTCGGCGCCCACCAGTTCCGTGATGTCGTATCCGCGGTAGAACAGGCGGCCCTCGCAGGGAACCGTCTCGCCGTTGACCTGCTTGTTGCTTTCGATTTCCGAAATGTTGGTCAGGCCGGCCAGCACGCCCCGGCCTTTCTGATCACGCAGGCCGCGCTTTACGCCATAGGTCTGATACAGCTCCGGGTTGATCGAACAGTTGTCGGTCAGGAGCTGGGCATGCGCGTCCGCATATGCCTTGAGCCGGTCCAGGTTGGTTTGCGTCATAATCTATCTACCTCCTTCTTCTTTATCAAAACGGGCGCGAAACGCGGGAGAAATGGCTTAGGAAGAGAAAAAAGGCAGCCCGATAAATTCAGTATAATCCAATCGGGGCGTCCCGGTCAAGCGGACGGGAGGCCCTGCACGGTGGCGTGCATGCCGGGCAGCACGCCCTCGGGCGCTTCAAAGTCCAGCCATACCGTATAGCGGCTGCTGTCCTCGCCGCTGTCGCCCAGGGGGTCCACGGCGGTCACGGTGGCTGTCACGGGGGCAAGGTCCAGCTCATCGAAGGTGACGGTCATTTCATCCCCTGCGGCGATGCGTCCCACATCGCCCTCCGCGGCCTGCGCCTTCAGGCGGTAGGTTCCGGCGGGGATGGCGGTCAGGAGCGCCTGGTCCTTCTGCACGCTGGCGCCGGGTACGGCGCTGACCTCCGTCACGATCAGCGCCTGCGGGGCGGTGACGGCGGTGGGGTTCTGCGCGCCGCGCAGCGCGGGGTCCAGCACGTCGGGCACATAGCTGAACAGGTAGTCGCCGGGATGCACCACGTCGCCCGGCTGCACGGCCATGTCGGTGACGGTGCCGGATGCGGACACGGCATAGGGCTGCACGATGGACAGCTCCGCGCGGGCCAGCAGGGTCTTGTTGCCGTAGTCCGGCTCACGGTAGATCTTCACGTCCTCGGTAAAGACCAGATCGCCGCCGAGCACCTGCACGGTGAACTGCGAGCCGTTTACGGCGGTGATCCGCCCGTCGGCAAAATGCTTTTCATTGGCCGAGCGCAGGTAGACGGGCATGCCCACCCGCAGGTCGCGATTTTCGACGGTGTTGTAGCCGGTGCGGTTGGTGGCCTCAATCTGGTAGCGGTCCGCGTATTCGATGCTGAGCACCGCTCCGTAGCGGCTTACGGCCGCGTCGGCCGATTCGCCCGCCTGCGCGTATACGTCCGCGACCGTGCCCTCGATCTCGGCGTACACGCGCTGGGGCTCCACGGTAAAGACCGTCTCACCGGAGGCGAGCAGCTGCCCGGCCCGCACGCTGAAAGGGGCCAGCAGGCCGCTGGCGGGCGCGGACAGCACGATGGGGTCCAGGCCTTCCACCGTAGCGGTCAGAATCAACGTTTCGGAGGATTCGGCCAGCGCGGTTGCGCCGGCCAGCGCCAGAAAGGCCGCCAGCGCCAAAGCAACGATCTTTTTCATATTCCAAAAGCCCTCCTTTGTGCTCACAGGCTGCGCAGGGCGTCGATGGGGTTGAGGTTGCTGGCCTTGCGCGCGGGGGCCCAGCCGAAGACGACGCCCACCGCCAGCGAAAAGCCCACGCCCAGCGCGATGGCGCCCGGCGACAGCACGAAGGCGATGTCCATCAGGCCGGCCAGCAGCATGCTTACCATCAGGCCCAGCACCACGCCGATCAGTCCGCCCAGCAGGGAGAGGATGATGCTCTCCATGAGAAACTGGATTTGAATGCTGCGGGGACGCGCGCCCAGGGCCTTGCGCAGGCCGATTTCGCTGGTGCGCTCGGTGACGGAAACCAGCATCATGTTCATGATGCCGATGCCGCCCACCAGCAGGGCGATGCTGGCGATGCCCACCAAAAGGTTGGTCATCAGGCCCATCATGGTATCCATCACGTCCAGCAGGCTTTCCATGTTGATGACGGTATAGCTGTCCTCGCGGTAGTTGAAGGCAGCCTCCAGCGCGGCCTCCAGGCTGTCGGTCACCTCGTCGGTGCGGCTGGTGTCGTCCACGTACACCTCCAGCGAGGTGACGCCCTTGACGCCGAACAGGCGCATGTACGCCGTGTAGGGCATGATGAGCTTGCCGTTTTCATCGCCGGCCTGCATCTGGCTCATCACGTCGCTCACGTCGGCATCCTTGAGCACGCCTATGATGCGAAAGCGCGTGCCCTGAACCAGCACCGTCTGGCCGATGGGATCGGTGCCGCTGAACAGCGCGGCCGCCAGGTCGCTGTCAATCAGGCACACGCGGCTGCGCTGCTCCTGGTCGGCGGGCAGCAGAGGCCGCCCGCGGGCGACCGCGTCATTTTCGCGTCGGAACCAGGCATAGCCGTAGCCTTCGACCAGCACGTCCTCCAGCACCTCGCCGCCGGCTACCACGCTGAGCTCCTGCGACAGGGTGGGGGAGATGCCCGACACGCCGTCAATGGCGAGAATGCCGTCCAGGTCGCTTTCGGTCAGGCCGCTTTTGAGCGGCGTGCCCATGGCCTGCACGCTGAGCTTGCCGGTGCCCAGGCTTTCGAACTGGGCGGTCACCTCGCCCGTGGCGCTCTGCATCACGGTGATGAGGGCGATGATGGCCATGACGCCGATGATGATGCCCAGCACCGTGAGGAAGGAGCGCATCTTGTTGCCGCGGATGTTGGAAAGAGACATGCGCAGGCTTTCCCTAAGCATCGTCCTCCGCCCCCTCGGAAAGCACGCCGTCCAGAATGCGAACCAGCCGCGAGGCGTTCTGCGCAATATGGCGGTCATGCGTAATCATGATGATGGTGCGCCCCTCATCGTGCAGCTCGTGGAACAGGTCCATCACCTGATGGCCGGTCTTCTGGTCCAGCGCGCCGGTGGGCTCATCGGCCAGCAGAATGGTGGGGTTGGTGGCCAGCGCGCGGGCGATGGCCACGCGCTGCTGCTGTCCGCCGGAAAGCTGGTTAGGCAGGTGGTCCATCTTGTTTTCCAGCCCGACGCGCCTTAGCATCTCGGCCGCCCGCTCACGCCGCTGCTGACGGGGCATGCCGGCATAGATGAGCGGCAGCTCCACATTGCTCAGGGCATCCTGCCGGGGCAGGAGCTGAAACGACTGAAAGATGAAGCCGATTTCCTGATTGCGGATGCGCGCCAGCTCGTCGGGGGCCAGGTCGTCCACGCGGCGGCCGTGCAGGATGTACTCGCCGCTGGTGGGGGTATCCAGACAGCCGATGATGTTCATCAGCGTGCTTTTGCCCGAGCCGCTGGGCCCCAGCACGCTCAAAAACTCGCCCTCCCGAACGGTCAGGTCGATGCCCCGCAGCACCGGCGACCACTCGTCCCCCATCCAGTAGGACTTGGTGATGCCCGTCATTTGAAAAAACGTCGCTTCGCTGTCCATGGCTACCTGCTTTCCACGCCCATCATGCGCTGCTGCATGGCGAAGAAGCGCGCCAGGTCGTTGGTCTGGTAGTAGACCGCGTCGCCCTCGCTGACGCCGGACAGAATTTCGATGTACTGGCCGTCGCTCACGCCGGTTTCCACGTACTGGGCGACGAGCTTGCCCTCGGCGTCCTTGAGGTACACAAAGGGACGGTTATACTCGTCATAGCTCAGGGCGTCCAGGCTCAGGCTGACAGCGCCAAGCGCCTGCTGGTTGAGGATGTTCACCTCCACGCTCATGCCGCTGCGCACGTTCTGGGCGGCCTCCACTTCCAGCTTGACCGGATAGTAGCTCACCCCGCCCTCGGTGGTGGCGCTGCGGGCGATTTCGGTGACTGTGCCGGGCACGCTCACGTCCAGCGCGTTGAGGTACACCTCGCCCTCCTTGCCCTCCTGGATGGCGTCGATGTCGTACTCGTCCACATCCACGCTCACCTCCAGCGCGTCGTAGTCCACGATGCGGGCAATCTGGCTGCCGGGCTGGAGGGTGTCGTCCGTCTCGACATACAGCTCCTCAATGGTGCCGCTGTAGGCGGCGTATACGCGGGTGCCGTCGCTTCCCCGCAAAAGCGCGTCTCCCTCCGCGACGCGGTCGCCTTCCTTCACATAGAGCTCCTTGACCTTCAGGGTGTCCTTGGCGGTCTGCACCTCGTCGGTCACGGGGATCAGGCTGCCGGAAAAGCTGTAATAGGTGACGATGTCGCGCCGCTGGGCGATTTCCTCGGTAAGGGACTGCGCCGCCGTCCTGCGCGCCGACAGGGTCAGCCCGGCAATGAGAAGCAGCGCGAGCACCAGCAAAATCCACGGCCATTTCCGCCGCTTTTTCCTCCTGGGAGGCTGGGTTTGCATAGGTTTGGGGTTCCTCCTTTAGTTGGAATGGTGCGATTATAAGCCGGCTAACAAACGCTTGTCAAGCGTTCCGCTCTGAAATGACAGAAAACCGCGCGGATTTTACAGTTTCGCCACAAGTGGCGGCGTGATGCGCGCCGCTGCAAATAAAGAAGCGCCGGCAGGCAACAGCCCGCCGGCGCTCAGCAGAATGGTCAGCCCTGCATCTCCTTGCGGATGCTCTCCTCGCAGCTCTGCATGGCGCGAAGCGTGCGGTCCATCAGGTCCGTCAGCTCCCAGCCCAGGCGCTGCGCGCCCTCGGCGATCACGTCGCGCGAGCAGCCGGCGGCGAACTTCTTGTCCTTGAATTTCTTTTTGACGCTGCTGACCTCCATATCCATCACGCTCTTGCTGGGGCGCATGAGCGCCGCCGCGCCGATGAGGCCGGTCAGCTCGTCGGCGGCGAAGAGCACCTTTTCCATCTCGTGCGCGGGCTCCACGTCGGAGCACAGGCCGTAGGCGTGCGAGCAGACGGAATGGATCATGTCCTCGCCCACGCCGCCCTGGCGCAGCAGCTCCGGGGCCTTTTTGCAGTGCTCCTCAGGCCAGTTTTCAAAGTCGATATCGTGCAAAAGGCCCACGGTGGCCCAGTAATCGGCATCCGCGCCATAGCCGAGTTCGTTGGCGTACCAGCGCATCACGCCCTCCACGGTCAGCGCATGCTGGATGTGAAAAGGCTCCTTGTTATAGGTTTTGAGCAGGCTGAGGGCCTGCTCGCGGGTCAGGTTGCTTTGCATGGGGCATTCCTCCTTGGCAGTTGCGCATGCCGCGCTCTCCCGCTATCATACCACCCGCGGCCGGGCCTTTCAAGCCCGCGTGGCTTTTTTGACGGAACGGCTTGACAAGCGGCCGCCTTGCGCCTATCATCCTAATCAATCCCATGGTTTTGCAAATAAGGAGGCGTCCTTTCGATGAAGATGTATCGCAGCCTGACCGAGCTGATTGGCCACACCCCGCTCCTGGCGCTGACCGGCTACTGCCGCGAAAATGGCCTCAGCGCCACGATCGCCGCCAAGCTGGAGGCGTTCAACCCCGCCGGGAGCGTCAAGGACCGCACCGCCTGCGCCATGCTGGACGCGGCGGAGGCAAGCGGCGCGCTCAAGCCGGGCGGCACCATCATCGAACCCACCAGCGGCAACACGGGCATCGGCCTGGCGTGGGTGGCGGCGGCGCGCGGCTACCGCACGCTGATCGTAATGCCCGACAGCATGAGCCCGGAGCGGCGCGCGCTGATCCGCGCCTATGGCGCGGAGCTGGTGCTGACCGACGGCGCGCTGGGCATGAAGGGCGCCATCGCCAGGGCGCAGGAGCTGCATGAGCAGATCGCGGGCAGCCTGATCCCCGACCAGTTTTCCAACCCGGCCAACCCAGCGGTGCATCGCCGCACCACCGGTCCCGAAATCTGGGAGGATACCGACGGCAAGGTGGACATCTTCGTGGCGGGCGTGGGCACCGGCGGCACGCTGACCGGCGTGGCCGAATATCTGAAGGCGCAGAATCCCGCGGTGCGCGTGGTGGCGGTGGAGCCGGTAAAGAGCGCGGTGCTGGAGGGCGGTGCGCCGGGTCCGCACGGCCTGCAGGGCATTGGCGCAGGCTTTGTACCGGATACGCTCAACACCGCCATCTACGACGAGGTGATTCCCGTCACGGACGAGGAAGCCTTCGCGGCCCGGCGGGCGCTGGTGCGCCTGGACGGGGTGCTCGCAGGCATCTCCTCCGGCGCGGCGCTGCATGCGGCCACGGTGCTGGCGCGCCGCGAGGAAAACGCGGGCAAGCTGATTGTGGCGCTTCTGCCGGATACGGGCGAGCGGTATCTGCAGGGCGCGGAATAACCGGGATGGAGCAGCAAGCGCCCCTTACAGGGGGCGCATCACGCGACATGGGAGGATTTTGAGATGGACCGCCTGACCGTCCTGGGCACGGGCAACGCCGCCGTGACCCGCTGCTACAACACCTGTTTCCTGCTGGACCTGCCTGAGGGCTACCTGCTGTGCGACGCGGGCGGCGGCAACGGCATCCTGAGCCAGCTGGAAAAGGCGGGCGTAGACCTTAAGGACATCCATCACCTGATTTTGACCCACGCGCACAGCGACCATCTGCTGGGCGCGGTGTGGGTGGTGCGCATGGCTGCGGCGGCCATGAACGCAGGACGCTATGAGGGCGGGCTGACCATCTGGTGCGATCCCACCGTGCGCGAGGGCCTGTGCCAGATGGCGCGTATCACGCTGCAAAAAAAGATGACGGACCGCATCGGCGACCGCATCCTTTTCCGCGACATCTCCGACGGCCAGACGGAAACCATTCTGGGCCGGCAGGTTACGTTTTTCGATATTCATTCCACAAAGATGAAACAGATGGGATTCACCCTGGAGCTGGCGGGCGGCGGAAAGCTCTGCTGCCTGGGCGACGAGCCCTATAACCCCGCGTGCGCCGCCTATGTGCAGGGCGCGGACTGGCTGCTTTGCGAGGCGTTTTGCCTCTACAGCGACCGCGAGCGCTTCAAGCCCTATGAAAAGCACCACTCCACCGTCAAGGACGCCTGTGAGCTGGCGCGGCAGCTGGGCATTCCCCATCTGGTGCTGTGGCATACGGAGGACCGCCGCCTTGCGCAGCGGCAGGCCCTTTACACGGAGGAGGGGCGCGCCTACTACGGCGGCGACCTGCATGTGCCAGACGACCTGGATGTGCTGACGCTGGCCGGGGAATAACGCCCTTATTCCTCGGAAGGATCGCTTTCCTTGGCGCGGGCCTTGCCCTCCATCACCAGCTTGTTGAGCTCATCCATGAAGCTGCTCACGTCGGTGAACTGGCGGTAGACCGAGGCGAAGCGCACATAGGCCACCTCGTCGAGGAGCTTGAGCTCATTCATCACGGCCTCGCCGATGCGGCGGGAGGACAGCTCGTCCTCGCCGGAGGAATAGACCTGCTTTTCCACCTTTTCCACAATGGCGTCGATATCCTTCATGCTCACCGGGCGCTTCTGACACGCGTGCAGAAGCCCCTTTTTGATTTTGTCGGCGTTGAAGGGCTCTCGCCGCATATCCTTTTTCACCACCATCAGGGGCGAGGTTTCGATCTTTTCGTAGGTGGTAAAGCGCCTGCCGCAGCGCAGACACTCGCGGCGGCGGCGGATGGAGCTGCCCTCCTCCGTGGGCCTGGAATCAATCACGCGGCTGTCCAGATAACCGCAGAACTGGCATCTCATGGAGCGCCCTCCTTATTGAAACAAAACGGTTTTACACATCTCGCCTGATTATATCAAAAGCGCGGCCGCCATGCAAGCCCGGCCGCCTGGCAAAAAAACCGGGCGGATTGGGCGCCGCAAGCGCGGCGTCAGCGCAGCATGGCTTCCGCGTTTTTCAGCAGCTCGGCTTCCGCCTTTTCCGCTGCCTCCCGACTTTCCGCGCTGACGGAGAGGTAGAGCTTCAGCTTCGGTTCCGTGCCGGAGGGACGCGCCACCAGCGTGCAGCCGTCCTCCAGGATGAATTTCAGCACGTCGGATTTGGGCAGGCCGTCAAGGCCCCCGGCATAGTCCAGCACGCGAAGCACTTTTCTGCCGCCAAACGATGCCACCCCGGCGCGCAGCGCCTTCATGACGGCCTGCATTCTGGCGAAGCCCGCGCTGCCGTCAAAGGCGTAGCTGTGCAGGGTGTTGAGGCAGTAGCCATGGTCGCGGTAGAGCTGCCGGAGCCTGTCCGGCAGGCTGACGCCGCGGGCGGCATAGTAACTGAACATCTCGCAGATCAGGCAGGCCGCGCCCACGCCGTCCTTGTCGCGGACATAGGGTCCGGAGAGATAGCCGTAGCTTTCCTCAAAGCCGAACACGTAGCTGTCCCGGCGGCCCTGCGCCTCCAGAAGACCGATCTGCTCGCCGATGAACTTGAAGCCGGTGAGCACGTTGATGGTTTTCACGCCGTAGCGCGCCGCGATGCGCTCGGCCATGTCCGTGGTCACGATGGTCTTGATCATCACCGGGTCCGCGGGCATTGTCCCATGCTTCGTGCGCTGCGCGCAGATGTAATCCAGAAGCAGCATGCCCGTTTCATTGCCGGAGAGCAACGTGTATCCGCCGCTGCGGTCCCGCACGGCCACGCCCACCCGGTCGCAGTCCGGGTCGGTGGCCAGCAGCAGGTCCGCGCCGCACCGGCCGGCATAGGCGATGCCCAGCTCCATGGCCTCCCGAATCTCCGGGTTGGGATAGGGGCAGGTGGGAAAACAGCCGTCCGGCAGGCGCTGCTCCTCCACCAGCGTAAGACGGGTGTAGCCCAGCTCCTTCAGCGCACGGGTGACGGGCACATAGCCCGTTCCGTTCAGGGGGCTGTAGACGATGGCGATATCCTTGCGAACCGCCTCGCCATAGAGGACGGACTGCGCCTTCACCGCCTCCAGGAAGGCCGTGAGCACCTCGTCGGGAATGAGGCGTATCCTCCCGTCGCGCATACAGGCGTCAAAATCGTCCTGCTTCACGCCGTCAAAGAGATCCCGTTTCTCAATTTCGGAGAGGATTTCGGCGGCGGCTTCAACAGTCACCTGGCAGCCGTCCGCGCCGTAGACCTTGTAGCCGTTGTACTTGGCGGGATTGTGGGAGGCGGTGATCATCACGCCCGCGGACGCGCCGAGAAAGCGCGTGGCAAAGGACACGGTGGGCACCGGGGTGAGCTGCGGCCAGAAGTGCACCTGCACGCCGTTAGCGGCCAGCACGCCCGCGGTCACGCGCGCGAATGCATCGCTTTTGAGACGGCTGTCATAGCCGATGACGGCGGCGGGAGCGGAGAAGCGCTTGTTGAGGTAGTCCGCCAGCCCCTGCGAAGCCCTGGCGACGGTATAGACGTTCATGCGGTTGGACCCCGCGCCAATCACGCCGCGCAGCCCGCCGGTTCCAAAGGCGAGGTCGCGGTAAAAGGCGTCCTCGACGGACGGTTCGTCCATGCGCCTGAGCTCCTCAAGAAGCTCCGCATCGGTCACGCGCGCCAGCCAGCGCTCATACTCCTGCCGGTAATCCATGGCGTTTCTTCTTCCTTTCCCAGTGGATGGCGCGCCGTGCGCCTAAAGCAGAACATTTCGTGAGCGCCGGGGGAAATTCCTTCTTTTTCCGGCGCATGCCGCGCCCGCGCATCAAAAAACCTCCCGGACGGGGACGAAAGCCGTCCCCCATACCGGGAGGGTCTTAAGGATTTCCCTTTGTCGCGCGCCTCAGATCATGAGGCGCGCGAAGCGTTGAGGCCTCAAATCACTGCACGCCTGCCGCATAGTCCGCCGCATACCCGCCGGCCAGACGGCCGGAGGTATACGCAAAGCCGATCGCGGCGCCGCCATAGGTGACGTAGGGCTTTTTCTCGGAGTACATCACGCCGGAGGCGTCGCATCCGCAGGCCCACAGGCCGCCGATCACGGTTTCGCCGTCATCCTGAAGGACCTCGAAGTTCTCGTTGATGTCCAGGCCGCCGTTGGTGGCGAAGGCCGCGGAGTAGCCCTTGAGGGCGTAGTACGGGCCGTTGCCGGGCGCCACAAGCTTTTCGGCCGCCTTGCCGAACTGCTCGTCCACGCCGGTCTCGCAGTAGGAGGCGTAATCCTCCATCGTCTTGGTGAATGTGGCAGGGTCCACGCCCATCTGCTGCGCCAGCTCCTCATAGGTGTCCGCCTTGACCACATAGCCCTGGGCCACCAGCTTGTCCAGCACGTCGTAGACCTCCGGCACCGGCATGTTGCCCGGCATCAGACCCTGGTTGCCGGCAGCCAGCGTGGACAGGTTGCTGGAGAAGCCGTTTTCGGCAATGCCGTCGATCTGGTCCTGGGACCACACCGCCCAGTAGGACGGGCCCGCCTTCCACCAGCCGAACAGCTCGCCCTCCGCTTCAAAGCGCTCGCCGTCGGCATCCACCCAGGGGATGTCGCTGCACAGGATCAGCGCGTTGGGAAGCTCGTTGAGCGACCAGGTCTGCTCCCATCCGTACCACAGCACATGGGCATAGTTGGGGTCGTCCTTCGCAAAGGTATGAACCGGGTAATCGTGG
Source organism: uncultured Eubacteriales bacterium (assembly GCA_944349545.1). Taxonomy (GTDB): domain Bacteria; phylum Bacillota; class Clostridia; order Christensenellales; family Aristaeellaceae; genus Limiplasma. Next base: position 13,355 of record CALVNG010000016.1, read on the forward strand.
ATAACGATGTTGGAGGTGGCGAAATGGATCATCGGCACCACGGAGATATTGTAGGTGCCGGCGCCGATGTCGATGGCGGCCTGAAGCATCTTGCCGTCATTTTCATGCATGCCGATCATCGTCCACTGCTCGTCGCCGAAATGATCGAAGTAGGGGTTCTGGGACAGGTACTCCTTCTCCATCTCCTCGCTGCCGGCAAAGCCGCCGGTGCAGAGGATGACGGACTTGGCGTTGATGATGTATTCAGTGCCGTCATGGCCCTTTGCCCTCACGCCGGTGACGCGGTTGGCCGCTTCGTCGTAGATCAGGCCGTAGCCCTCGGTTTCGAGCATGTACCGGCCGCCCAGCTTCACATAGTCCGAAACGAAGCGCTGGTAGTACTGATCCACCATCGTGTTCTGGCCGGCGGAAACGTCCATGCCATAGTCGCGGCCCTCTTCGGCCGTAGCGATGGAAACGTACTGCTGCTTGCAGCGGTAGGTGTTGGCCCCAAAGCCGCTGGTGGGGTTGTTGAGCAAAAAGCCATGGTCATAGTGGAGCCAGTCGGCCGTCTCGCCGGAATTCTGCAGGAACGTCTCGACGACCTCCATCTTCGCGTCGCCCTCGACGTATTCGGTCCAGGCCGCGAGCAGCGCGTCATAGTCCATGTAATCCTCGCCGCCGTTGTATTGGAGCTTGTACCTGGGTGGGTTGACGGACATCGGCTCGCCCGTGAAGGCGCCGGTTCCGCCGTAGCGGCCGGACTTTTCAATGGCCAGCACGCTGACCGGAACGCCCGCTGCCTGCTGGGCTTCCGCCGCAGCTGTCGCCGCGGAGATGCCCGCCGCGCCCATGCCGACCACCAGCACGTCCACATCGATGGTTTCCTGCGCTTCCACCTTGGGCTCCGGCGTCAAAAACGCCGTGATCGCCGCGGCGCTGGACCCTCCGGCCACCAGCGCCTGCTCCAGGCAGTCCCGCGCTGCGGTCAGCACGGCGTTGCTGGTGGACGTCGCGCCCGTGATCGCGTCCACGCCGACGGACTGGTTTTCCACAATGCGCGGCAGCAGGTAGGTGTTGACCGCACGGATCATAGCCACGGAATCCAGGTTGCCGTCAAATTCGATATCCTGAATGCTGGTTTCATCCACCGTCAGGGTTACGGTGATCGGGGAAATCTGCTGGAAGCCATAGGCCTGCGCCGTATAGGTACCCGGCGCCATCTTCGCAGCCAGATCGGTCCCGGAGGCCTGCGCAAGCGCGGCGTCCAGCGCGGTCAGAATGGCGGTGCTGGTCACGGTGGCGCCGGTGGTGGCGTCCACGTCGGAGCCGCCGGCAGCGAGAATGGCCGCCGGCATATTGGCGACCGCAACGCCGCCGATGGCCGGCGTTTCATCTTCGCCCTCAACCTGCACGTCGGTGATGGCGCTTTCATCCACCGTAACGGTCACCGTCACGTCGCCGCCGAATCCCGCGGCGGTCGCCGTGTAGGTGCCCGGCGTGTAGGCCGCTTCGGCCGTGGCTGCCGCGCCCATGCACAGCAGCATCGACAGCACTGCCAGCATACTGATAACCTTTTTCATGTGTGTCCTCCCTTTCCTCGTCCGGGCGTGTGAATGCCCGTCTTGTTAATATATTATCATTCGGGAGGACGGGATGTAAAACGCCGATTATTCACCCCTGCTCACAACCAATGGTTGTGATGAATCGGACCATTTCTCAAGCAGAAATTGATACAGCGCCTGTGCGGCGGGAGAAGGCGTCATGTCTTTCAGCCTGGCCAGGTACAGCTCAGTCCGCCACAGGCTGCCGGTGAGGGGAACCATGACGAAGCGCGCGGGGTTGAACATGTCCTGCGTGATCTCCGTAGTGAGCATCATGGCGCCGTTGCCCTCGATCTGCTGCCCGATCAGGTCGAAGATGAAATCCTCAACGCCGATAAATTCGGGCTTTTCCAGCTCCCCCAGCAGGCTGTTGATCTTGCGGCGCACCTTCGCTTCATTCCCGGAGAGGATGATGCGCTGGCCGGCAAGATCATTCATATGCAGCACCTCCCGCGCAGCCAGGGGGTGGCTCTGGGCCATGAGCATATACCACCCGGTCCGGCGCAGGGGCGTGAGGTCAAGATCCTCCTGGTTTTCCCGCACGCCCATCACCGCCAGGTCGAGCGCGCCTTCCCGCAGGCCGCTCAGGCACCTTCCGGGGATGCTGTTTTCCCAGATCAGGCGCACGCGCGGATAGGCCTGCTCAAACGTCTTGAGCACATCGTATCTGAGGCCGTGCGCCACGCTCATCTGCCAGCATTGTATGCCCAGGCGAACGACGCCGGATATCTCCCGGTCGCGCTTCTGGATATCGCTGACGAGCGCGTCCAGCTCCGGCAAAAACCCCTGCACCTTTTGCGCCAGCATATCCGCATAGGCCGTCGCCTGCACGCCGCGCGGATTCCTCACAAACAGCGCGACGCCCAGCTCGTCCTCCAGCTTGCGGATCTGCTTGGAAACCGCCTGCTGCGTTACATTCAGCCGGGCGGAGGCGCTGCAGATGTTCCTGAGGCGATACACCTGCAAAAAATAGCGCAGCTGCGTTAGTTCCATGCTTTGCCTCCCGTTTTTCTCATGAGAAACACGGCTGCCTTGCCGGGCGCCGCCCTCTTGCAGGCTGCATTGTATCACATTGACATCACGCGGGCAATGGGGCAGGGTACGGCGGGAGGAAACAAAGGGATTGCGGGCCTTTAGCCGCTTTTGGTTACCTATTGCCTTCACATGGATCGTTGCGGAACCAAAAAAAGCGTAACCTGTCCGTCAAAAAAGCCACATCACGGAGCAGCGATGCGGCCTGTTGCGAGCGGAAATCGGCAAGACCCATTCGGATGCCAGGCTGTCAAAAGGCCGCATCTGAGAACGGCCATTGGGAGACAAACCGGCAGAGCGCCGGGCATCCGGCGCTCCGCGTCATTTTTTCTTTTCTCTCCGGGCTTTACTCGCCGTCGGAGAGCTTGCTCACCTCGTCGCCAATGGCGATCTTGAAGGTGTTCTTCTTCTCCTGAACCTTCTCCTTGGGCAGGCGCACCATCAGCACGCCCTGGCGGTAATCGGCCTTGATGCTGCCCACGTCGATTCCCTCCAGGTTGAAGGAACGCTCCACATGGCCGCAGCGGCGCTCGCTGCACACATAGCCTTCCTTGTTGGTCTCCTTCTTCTCCTGGTTGATATCGGCGCTGATGGTCAGCACGCCGTCGTTGACGTCAAGGCTGATGTCCTCCTTCTTTACGCCGGGCAGGTCGGCTTCCAGCAGGAAGGCGTCGTCCTTTTCACGCACATCCACGCGCATTTCCGGCGCGTTGCTGGCGTCAAAGAATTCACGCATAAAGTGGTCGTTGAACAGCGGGGCAAAAGCAGAATCAAAAGCACGACGGAACGGAACGATTGTATACATAAAGCATCCTCCTTACAAATGCGGCGTTTGCCGCGTGGTGTACATGACAGGTTCTTTTCCGCGGCCCGGAGGCTTCCCGGGATTTCTCCCGTGATCCTTTCCTCCTGACCACGCCGTTAGTATAATATAATGGTCAAAGATAGTCAATTCATTGAAGCGCTCCTTATTGATCAAAGAAGGTCAAAAAAGCATCGGCCGCCTTTGAAATCGCGACCGATGCGTATAAAATCAGCTTTTTTCTTCGTTTTTTATCGTTTTTCAGTGGAAGCGTCCAAAATGTAATCCCCCAATTCACCGGGCGTATGAAACAGGGCTGTGGCGCCCGCGGCGCGCAGCTCGTCCTCCGTGCGGAACCCCCAGCAGACCGCCGCGCAGTCCACCCCGGCGTTGCGGGCGGTTTCCACGTCCACGTCGCTGTCGCCCACGTAGATCACCTCGGAGGGCTTCAATCCCCATTCCTCCATCACCTTGAGGACCGTATCCGGCGCGGGCTTGCGGCGCACGCCCTCCTGCTCCCCCACCGCCAGCGGAATCCAGCGGCTGAAGTAGTCGCGCGTAAGCGCCTTGACGTTGGGGTCGTTCTTGTTGGAAACGATAGCCTGCCGCACGCCCGCCTGATGCAGCCGGTCCAGCAGCGCCTCGATGCCGTCGTAGGGCGCGGTGGTATCGTTGTTGTGGCGCGCGTAATAGCTTTTGAACGCCTGCAGGGTCTCCTGGAAGGCCTCCTCGTCGCCGTCGGCGGAGGCCGGCAGCGCCCGGTGAATCAGCTGGCCCACGCCGTTGCCCACAAAGCGGCATACCTCTTCCAGCGTGCGTTCGGGATAGCCGCTTTCCCGCAGGGCATGGTTGACCGCATTGGCCAGGTCCTCCAGCGTGTTAAGCAGCGTTCCATCCAGGTCATAGATGACCGTTTCATAGCGTTTGCGCATTCGCAAGGTCCCTCCCCTGACTTTCGTCACCGGCATGATACCACTCCTTCGCGCTTTGCGCAACCCGGTTTTACAATGCCAACCCTTTCCCTCAATTGCGAAAACGCCTGCGCTTTGCTATAATGGTGGCACGCTTTTGAAAGGGAGGAGGGCTGCCGCATGCGCAAGCTGCGCCGGTTTATCTGGTATCTGGCGGGAAGGCTGCTGCTGATCACGGTGCTTTTGGGGCTGTTTACGGTCACGTTTTACTATGCCATGAACGCCTCCAACATTTACATCGTGCTCAAGGACGGCATGGCCAAGCGCGCCCAGGTAATCATGATGGGTGAATCGCCCTCGGAGCTGACCAAGTTTTTTCAGGGCAGCTACCTGCAGCGGGATGAAAACCTGCTCTTGGCCATCGACGGGCGCAGCCCGTACACCTATTACACCGTGCGCGGTATCGACCATCGGCTGGAGATGACCTGGATGTGGTGCTGGCCGTGGGAGAGCACGGCCCGTGTGGAGTTTACCGAAACCATTCCCCGCATCGACGGGCGGGTAAACGGCGACTATGCGGAGGCGGCGCGCGCGCTGTACGGCGAGGGGTACGAATCGCCCCCCAAATGGCAGGGCGGGCGCTACAGCGCCACCATGGTCAAGGAAAACAACCAGTGGCATATCCGTAGCCTGTCGCTGCTGGAACTGCTGGACACGGGAAATGAGGATGTCCAGCCATGAGCGAAACGATGACGGTGCGCATCATCGCGCGCGTCCGAAGCGATTTTGGTTCCAAATTCGGCATACCGCGCCAGAGCGGGCTGGTTGACAGCCTCACGGCGCGCGTGGTGTTCGAGCCCGAATACCGCAATCCCGACGCGCTTCGCGGGCTGGAAGGATTCAGCCATCTGTGGCTGATCTGGCAGTTTTCCCAGTGCATGGGGAAGGGCTGGACGCCCACGGTGCGCCCGCCCAAGCTGGGCGGCAACCGTCGTATGGGCGTTTTTGCCACACGGTCGCCGTTTCGGCCCAACGCCATCGGCCTGTCCTCCGTCAGGCTGGAGCGAATCGAAACGGACCCCGCGCTGGGGCCCGTTTTGCATGTATGCGGCGCCGACCTCATGGACGGCACCCCGATTTTGGACATCAAGCCCTATCTGCCCTACACCGACAGCCATCCCGGCGCGCGGGGCGGCTTCGCACCCGCTCCGCTGGCGGCTCTGGATGTACGGGCCGATCCCGGCGTGCTCGCGCCCGTTCCGCAGGAAAGGCGCAAAGCCCTTCTCGATACGCTGGCCCAGGACCCCCGCCCCGGCTATCAGCACGAACCGGGCCGGGTCTACGGCATGCTTTTCGCCGGCTGCGACGTGCGCTTTACCGTGGAGGACGGCGTCGTGACCGTGCGCGAGATTTGCCCTTGCGCGGGAGAGGCGGAGGACCCATGACCGCCGCCTTGACCTCACGCCCGCGCCGCTTCGCCCTCCAGCACCAAAAGCACGCCCATCATCGCCACGGCCGCGATGTCCCGGCTATACACCACCGTGCCCAGCAGCGCGGTCGCGCCCACGGCAATCCCCGTCAGGACCAGATGCGCCCTGGCGGGGCTTTTTTTCAGCCCGCGGAACGCCCCGCGCCCCATCAGCCACAGCATGCCGCCCATCGCCGCCGTACCCAGCAAGCCCGTGCCGCTCAACGCGTCCAACAGGTCGCTGTGCTGGCTGAGCAGCTTTTCGCCGCCCAACATGCTGCCTATGAGCGGCGAGCGCGCCAAACCCTCCAGCGCCGTCAGGTAATACCCCAGGCGGGAGTCCGCGCTGGTCGCGCCACCCTCCAGCGCCTGCAGCAGCTGCCGGAAGCTGAAGGCAAAATTGCTGAGGCCCAGTCCCTCGCATACCTCGGCGGCCAGCGCGGTCAGCGGCACGCGCAGCAGAAACGCCGCCGCCAGCGGCACAGCGCCCCAAAGAAGCGACGCGCCCAGCCCTACGCGCCCGCGCGAAGCGGCGCGCACCGCCAGCCCGATGCCCTCCACCGCCAGAATGGCCGCCGCAAACAGCGTGGCATAGGTATACTGCGAAAGCGCCACCATGACCGCCTGCGCCGCCAGCAGCGCGCAGAAGGCCGCGCGCCGCCGGCCTCCGTGCCGCTGGATCGCCAGGCACGTCAGCGGAAGCGCCGCCACCGTGGCGTATACGAAGTCATATCCGCCGATGTTGCGCAGCATCAGTTCCTTGAGATAGGCCTCCTGCGCCTCGCCCCCGGCTCCGTAGCCAAGCGAGCGGGAATAGGCGTACACGCGTCCGCCTCGCAGCATGCCCTGGATGAGCCAGCCGATGGTGGTGAGCGTGGTCACGGTGATCACGCCCAGCATAAGCGGACGAACCCAGCGCCACAGGCGGCTGTCGCCCCGCTCGCGCGCATAGCCCGCAAAGACCACCGGGAACCAGAACATGGCCTGCTGCACATAGAAGCCTGCGCCGTTTTCCCCGCCGCGCGCCAGAAAGACGCGCAGGATCGCCGGCATCAGCGCGGCACACGCCGCGCGCAGCAAGGTGCGCCAGCCATGCGCCCTGAGCCACGTCCCGTCCAGCAGCACGCCCGCGCCAAACAGCGCCACTGCGGCTGCACCCGTAACGGCGTGCCCCGTGGTCTGCACCGCGGGCAGCAGCAGCCAGAACAGATACACAAGCATGGAGGCATTCATCAGCCCAGCGCTCGTGGCAGAGGGTTTTTCCAGCGTATGCGTCATGGCTCACGCTCTCCTTCTCTTCAGTGTTTCGCGCCGCGGTCCGCGCCTACCAGCGCCGTTCCCAGGCCGATGCCCAGCGCGATCATCACGATCAGCGCCATGGTATGGGCGGCGATGGAGGCCCCCGCCGCCATATCGCCCGTGGCCAGCGCGCTCATCGCGCGGTAGAGGCCCACGCCCGGCACCAGCGGCAGGATGGCGATGGTCACAAACACCGTGGCAATCATCTTCAGCCTGCGCGCGGCGATCTGCGCCCCCAGCGCCGCCACCAGCGCGCCCGCGAACATGGCGGCGGTTTCGGCCGCGCCCAGGGCCATCGCCGCCCAGTAGCACAGATAGCCCGCGGACCCCAGCATTCCGCCCCAGAGGATGGCCTTTCGCGGCGCGTAGAGCAGCGCCCCGAAGCCGCCGCCCGCCAGCAGGCTGCTGATCAGCAGCGCAGCCGCGGCGCGCAGGTCAAAGGGCATTGCGGGCGCGCTCTCCAGCGACTGTCCCGCCAGCCCCACCCAGCTGCTCACATGCGTGCCGATCAGCGCGCCGCCCGCCAGCAGCGCCGCGATCATCACGGCGCGCGCGGCGTGCGTCACCCCGGAAACCATGTCGCCCCGCAGGATGTCCTGCACCGCGTTGGTCATGCTAAGGCCCGGCACCAGCGGCATGATGGCGCTGGCGATCATCGCCTCCACCACCCCCAGCCCGGTCAGCGCATGAAACGCCAGCGGAATCAGCGCGCACAGCACGCCGCCCAGCAGCACGCTGCTCATGCCGCTTCCGTCGCGCCGCCCCAGCAGGCGCGGCACCAGCAGCGTCAGCGCCGCGCACACGCCGCCCACGGCCATATCGACCCATCCGCCGGCGAACATCACGGCAAACCCGGCCGCCGTCAGGAACGCCACCGCCGGCGCATACCACACGGCCATGTCCTCCCCGAGGCGCGCAGCCTCCCGCAGGGCGTCCATCGCCGCCTCCGGCGCAAGGGTCCCCTCCGCCAGCTGACGGCTGATCTGATTGACCCGGTCCACCCTGGCCAGATGCGTGCCGCGCAGAAAAATCCGGCACACGGACGTTTCCCGCTCGCCGCACTCATCCGTATAGGAGATGAACAGGCCGCTGGGTATGCCGAACACGTCCACCTCCGTCATGCCCAGCGCATGCGCCATGCGCGTCACCGTGTCCTCGGCGCGGTAGGTCTCGCCGCCGTTTTCCAATATGACGCGCCCCGCCAGGCTCAGAATCCTGGTGCGCCACGCTGCGCTCATGCCGCGCATCCTCCTTCAAATAGAGCCGCGCTTTGCGCGGCCCGGACTACGCGTAGTATAGCAGATGGCCCGTTGGAATGCAACTTGCCTAGGGACGGATCTCCACGGCCTCCAGCTGATCCCGCAGGGGAAAGAGGCGGTCCATGTCCGAAGCGTCCAGCGCGATGCAGCCCTGCGTCCAGTCGCTCCGGCTCCCGCCCTCATGGATATAGATTTCCCCGCCCAGGGGCGAACCCCACGGCGGCCGGCGGCCTTCGCGCTGTGCCTGCTCCACGGCACAAAGCGTGGCTGCGTCGATCTCCCCGCGCGAAAGCGCCGCCAGCGCGTCATGTACGCCGGGATAGGACAGCCCCAGGCTTCGTCCGTACTTGCCCCGTTCCTTGATCAGGCAGATGGCGTAGACGCCCTCCGGCGTCCGCCCGTCCCCCTGACGCAGCTTGGGGCCCTCCGGTTCGCGTCCCAGCGCCGCACGGCAGCGCAGGATTTCCTTCTCCCCGTCAAACACCGTCAGCCTTCTCTCGCGCTTTTCAATGACGGCCCGCATACTCTCACCTCCTCCAAGTCCAAAGTTGTGAAAAACGTGTGAATAGTCTGTAACATTCTGCCTTTCGACCCGAAATCCCTTGCAGAAAAACCGTCGGTGTGTCATAATGGCTGGGATATCAAACCGCCGGGCGTTCGCCCGCAAGGGCGGCGCGTCCGAGGATCTGCCCCCTTTGATAATCCCGTTTTGGAAAGGAACGTTGCAAACATGACCAAACTCAGGAAAACTGTCGCCCTGCTTCTGTGCCTGTGCATGCTGTGGGGAACCGCCGCCCTGGCCGAGGATGCGGCCGCCACGACCGACGCCGCCGCGGCCGTCACCGAGCTCAACGACTCCGACGTGCTGGCCAGCGTCAATGGTGAGGAAGTAAGCTGGGACGATGTCAAGAGCCTGTATTCCAGCCTGGTTGCGCAGTACGGCAGCGCCTACGACCTGACCCAGCAGGCCAATGTGGACCTGTTCCGCGCCGTGGCGCTGGAAAACCGCCTCACCGAGGCGCTGATGGAGCAGAAGGCCAAGGAATTTGGCGTCGATCAGCTGACGGACGATGAAATCGCCGCCATCGAAGCCGATGCCGACGCCAACTGGGAAACCGCCCTGGCGGACTACCAGGCCTACTTCTATCCCGACCTGACCGAGGAGAGCAGCGAGGAGGAGAAGGCCGCCGCGCAGGAGGAGGCCCTCAACTACTACAAGGATCAGGGCTACACCCTCGAAAGCCTGCGCGAGGAATACAAGCGCTATACCATCATCAACAAGATCGCCGACATCATGGTCCAGGACGCCACGGTGACCGATCAGGAGGTGGAGGATCTCTATCAGTCGCTGGTGGAGGCTGACAAGGAGCTCTACGAAAACGACATCGCCGCCTATGAGTCCTACAACAGCTATGTGGACCAGATGGCCATGTATGCCGCCCTCTACGGAACCAGCAGCAACCTCGACCATGCCTGGTACAAGCCCGACGGATTCCGCGCGGTCAAGCACATCCTGCTGCCCGTGGATTCCGAGCTGATGACCGCCTATACCGACCTGCAGGCCCGCTGGGAAGAGCAGCAGGAGGCCGCCGCGGCGGCCGAGGAGAGCGACGGCGAAACCGCTGAGGCCACCGACGCCGACGAGGCGACCGCCGAGCCCACCGCCACGCCCGAACCCGTGACCGAAGACCAGGTCAATGCCGCCAAGGCAGCCATCTTCGATTCGCTGGCGGATACCATCGACGAAATCAACCAGAAGATTGCCGAGGGCGCGGATTTCGACGAGCTGATCGCCACCTACGGCGTCAACGAGGACGGCACCGCCTCTGACCCCGGCATGACCACCGAGCCTTACATGACCAGCGGCTATGAGGTATGCAGCGCCTCGACCGCCTATGTGCCCGAGTTCGTCGAGGCTGCCATGAGCATCGACAGCGTGGGCGGCGTCTCCGCTCCCTACCTGAGCAGCTATGGCGTGCACATCGTCAAGTACATCGGCGATGTGGAAGGCGGTCCCATCCCCATGACCGACGAGCAGCGCGAAGCCAAGCGGCAGAGCCTGCTGGCCAGCAAGCAGAACGAGCTGTATGCCTCCACCCTGGAATCCTGGCTGGCGGAAGCCGACATCACCTACACCGGTGTGACCCCCAGCATCGCGGAGCTTGAGGGCACGACCGCCGCCACCGACACCGCCGCCGCGGAGGAAACCGCCGCTCCCGAAGCTACGGAAGCGCCGGCCGCCTGATCCGCTCCCACGGCGTCAAGTTCGCTCCCCGGCAGCCAACGGCCGCCGGGGAGCCGCTTTTTGCGGGGGGCGGCGGCGGGGCGGCTCCGCACACTTCCTCGTCCGTGGGCGTTCCCTCCCGCGCAAAGCCGCGCGTTCCATAAAGAAGCGCCCCGGCGGCTGCCGTTGCCGCCGGGGCGCTTTCCCGCGCTATCTGCGAATCTTTTGCAGGTGCTTCATCACCAGATTGGCCGCCACGCCGGTGACCGCCCCTGTGATCAGGCCCGCCACCATCAGCACCGCCATATAGTACATCAGGCTTGGGGTGCTCAAAATCACCATGGCCAGGGCCACCTGGCCCACGTTATGGGCCACGCCGCCCACCATGCTCACCATCACGGGATGAATCCCGCGCACACGGCTGAGCAGCGTCATAAACACCATGCTCACCAGCCCGCCGGCAAAGGCATACATCATGGCGTTCACCCCTCCGAACAAAAGCCCGGAAAGCACCACCTTGAGCACCATCAGCACAAACGCCGTAGGGATATTGAGCATGTAGACCGCAAAGATCAGCACGCCGTTGCTCAAGCCCAGCTTGATCCCCGGCACACCCGCCGCCACCGGCATCAGGCTCTCGACAAATCCCAGCACCAGCATCAGGGCCACCAGCAGCCCGCACAGCGCCACCCACTGGGTACGTTCCCGCAGGGTTTGTTTTTTTCTGCTCATCTGTACGCTCCTGTCAGTTTCCGGACAGCATCTGAATCAGTTCCTCCGTGGTGTACAGCTCCAGCGATACCTGGTTGGGCAGACAGATGATCATGTTGCCCAGGAGACGGTTCTCCCTGTTGTCCAGTGAAACCACGCCCTGCTTGACACAGTCCTGATTTTCGCAGGTGGAGCTTTTCATATCCACGCTTTCCGGGGTCACATGGATGACGTTCTTCGCCCCGGTTTCCTCCTGAATGACGGAGTATTCCCCCTCTTCGATCAGGGGAATGGGCTGGTAGGTGGTGCCGCCAGCCGTAACCAGCAGCCATGCCTTGATGGAGGCCGGATCAATGGTCGCCTGAGGCGCATCGCTGTCCTCGGGCACTGGCGTCGTGGTTTCACCAGAAGGGGACGTGACCGTAACAGGCGCTGTTTCCTCCGCCGCGTCAGGCGCGCCGGTAGCGGCAGTCTCTCCCGCTGCGGTGGGTTCGGTCGCAGGCTCCGCCGAGGCGGTGGCCTCCGTCGCGGGTTCCGCCGTGGCCGTTGGCTCCGCGGCGGGCTGGGCTGTGGCGGTGGATTCGGCGAATACATCAGGCCCCAGCGTGGGCGCATCCGCCGCCGGGGTGGCGACGCGCGCGGGCAGCACGGCGGCCAGCACAGCTACCACAGCGATGGCCGCTACCAGCGCGATTCCGATCCAGATATTCTTGTTGCGCATGCGTTCCCTTCCTTTCCGTAAATGAAGCGACACGGCCATGATACCGCATCGGCGCGCGCCCGTCAAGCATGGAAAAAACGGGAGGCGGCACGGGGTTGCGCGCCGGCTGCGATTTCTGTATACTGGCCTTGCGTCCTTTCAGACAAACAGCGAGGGGAGAGAGGATTTATGGCAATCATCATGAGGCTGCTGGCCCGGCGGCCCGCCGTGCGGACGCTGGAGGCCGCGTGCGCGGCGCTGGGGGATCTGACCCCGCTCAAACGGGACTGCGGCCGTCTGTGCGCAGCCGCCTGCTGCCAGCCCGACGAGACGGGCCTCAACGGCATGCTGCTGTTTCCCTTTGAGGAAAGCCGCTATCGCCGGCCCATCGAAGGCTTCCCCTTCCGCCTCGTGGACGACGACACGCTCTTCAAGGGCGGCAAGCGCCTGGTGTGCGAGGGAACCTGCACGCGCGAGCATCGGCCGCTGGCCTGCCGCATCTTTCCGCTGCGCATCCGCGTGCAGTCCGACGCGCTGGGCGATCAGGCGCATTGCGTGGCGGAGCCGGACCCGCGCGCATGGTGCGTGTGCCCGCTTTTGGAGCAGGGCGGGCTGCGCGCGATGGACCAGGCGTTTGTGGCCGCCGTCGCCAGGGCAGGCGACGTGCTGATTCAAAACGTATCCATGCTGGAAGCGCTCTGCAGCGAGCAGCGCCTGATCGACGAAATGAGGCGGCTATGATGCATACCCTGATCATCGGCGGCGGAGCGGCGGGCATGGCCGCCGCCATCGCCGCGGCGCGGGCCGGGCAGACCGTCACGGTGCTGGAGCGCGGGCGCAGGCCGCTCAAGAAGCTGGGGGTTACGGGCAACGGGCGGGGCAACCTGCTCAATGCCGGCGCGCCGGACTATCCCGGCGGGGCGGATTTTGCCGCGCAGGTGCTTGCCGCTATGCCCTATGAGCGGCTGGCGGCCTTCTGGGAGGACCTGGGCGTGCCCCTTCGCCTGGAGGAGGAGGGACGAGTCTATCCCGCCTCGTTCCTGGCCTCCTCGGCGGTGGACGCGCTGCTGCTCGCCGCGCGCAGGCTGAATGTGGAAATCATCGTCAACGCGCGCGCGGCGGAGCTGGTCCGCCTGCCCGGCGGCGGCTTCGAGGCGCGGGGAACGGTATGCCGCTACCTCCCCGACGTATCCAAAAAAAACGGGAAAGCCCGACCCGGCGCGCTCGCGGAGGAAACCCCGGCGCGCTGGCGGGGAGACCGCGTCATCGTGGCGGCGGGCGGGGCCGCCGCGCCTGCGCACGGCACGGACGGCGGCGCTTACGGCCTTTTGACCGCCTTTGGGCATGCGCTGACGCCGCCCCGGCCCGCCCTGTGCGCTTTGCTTGCTGACCCGGAGCCGCTGCGCGCGCTGGCGGGTCAGCGGGTGCGCGCGGCGCTGCGCCTTCTGGACGCACGGGGCGCCTGTCTGGCCGAAAGCCGCGGCGAGGCGCTCTTTGCCCCGGACGGGGTGAGCGGCATCGCGGCCATGCAGCTGGCGCGCTGGTGGAAGCCCGGAAGCGCATTGCGCATGGACCTGCGCGAAGCCGTGCTCGGTCTAAGCGCCGCAGAGGGCGGCGGCCCGGAGGCGCTGACGGAAACGGAGCGCCTGTTGCGCCTGCGCGCGCAGCGTCGGGACGGCTGCCCCCTTTCCGAGCTGCTGACCGGGGCCGCATCGCCCGCTCTGAACGACGCGCTGCTGCGCGCCGCCGGGCTGGAGCGGCATTCCCGTGAGCCGCTTCGGCAGCTTCTGTCCGCCCGGCCCGGAGCGCTCGCGCAGCTGGCGCGGGCCATCGCCGATTTTCCCGTGTCCGTCACGGGTACGCGCGGCTTTGATGCCGCGCAGGTCACCGCCGGGGGCGCGGCCACGGGCGGCTTCGATCCCCGAACCCTGCAGAGCCGGCTGTGTCCCGGCCTGTATGCGGCCGGCGAGGTGCTGGACGTGGACGGCGCTTGCGGCGGCTTCAATCTGATGTTCGCCGTGGCCAGCGGACTTGTGGCGGGAGGCGCGAAGTAGCTCGAAATATTTTCCTACCGCCCGGCCCCTTGCTTGAATAATTGTCACAATCATGCTATACTGAATCTGCTGATCCGGTTGTGAAAACCGAAACTCAAAACTCATAAATAGGAGGAAGAATCAAGTGAAGAAGTTTCTGTCGATGCTTCTGGCCCTGACCCTGGTTCTCTTCGCGTTTACCGCGGTCGCTGAAACCGTCAATCCCGACGATATCCCCGACGAGATCGTCGCCGAGGACGGCAAGTATGAGCTTGCGTTCGTGACCGACGTGGGCCAGCTCAAGGACAAATCCTTCAACCAGGGCACCTGGAACGGCGTGAAGGCCTATGCCGCCGCCAACGACCTGACCTACAAATACTATCAGCCCGCCAACGGCGATCAGGCGACCGACGACGACCGCTATGACGCCATGAAGGCCGCCTGCGAGGGCGGCGCGAAGGTGGTTGTGTGCGCCGGCTTCCTGCAGGAGGCTGCGCTGCGCCAGGCTGCCGAAACCTATCCCGACACCAAGTTCGTCTTCATTGACGGCTATCCCATCGGCCTTGACAACGTGGCCCCCATCGCCTTCAAGGAAGAGCAGAGCGGCTATCTGGCCGGGTATGCCATCGTCAAGGACGGCTTCACCAAGATCGGCTTCATGGGCGGCGGCGGCGGCACCAACCCGGCCTGCTGCCGTTACGGCTACGGCTTTGCCCAGGGCGTGAGCGCGGCTGCCAAGGAAATGGGCATCACCGCCGAGCTCAAGTACTCCTGGCAGTATGGCGCCAGCTTCAGCGCCTCCCCCGAGCTGCAGACCATGGCTCAGGGCTGGTATGAGAACGGCACCGAGATCATCTTCGCCTGCGGCGGCTCCATGTTCTCCTCCATCGTCTCCGCCGCCTCCGCCAACGACCTGTTCGTGGTGGGCGTGGACGTGGACCAGAGCTACGAGTCCGAGACCGTTGTGACCTCCGCCCTCAAGGGCCTGGTCAACGCGACCTCCTGGGCCATCGGCAAGTACTACGCCGATGAGTGGGACGAGGTTGGCAACATCGCCACCAGCCTGGGCGCCAACGATGACGCTGTTGGCCTGCCCACCGATACCTGGGCGCTGGAAAGCTACACCATCGAAGAGTACGAGGCGCTGCTGGCTTCCATCAAGGACGGCACCGTCGTGGTCGACGACACCGTGCTGGAAGCTGACGCCGTCGTCAATGCCGGCTTGGAGAACGTGGAGATCATCTACGAATAATCCCGGTTCATACGCGGAGAGGGCAAACGCCCTCTCCGTTTTCATTTGCGTATCTTTCTGCGTTCCTCCGGGCCCTTTTTCTTGCAATTTCTACCCTAAACCGATATAATGTACCTATTGATAAAAAGCTCATTTCCCTGAAACAAGCAGAAAGGGGGGTGGAGGCGGTTGGATAACGCCCCGGATTACGTTATCGAAATGCTCCACATCACCAAGGAGTTTCCCGGAATCAAGGCCAACGACGATATCACCCTGCAGCTGCGCCGGGGTGAAATTCACGCGTTGCTTGGTGAAAACGGCGCCGGAAAGTCCACGCTGATGAGCGTGCTGTTCGGCCTGTATCAGCCGGAGGCCGGCGTCATCAAAAAGGATGGCAAAGAGGTCCAGATCAACGACCCCAACGACGCCACGGCTCTGCACATCGGCATGGTGCATCAGCATTTCAAGCTCATCGACGTCTTTACCGTGCTGGACAACATCATCCTGGGCGCCGAGGATACCCGGTACGGTTTCCTCAGCCGCCGCGCCGCGCGAGAAAAGGTGCTGGCGCTCAGCGATCGCTACGGCCTCAAGGTGGATCTGGACGCCAAAATCGAGGACATCACCGTGGGCATGCAGCAGCGCGTGGAGATCCTCAAAATGCTCTACCGCGACAATGAGGTGCTCATTTTTGACGAACCCACGGCCGTGCTCACCCCGCAGGAGATTGAGGAGCTGATGGAAATCATGCGGGGGCTGACCAGGGAAGGCAAGAGCATCCTGTTCATCTCCCACAAGCTCAATGAGATCATGGAGGTGTCCGACCGCGTAACGGTGCTGCGCAAGGGTCGCTACGTGGGTACGGTGGACACCGCCACCACCACGCAGGAGGAGCTCAGCCGCATGATGGTGGGCCGCCCCGTGCAGCTGGTGGTGGAGAAAGGCCCCGCCCGGCCCGCCGAGCCCGTGCTCAAGGTGGAGGATCTGCGGGTGCCCTCCCGCCTGTACAAGCACGACGCTGTGAAGAACGTTTCTTTCACCGCGCGCGCGGGCGAGATCGTATGCATCGCAGGCATCGACGGCAACGGCCAGACCGATCTGGTCTACGCCCTGACGGGGCTTGAAAAGCCCTCCGGCGGCAAGATCACCCTCTGCGGCCACGACATCACCCACGCGCCCATTCGCGACCGCAGCGACGCGGGCATGAGCCACATTCCCGAGGATCGACACAAGCATGGCCTGATTCTGGACTTTACGCTGGAGCAGAACCTCGTTCTGCAGCGCTTTGAGGAGCCGCAGTTCCAGCGCCATGGCTTCATCCGCTTTGATGAGACGCGAAAATATGCCGAAAAGCTCATCGAGCAGTTTGACGTGCGCTCCGGCCAGGGGCCGGTGACCATTGCCCGCAGCATGTCCGGCGGCAACCAGCAGAAAGCTATCGTCGCCCGCGAGATCGACCGCGACAAGCCGCTCATCGTCGCCGTCCAGCCCACGCGCGGCCTGGACGTGGGCGCGATCGAATACATCCACGGCGAGCTGGTGAAGCTTCGCGACGAGGGCAAGGCCGTGCTGCTGGTCAGCCTCGAGCTGGAAGAGGTGATGAACCTCTCCGACCGGATTCTCGTCATGTACGAAGGCGAGATCGTGGGCGAGTTTGATCCCAGGCAAACGACGGTTGAGGAGCTGGGCCTCTACATGGCCGGCGCAAAGCGGCAGGAGGTGACCCAGGCATGAAAAACCGTTTGCTCAAGCTTTGGCATCAGGACGGCACGCGCTCGGTCATGGCGTCGGTCCTGTCGATTCTGGCGGGTCTGGTCGCAGGCAGCCTGATCATCCTGATTGTAGGCATCTGTAACCCCACGCTGGGGCTGAAAAGCGTGTGGGACGGCGTCAGGCTGATCTTTGGCGGCCTGTTTGCCACGGGCCGCAACGCGGCGGGCGCGCTGACCTTCGGCTTTAACCCGGCCAGCGTGGGCAACATGCTCTTCCGCGCCACCCCGCTCATCCTCACGGGTCTTTCCGTGGCGGTGGCGTTTAAGACGGGCCTGTTCAACATCGGCGCGCCGGGGCAGTACCTGGCAGGCACGGCAGCCACGCTGTTCATCGCCCTCTCCATCCCCTCCTCCGTCGTTCCTCCGCAAATCATCTGGTTTCTGGCCTTCTTCGGCGGCATGCTGGCGGGCGCCCTGTGGGGCGCCATTCCGGGCATGCTCAAATCGCTCCTCAACATCAACGAGGTGCTGGCCTGCATCATGACCAACTGGATCGCCGCCAACCTGGTGACCTGGGTCTTTGATATCTCCAACCTCAAAAACGTGGTGGAAAACACCAAGAGCGGCTACATCTACAAAACCACCTTCAACAACGTGGCCACCTCCAAGCTGGGTCTGGATTTGATCTTCCACGACTCCCAGGTCAACGGCGGCATCGTGGTCGCAGCCATCCTTGCGATCATCGTCTATATCATCCTCACCCGCACCACCTTCGGCTACCAGCTCAAGGCCTGCGGCTCCAACCGCTTCGCCGCGCGCTACGCGGGCATCAAGGACAAGCGCAACATCGTGCTCTCCATGGCCATCGCGGGTTCGCTGGCGGGCGCCGCGGGTTCGCTGTACTACCTCAGCGGCAACACCGAATTCTTCTGGTCCACCTACCAGAGCCTGCCCGCAACGGGCTTCAACGGCATCCCGGTGGCGCTGCTGGCGGCCAACCATCCCATCGGGGTGATCTTCACGGGCATGTTCATGTCCATGCTGGATATCTCCGGCCTGCAGATGACCAACCTCACCGCCTACAACGAATACATCACCGACGTCATCATCGCCGTGATCGTATACCTGAGCGCGTTCTCGCTGCTGATCAAAACGCTGCTGGGCCACCGCCGCGCGCACAAGACCGACGCGCCGCTCAAGAACCCCGACCCGGACGGCACGCAGGCGGATTCCAAAGCGGATGGAAAGGAGGCGCTGAAGGCATAATGGAAACGTTGTTTGAGAATCTCACCTCCGGCAGCATGGTATTTCTGATCCGTCAGACGCTGATCTATGCCGTTCCCCTGATGATCGTGGCTCTGGCCGGCGTTTACGCCGAACGAAGCGGCGTCATCAACCTGGCGCTGGAGGGCATCATGATCTTCGGCGCGTTTATCGGCGTGCTCTTTGTCAGGCTGGTGCAGCAATGGGGCTGGTTTGACGCGGTAAAGGCCGCCGACAACTGGGTGGGCCTTCAGGGCTTCATGCTGATGACCATGGCGGTGGCCGCGATTCTAGGCGCGCTGTTTTCGCTGCTGCTGGCCTTTGCGGCCATCAACCTGCGCGCGGACCAGACCGTCGGCGGCACGGCGCTCAACCTCCTGGCCCCCGCGCTGGTGCTGTTCCTCATCCGTCTCATTGCCAACCAGAACACCCTGCAGATGGCGACCGGCGACAGCGCCAGCTGGTTCATGCTCAAAAAGAGCATGTTCGGCTACGGCCGCACGGACGAGGTCGGCTTCCTCTTTGACACCTTTGTCAACAAGGTCTATCTGGCCACGTATGTGTGCATTCTGGTGTTCATCATCATGTCCGTGATCCTCTACTGCACGCGCTTCGGCCTCAGGCTCCGTTCCTGCGGCGAGAACCCGCAGGCGGCCGACAGCCTGGGCATCAACGTATTCAAGATGCGCTATGCGGGCGTGACCATCTCCGGCGCGCTGGCGGGCATGGGCGGTTTTGTGTACGCGCTGACCACCACCAACTGCACCTCCAACGGCGACGTGGCCGGCTTCGGCTTCCTGGCCCTGGCAGTTATGATCTTCGGCAACTGGAAGCCGCTGAGCGTGGCGGGCGCGGCGCTTCTCTTCGGCCTGTTCAAATGCATCGCCGCCAGCTACGGCAGCCTCTATGTGCTCAATGGCGCCGGCGAGCAGATCTACTTCCTCAAGGACCTGGGCATCAACACCAACTTCTACCGCCTCCTGCCCTATCTGATCACCTTGATCGTGTTGGCTTTCACCTCCAAGAGCAGCCGTGCGCCCAAGGCCGAGGGCATTCCCTACGACAAGGGCAGCCGGTAACGCGGCTCCGCCTTCCGCAAAACCCGCTTTGCGCCAAGTGCGCCTGGCGGGTTTTTCTTTTGCCTGATAAGACAACTTATCTTGTCCCGAAAGCCAAAGCCCGCGTTCTCCGCCTCTTGACAGCGCTTTTCCATCCATAGTACAATAGGATGTTGTACTATGTATTATTGCTGGGAAGAGAGGATTTTGACCCGCATGAGCGAAGCCACCCTGAGCGCGGAGGCGCTGGAACAGATCCGCAAGCGGCGCACGTTCGCCATCATCAGCCACCCGGACGCAGGCAAGACCACTTTGACCGAAAAGCTGCTGCTCTACGGCGGCGCCATCCGTCAGGCCGGCAGCGTCAAGGCGCGCAAGGCTGAACGCCACGCCACCAGCGACTGGATGGAGATCGAAAAGCAGCGTGGCATCAGCGTGACCTCCAGCGCCATGCAGTTTGAATACGACGGCTATCGCATCAACATTCTGGACACCCCCGGCCACCAGGACTTCAGCGAGGACACCTACCGCGTGCTGGTGGCGGCGGACGCGGCGGTCATGCTCATCGACGCGGCCAAGGGCGTGGAGGAGCAGACCATCAAGCTCTTCAAGGTCTGCCGCCTGCGCAACATTCCCATCTTCACCTTTGTCAACAAGATGGACCGCGCCAGCAAGGACCCCTTTGCCCTCATGGAAGAGCTGGAGCAGGTGCTGGGCATCCGTTCCTGCCCGATGAACTGGCCCATCGGCGTGGACGGCGACTTTCAGGGTGTGTACCAGCGCGAGAGCGGGAACGTGCTGCTCTATTCCGGCGGCAATCACGGCATGAGCATGGCCGAGCAGCGGTCCGTGAAGCTGGACGGCCCGGAGGCTGAGGCCGCGCTGGCCCGCCATTATCTCGACCGCCTGCACGAGGAAATCGAGCTGCTGGACGTAGCGGGCGATCCCTTTGACAAGCAGGCCGTGCTGGAGGGCCGGCTGACGCCGCTGTTCTTCGGCTCGGCGGTCACCAACTTCGGCGTGGAGCCGTTTCTGGAGGCGTTCTTGTCCATCACGCCGCCGCCCCTGTCCCGCACGGCCGACATCGGCGAGATTTCGCCCACCGAGCCGTACTTCTCCGGCTTCATCTTCAAGATTCAGGCCAACATGAACCCCGCCCACCGCGACCGTCTCGCCTTTGTGCGTGTGGTCAGCGGCGAGTTCCAGAAGGGCATGACGGTCTATCACTCCGGCACGGACAAGCTCATTCAGCTCAAGCAGCCCCAGCAGTTCATGGCCGACGAGCGCGAGGCCGTCGAAAACGCCTACGCGGGCGACATCATCGGCCTGTTTGACCCCGGCTTTTTCCACCTGGGCGACGCGCTCTCCGCCGGCCCCAAGCTGCATTTTTCCTCCATCCCGGTGTTCGCGCCCGAGCACTTCGCCCGCGTGCGCCCGGAGGACAGCATGAAGCGCAAGCAGTTTTTGAAGGGCATCCTTCAGCTGGCCGAGGAGGGCGCCATCCAGACCTTCCGCCGCACCGAGACGGGCCGGGAGGACTTCCTGGTGGGCGTGGTCGGCGTTTTGCAGTTCGAGGTGCTGGAGCACCGCCTCAAGACCGAGTACGGCGTGACCATGCTCATGGACCGCCTGCCCTTCCGCTACGTGCGCTGGGTGACCCAGTCCCCCGTGCCCGTGGACAAGCTCAAGCTGACCTCCACCAGCGGCCGCGCCTTCGATTCCGAGGAGCGCGAGGTGCTGCTCTTTGAAAACGACTGGTCCATCCGCCTGGCGATGGAAAACAACGAAGGATTGGAGCTGGCCGAAACGGCCGTGCGCAGCGTATATGCATGATCTTTACCTGGTTTCCCCGCTGGCGGGGGTGCCTCCCGCGGCCGCCTGACCGCACCCGAAGGCGCCCCGACTTTATCCAGCAACAAAGGAAAGAGGCTTTTCTATGATTCGCAACGACATCCGCAACATCGCCATCATCGCCCACGTCGACCACGGCAAGACCACCTTGGTGGACGAGATGCTCAAGCAGGGCGGCGTTTTCCGTGAGAACCAGCAGGTAGCCGACCGCGTCATGGACTCTGGCGACATCGAACGCGAGCGCGGCATCACCATTCTGGCCAAGAACACGGCTGTACACTACCAGTCCACCAAGATCAACATCGTCGACACCCCCGGCCACGCCGACTTCGGCGGCGAGGTGGAGCGTGTGCTCAAAATGGTGGACGGCGTGCTGCTGCTGGTGGACAGCTTTGAAGGTCCCATGCCCCAGACCCGCTTTGTGCTCAAAAAGGCGCTGTCGCTGAAGCTGCCCGTCATCGTGGTGGTCAACAAGGTGGACCGCCCCGACGCCCGCTGCGACGAGGTGGTGGACGAGGTGCTGGACCTGTTTATCGAACTGGGCGCGGACGAAACCGCGCTCGACCGCCCCATCATCTACGCCAGCGCCCGTCAGGGCACCGCCACGCTGGATCTCAGCCAGCCCGGCGAGGATCTGCGCCCGCTGTTTGACGCGATCCTGGAATACATCCCCGCGCCGGAGGGGGATCTGGAAGGCCCCGCGCAGGTGCTCATCTCCACCATCGACTACAACGACTACGTGGGCCGTATCGGCATCGGCCGCATCAGCCGCGGCACCCTCTCGGAGGGCATGACCGTCATCAAGACCAACTATGATACCGAAAAGGTCTCCCAGCCGCTGCGCCTGACCAGCCTGTACACCTTCGACGGCCTCAAGCGCGTGCCCGCCAAGGAGGCTTCGATGGGCGACATCGTGGCCATGAGCGGCATCGAGGACATCGGCATCGGCGACACCGTCTGCGCGCCTGAGCAGGTGGAGGCCCTGCCCTTTGTGAGCATCACCGAGCCGACCGTGACGATGACCTTCTCGGTCAACAACAGCCCCTTCGCCGGCCGCGAGGGCGAGTACGTCACCAGTCGCCACCTGCGGGCCCGGCTCATGCGCGAGTTGCAGACCGACGTATCCCTGCGCGTCAACGAGACCGACAGCCCCGACGCCTTCGAGGTGCGCGGCCGCGGCGAATTGCACCTGTCCATCCTGATTGAAAACATGCGCCGCCAGGGCTACGAATTCCAGGTATCCAAGCCCCAGGTGCTCTACAAGGAAATCGACGGCGTGCGCTGCGAACCCGTCGAGCGCATGGTGGCCGACGTGCCGCAGGCCTACGCCGGCGCTGTGATTGAGAAGATCGGCCGCCGCCGCGGCGTGATGGAGAGCATGCACGGCCTGGAGCGCGTGCGCCTGGAATTCCTCATCCCCTCGCGCGGCCTGTTCGGCTATCGCTCCGAGTTCATGACCGATACGCGCGGCGAGGGCATCATGTCCAGCGTGTTCGAGAAGTACGAGCCCGTCAAGGGCGACATCCCCCACCGCAGCGCCGGCGCGCTGGTGTGCTTTGAGGACGGCGAATCCACCAGCTACGGCCTGTTTTACGCCCAGGAGCGCGGCACGCTCTTCATCGGGCCGCAGACCCCCGTGTACAAGGGCATGATCTGCGGCCAGAACGCCCGCCCCGACGATCTGGTGGTCAACGTCTGCAAGCAGAAGCACGTCACCAACATGCGCAACGCCTCCGCAAGCGAGGACAACCTCCGCCTGGTCAGCGTCCACCCGCTTACGCTGGAGGAATGCCTGGAATTCATCGACGACGACGAGCTTCTGGAAATCACCCCCAAGTCCCTGCGCATGCGCAAGCGCGTGCTCTCCCACGAGGAGCGTGCCCGCGCCGCCCATCGCGCCAAGGGCTGACCCTTCCCCGCGCCCCCGGCGCAGGCCTCAACGAAGGAGGTTTTTGACATGAATGCTTTGAAACGGTTGGCCGGCCTGGTTTTGTCCCTGTGCCTGCTTATGGCGGCGTTCTCC